>JAJRWS010000469.1 GCA_024276705.1 Planctomycetota bacterium | reverse complement strand
CAATATCCAAGACATTACGAGATGATTTCTGACCGTCATGTATTCAGATCCAAGATTGCGGATGAATTGGATAAAGATACTATAGAGGTAAAAAAGTTATTGGCCAAGATAGATAATGGTGGTTCTGCTAAAAAGGCTATTGGACACTCTGAAACACTCAAGGCATACTATGATGAGGCCAGACCAATGGTTGAGGATTATTTATTATCCTTAGATAAAGATACCTATGGTCAGGCAGTAAAACTTACCGAACAACCTCCACTAAAGTATATGGATGAAACATGGATGAAAAGTTGGGGTTCCGGAGTGTTGGCAGCCAGGCGTTGCCAGCAACCTTTAAAACTGGCGGAAGTATCGCTCCGGGTCGTTGGGATCTTCGTGAGGTTGCCAGTACGAATCGGCGGTTCGGTCCCAACTGCGTCCCAAAGCATCGCGGCCCCACAGTCGCAAGGCCAACCCCATGGGTGTCAGCACCAGATAGTATACAACGGCAATCGCCAGGTGCGAAATAACCCAGCCGAGCGGAAACACGGCCAGCATCCAACCTACGTACACGATGCGTAAAAAGCGGGGAAAACAGAGGCCCACCAAGTCGACTAGCAGCGCTACGCCCCCAATCGTCCCGGCCGCCGTCGCCGAACCGGTCCTGGCATAGACCAGGCCCGCGACGACGCCAAAGAAGAGCAGCCAGAGGGCCGAAAAAACCCAGAGCTCTTTGCGGCTTGGATTCCAATTGATTTCAATCATCGTCTGCCTGGGGGTTGAGAGCTAATAAAAATGTCCGTCATTCCATACGGGTTCAATCAAGTGGCAAAGCGGATCCCCGAGGGGCCCCCTCACCCTAGTCCAACGGAAATTTTTCCAGGTAATCCTCCAAGTCCACTTGGGCCAGGCCGGGTTGCTGCCTTTTGTGGAGTACAAAACGCTCCAGTACCAGTACATCGATGTGCGTCGCCATGAAGCATTGATAAGCCTGCTCGGGCGTGCGGACGATCGGTTCGCCGCGCACGTTGAAGCTGGTGTTGATCAGCACGGGCGAACCGGTTCGGGCGTAAAACTTCTGCAATAGCTTATGATAACGGCCGTTCCGCCCATCCACGGTTTGGACTCTTGCCGAACCATCGACGTGGGTGATTGCTGGCACGGTCGAGCGGATTGCCTTAAGCTTGTCGAGTCCATGGAGCTGGCTGTCGCCAGGTGCCATGGGCAAGCGCTGGGCGGCACTGACCGGCGCGACCAGCAGCATGTAGGGACTTGCCTCGCCGGCCGGCAACTCGAACACTTCCTCCGCGTGGTGGGCCAGTACGGACGGGGCAAAGGGACGAAACGACTCCCGGAATTTGATTTTTCGGTTCATCACCGATTGCATGCTGCTGTTGCGGGCGTCGCCGAGAATGCTCCTCCCGCCCAGGGCGCGGGGCCCGAATTCCATCCGGCCCTGCATCCACCCCACAACCTGCCCACGCTCGATCAACCCGGCCACATCGTCGCACAATTGGTCTTCGTCGTCGTAATGCTGGTACTGGGCACCGGTCCGGTCGAGGAACTGGCGAATTTCCTGTTCCGTAAAGGCCGGACCAAGGTAAGAGCCTTGCTGGCTGTCGGGGTGCTGGACGTCGCGCGGGTGGTCGAGCAATTGGTGCCAGATGAACAGGGCCACGCCCAGTGCCCCACCCGCGTCGCCGGCGGCCGGTTGAATCCAGATTCTCTCGAACGGCCCTTCCCTTAAGATGCGGCCGTTGGCCACGCAGTTGAGTGCCACTCCCCCAGCGAGGCAAAGATTCGGCAAGCCCGTCTGGCGATGAAGATGGTGGACCATCCGCAGCATGATCTCCTCGGTGACCTGTTGCACCGAGGCAGCCAGGTCCATTTCGCGCTGGGTCAGAGGCGACTCGGGCTGTCGTGGCGGCCCGCCGAACAACTGGTGGAACCGCCGTGAGGTCATCGTCAGACCCTGGCAGTAGTTGAAGTAGGACATGTCCATGCGGAACGAACCGTCGGGTTTCAGGTCGAGCAGACGTTCTCGGATCCGATCGGCATGGCGGGGTTCTCCGTAGGGAGCCAAACCCATCAGTTTGTATTCGCCCGAATTCACCCGGAAGCCGCAGTAGTAGGTGAATGCCGAGTAGAGAAGCCCCAGCGAGTGGGGGAAGTTGAGCTGCTGCGTCAACTTGATGCGGTTGCCGGCGCCCTGGCCGCAAGTCGCGGTCGCCCACTCGCCCACCCCATCCACCGTAAGAATGGCCGCCTGATCAAAAGGGGATGGGAAGAATGCACTGGCCGCATGCGACTGGTGATGTTCGGTGAAGACCAACCGTTTGGAGTACTTTTTGCCAAGCTGCCGTTTGATTTCACGCGGCAAGTGGAGTTTGGTTTTGAGCCAGGCCGGCATGGCCTTGAGGAAAGACGGAAATCCGGCCGGCGCGAAGGCCAGGTAGGTCTCCAGCATGCGCTCGAAGGTAAGAAACGGTTTGTCGTAGAAACCGACAAAGTCGAGATCGGCCGCCGTCAGTCCGGCTTCGTCCAGGCAGTACTGGGCCGCGTCCAGCGGAAATCGGGCGTCGTGTTTGCAACGCGAAAAACGTTCTTGCTGGGCAGCCGCCACCATACGGCCATCGACCACCAATGCGGCCGCCGAGTCGTGGTAGTATGCGGAAATGCCCAGGATTGCGGTCATCGGCGAATGGGCGGTGAAAAAGTAGGGGAAAAGGGCATCCTATCTGGAAATGGCCTCCATAGTTATACACAAAATAAACGGCCCGAGGGTGGGGTTTAAGATTACCCGCATATTTAGCACGACGGGCGTGTATCGGCATTCCAGTTCTTGCAGGCACCCAAGGCCAGCGCCCAATGCCGCTTACTTTGAGCCGAAGGCGCTAGCCTCGGGTGCCTTCGAGACAACGCAAATCCTATAAAACCCGAGGCTAGCGCCTTCGGCTCAATTATGGAATCTTACCTCTGTTCTTTGCACGATCGGCTTGTACCGGCATTCCAGTTCCTGCAGCACCCGAGGCTAGCGCCTTCGGCTCAGATTTCCTAGCGCTCGTCGGTAATCGTCCGGTGTATCAATGTCTAGCGTGATGGCTGGATCGTCGACTGGCAGGCGGAGGCAATCGTCTGGGTGGTCGGCCCAATACTGACGCAAGCCGCCATGGCCTTCGTAACGAAGCAGACGGCTGGCAAATCGTGCGGGAATGAATACTGGATGGCCTCCTCGCCCCGCGTACTCAGGCATCACGGCTCGGTTCGAATTGGCATCAGCCTGCCGCAAAAGTTTATCGAGCGTGGCACGTGGCACTTCTGGATGATCAGCCGGGTGAACCAAAAAAGAGGCTTCAAGGCTGATGCGCTGCGCCGCCAGCATGCCGGCACGCAGCGAAGTATACATCGGGGCATTCGGATCGACGAGTACCGTTTCATGTGGTCGCGAGCCCAGCGCTTGTTCGACCGGAGTGGCTTCGTGGCCCAACACCACAACCATCGTGTCGCACGCCCAGGCCACCGCGTCGTAAGCCGCCGCAACCAGCGGTCGTGGCTCATCTTGAACTGGCCCCTCCTGAGCTGGCCCCTCCCGAGCTGGCCCCTCCCGAGCTGGCCAGTCGAGCAATTGTTTGGTTTGGCCCATCCGCCGGGCCCGGCCAGCAGCCAGGAGAATGCCAATGCGCATGCTGTGTTCCACGTTTCGAGGATGAAGGTTTTAATGTTTCTCAAGGAACTATCTGATTGTCATCTCGGGCGCTCCACTTGTCATCTCGGGCGCTCCATTTGCCATCCTGAGCGCTCCTCTTGTCATCCTGAGCATTCCACTTGTCATCCTGAGCATTCCACTTGTCATCCTGAGCGCAGCGAAGGATCTCTTGTCTGCTGTATGTAACCCCCGGGTACAAAGGGCGCGATAGTGTCTGGTCCGGCCTTACTCGCTGCCGTCTTTCCTCCTCGCTCCCTTCATGGCTCGGGCGGCGGGCGAATCGGTCATGGGCAATCGGGTACGGACTACGTGGTCGAACTGGTAGAGGGCGCCGGCTATCGCCGGGGCGGTGGGGACCAGGCCTATTTCACCAACTCCCCGGGCACCAAAAGGACACTCCGGATCGGCCTCTTCGATGAATTCGATATCCATCTCGGGCATCTGGTGGGCGCGGAGCACGCCGCAATCGTTCATCTTTTTGGCTTGGATGACGCCTGCCTCGATTGCAAAATTCTCGGTCAACGCATAACCGATGCCCATGTGGAGCGAACCGTACATCTGGCCGGCCAGCTGCACCGGGTTGATTACTCGGCCCACATCATGAACGGCAATCATCCGTTCCAAGCGACCTTCATCGTCGAGCAAAGCCACTTGGGTGGCAAAACCATAGGTGAGGTGCGTTTTAGGACCACCCGGCTTGTCGAGATCGGCCCCCAGCTTGCTCGTGTAGTCGCATACCCATTCGCCGCGAAACGTCTGGCCACGCAGGTCGGCAAGGGTCCGGCCGGCATCCAGCTCGGCCTTGAGGGCCTGGCCGGCAATGGCAATGGCATTGCCGGCCAGCACCGTGGCCCGACTGGCGGTGGTCTGGCCACAGTCGAGCGGCTCGCTGGTGTCGGTCGAGACGTGAAACCGCTCGGGAGGCAAGCCGGTCGCCTCGACGGCAAACTGAATGCAAACCGTGAAAAGCCCCTGACCCATTTCGGTAAAACCGGTGCGGATATGCACCGTCTGTTTATCCTCCACCGTGAGCGCGACTCGGCCCGCGTCAGGCATGCCGTTGCCAATACCGACGTTCTTGATGCCGCAGGCGATCCCTGCGTATTGGTTCCCGCTGTTATGGGCCGCCTTATAACGTGCCTTGACCGCTTCGAGCGTCTTGCGCAAGCCGAACGGTTTGTCGAGTCTCTGGCCGGTGGCAAAAGGCTCGCCCGGCTCAAGGATGTTGCGGTCGCGAATGTCCCAGCCATCGATGCCCACTTTTTCCGCCAGCCGATCGAGGAGCCCTTCCATCGCAAACGCCGCCTGGTTCGCGCCGAACCCGCGCATTGCGCCGCAGGGCGGGTTGTTGGTGTAGACGGCCAACGATTTCATGTCGATATTTGGCACCCGGTAAGGGCCTGTCGCATGGCCACCTGCCCGTTCCAGTACCTTGGCCCCGACCGAAGCGTACGCGCCCTTGTCGCCCAGAATACGAGCCCAGACGGCCGTCAACTTTCCTTGCGCGTCGCAACCAACTTTGTAGTGCAGCTCGATGGGATGCCGCTTGGGGTGAATGCGAAAACTCTCGGGCCGGGTGAGCGTAACCTTGACCGGTCTGCCCACCACCCAAGCCATCAGGGCCGTCTGGGCCTGGATCGACATATCCTCCTTGCCACCGAACGCGCCGCCATTGGAAACAAGCTCGACCTCGACCCGTTCGGGCTCAATCCCCAGCACCGAAGCAATCTGCCGTCGATCGTCGAAAACCCCCTGCCCTTGCGAAAATACGCAAACCCCCAAAAAGGTGTCAGACACCTTTTTTAGGGCGATGCACGACTCGGGTTCCAGGAAGAGGTGCTCGATCGGTTGGGTGTGGTAGATATCCTCCAGCACGTGGGCGGAGTCTGCCAGCGCTTGCTCGGCATCGCCCCGTTTCAGTTCCGATTGGCCAAGCAGGTTGGTCCCCCGCTGGGGATGCACCAGTGGCGCGTCGGCCGCGAGCGCCGCCCTGGGTTCGGTCACCGGTGTGTGAACGTCGTAGACGATGTCGATGCGGGCGGCCGCTGCCCGGGCTTGACGCTGGGTGTCGGCCACCACACCCGCCAGCACATCGCCCGTGCAGCGAGTCGTTTCGCCCACGGCCACCAACACGGGCCAGTCCTTTTCGATCAGCCCGACAACCCGATCGCCCGGTACGTCGGCCGCGGTGAGAATACGGTGCACGCCCGGCATGGCGAGGGCCGCATCGATGTTGATTTCTCGCACCGTGGCGCGTGGATGGTCGGCCAGTCGGAGCGCCCCATACAGCATGTCGGGCAGGGTCATGTCGTCGACGAAGGGCCGGTCGCCCAATACGGCTTCGTGGCCGGTAAATCGGGCCAGGCTGGTGCCTACCTTGCCGGAGATGTCGCCTGGTTCACAGGCATCCGCTTGTCCTTCTCCACGTCGCAGCCTGGCATACTCTTCGATGCTGTCGACAATCTCCCGATAGCCGGTACAGCGGCAAAGGTGCCCCTTGATAGCCTGCACGATCTGGTCGCGTGTGGGTTGTGGATTTTGCCGGCATAGGGCAACACCGCGCAGGGCGAAACCGGGAATACAAAACCCGCACTGCACACCACCACAGCGAACGAACGATTCGGCAATCTGTCCTCGATGCGTCTCGTCCAGGCCTTCGAGCGTCGTGATCGACTTACCCTCGGCCCGTTCGGCCCGGATCGCGCAGGAGAGGGTCGCCTTGCCATCGACCAACACCGCGCAACAACCGCACTGGGCCTGGGGCTG
Organism: Planctomycetota bacterium; assembly: GCA_024276705.1. GTDB lineage: Bacteria > Planctomycetota > Planctomycetia > Pirellulales > Lacipirellulaceae > JAJRWS01. The sequence goes on along the minus strand of JAJRWS010000469.1, from coordinate 323 downwards.
ACAGCCGTTCTTGGGCGAAACGATGCGCAGCTTGTCGCGCAGCACATCCAACAGGGTCATGCCCCCCTCGGACAACTCAATCCGTACCGGACGGCCATTGACCTGGCAGGTGAGGAATTGCGTGGAAGCGACTGGAGAGTCGGAAGGGGAATCGGAAGTGAAATGAGACATCAATTGTTGGCCTTTGCCTGAACAGAGGACGGGTCCCTAGCGCATCGACGCAAACAGGGATTGGGGGCCAACTTATGCCAAACGCGCGGGCCTGACTTTCCTTCCACCCGCTTGATAGTCTGACACGCCAACCACCCTACGGCAAGGTGAAT
>JAJRWS010000468.1 GCA_024276705.1 Planctomycetota bacterium | reverse complement strand
TCCTGAACAAGGGATACAACACGAATTATGCCGCGGGCTGGCACTTTGTGCGCAGCGCGCCGAAATTTACGTTTGTGCCAGGGGCCTCGGGAGCGCCCGCCGCGATCCAGACTGCCAATGCGGGCATGAAGGGGTTGGCGGGTACACTTGGCCCTCTGACCCGGCGCGTGATGGAAAATGCTCCGGTAGTCTCTTCCAACATTGCCCTGTTGGGGGATGCGGCCCCAGGTGATGTCGATGAGGCTATCTTGAGCCTGACCATCGGTTTCGGGCCTCAGGTGGCTGCCGATCCGTTTAGCAACGGCAATACGGAATCGAAAACCTTTATTCAGGCGGGTGAGATGCTCACCGAGGCGTTTAACGACGGACCCGCATCCTGGAATGGCACCAATCTGGATCTGATTGCCAAGAAGGCGGATCTGACGGCCCAGGCCGATTGCGAGGGGGCCGCACGCGGCCAGTGCAACCAGTTGCCGCAAGGACCAACGAACGGGATTTATCTGCAGGATACGCGTGACTGGTTCGCGGTCCATGGCGGAGGGGATCAGGGGAGTTGCAACATCCTGATGGCCGACGGAAGCGTTAAGGAATTTTACGACACCAATGGCGACAAGTTCCTGAACCCAGGGTTTCCCGTACCAGACAATCTCAATACGGGAGGCACCACCAACGCGTATGCGACGATCGGCTACACCAGCAGCGATGTCGAACTACCCAAGAATCAGATCTTCAATGGTGTTTTTCTGATCAATCTTTCAAAGCGTTCCTCTTTCGAATAACAGTCGTTTCAGTAGTTCCAAGAATGGGCCGACCAGGCCGACCCGGGCCGCGTGCTAGCTGCTGAAAGCGCCGGCTCCCGGGCGGCTTACCGCCCTGGGCCATGTAAGGATGGGTGTAAATGGAAGTAATGATTAAATCAGTGATTCATGGCATGCGTTACCGAAAAGTTGGCCGCATCGTAACCGGCCGAATAACCCTCTTGGGGCTGGCAACCCTCTGCCTGGGGACTGGCTGTGATGCTCCGTCCTCCTCCGCTCCTCGTTTGACGTCTACAAAGCCCGCCGCCTGGTCTCTCCAAGTGGCATCAACCCCTCTAGAGCGAGAAACTTCCCGGGCATTTGCCGGGGCCGGCGAGGCATCGCGAGATATCGAGGAATCCAACCAGAATGTTGCTCCGGACCTGGAAAATCCTCGGTGGGCGATCGACCCACCGAGGCAAGGAAAAGAACCTCGCCGGATCGCCGTTTATGGCGAGGGAGTGGACGACACGGGTACGATCCACCTGGGCATCGTACCCACGGGTGTCCGGCATCAGTGGACATTCCTGGTCAAGGTTCATGACGAAGTGACGAGCTTGGAAGTTGTTGATATTCGAGTCGTTCCGGAGTTCCTCGAAGTTCAATTCCAACCTTATGGGCGGAATCATGGTATTCGCAATCTGTACCATCTGCGCGTGGCCTTGCCCGCCACGGCACCGGCTTGCGTCTATCGCGTACACCGGCTGGGGAGTATTGAGATCACTTTCGAACATCCCCGAATCGAACGGCTGAAACTGGATGTCGATTTCGTATTGCAGGGTGATCGAGGGTTGAATTGGGCGCTGGCCGCCGGCCCCCGGGACTTGTCAAGTAACCGGTTGAGTAGGACTCATGGAAAATGAATTCTCGGTGGAAACTTCGGCAATTCTTTGCTGTAACTGCGGAGTTGAGATTTTGTTATCCCAACGCTACTGCGGCAAGTGTGGAACTCAGGCATGGGATCCATGCCTGGCATGTGATGAGAAGAATCCGGTGGGAACTCGCTATTGTGAGTATTGCGGAGACGACCAGGAGGCCTCCGTAAAGACTTGCCGTGGAGAGCTCCAAGGCCTGCTTGCCAGAGCGGACGAGAAAGCGGCAACCGGTCGTTTTCTGGATGCGTTAGCCATGCTCAATAAGCAGGAATTGGTGGAGCATTCACGGTTGGCGGAACCAGTCTCGCAAATTCGGAATCGGCTCGAGAAGTTTCCGCAACAGCGCGAAAAGGCCATTGCTGAGTCCAGGCAAGCGATCGAAGAGGTCCAGGGGCTTCTGGAACGACATCAATATTCCCTGGTATGGCAACGGCTGGTCGCGATCCCACCAGCTTTTCGTAGTGACCGGCTCAATGAATTGCTCGATGAGGCGAGGTGTCGAATCCGCGAAACGGAAAAGCTTTCTGAGGAAATCAAAGCGATGCTTCGTGCACGAGACGGTCAGGGATTGTTGCCCAAGGTTCGACGGCTTGCGGAACTGAAGCCCGACGATAAAAAAATCCAGGAACTGCTCCAGCAGCTTGTTGAGCGAAAAAATCGAGAAGATCGAAAACGGGCTTGCCAACAGATCATGCGTGCCAAGACCGCGTTGGCCAAATACGATTACAAGCAGGCCGAGCAGGTGCTGGCCACGGTTTCCGCTGGAATTGAGGATCCCACGATTGTCAAAGCATTATTGGAAGTGAAAGAGTGTGTCTGGATGGCGGATATGCTCCGCACCGCTCCCCACATCCGTCCCCTGCTGGTGGTGATTGCGAAGCGGCTCCTCCAGCTTCAACCTGGGGATCCACAGTTGGTGGAGTTGGCTCGTCGGCTAGGTCAGAATTTGACCAAGTCCCAACGTGAAAAAAATAGCAGGCCGATCCTCTGGGTGAACGGACCTGAGAAGACCCGGTTGGGAGTGCCCGTGGACCTGCTCCCGCATCCCCAGGTTCGCATGGGTGGTTCGGGAAAGGTTGCCGGGAATGGGGACATTCATGCGGTAGCGTTTGGTCTGGCCTTGCAGGCACTCGGCCGGGTGGAATACGCCATCCAACTGGATTCACCAGAGAAAAAGTCTTCCTGGTTGAAACGTCTGTTGCCCCGTGGCTTGCGACAGGGAGCCGGAATGGCCTGGGGTATTGAAATCGGCTCCCGTGGGCTCAAAGCGATCTTGTTGGGTATCGAGACTTCCACCGCGGGAGGCGACGGGACGGACGACGTGAAACTATTGCAATCGGTATTCATGCCTCACCGGTTGCCCCATGTCGAGGATCCCAAGAGCGATAAATCTCCCTCCTCAACGGCCAGCGAAACAGTCGATCGATTCATCGAACAATTCAATCCCACGGGTCGGGAATTGGCCATCAATATTCCGGGTACCCAAACCTTGGGTCGTTTTTTTGAACTCCCCCCTTCCAAGCCGGATCGGTTCCATGAGGCGGTTCGCTACGAGGCGAGAGCGAGAATTCCTTTGGAAGAACAGGAGATGTACCATGGTCATTCCTGGAGCGAAGCCGATGCCCCGGACCATGCGGGGAAGCCGATGCGGCGGGTAGTTCTGGTCGCAGCCAGCCGAAAAACGGTTGTGGAGCGTCTTGGAATGTTCTCATCGTCCGGTTTGGAACCAAGAATCATCCAGAGCGATTGCCTTGCACTGGCTAATCTGGCACGGTATCTGGAGCAGGCCAAACAGGTGAACTTTCCCGCCACCGGCGCGGTGGCGATCGTCGAAATTGGCACTTCCACCACGAATGTCGTGATTCTAAGCGGTTCCCAAGTGTGGTTTCGAGGTATTTATGGAGGCGCGAGCGATTGGGACCAGGCGATTTCTCGCGAGTTCAAGAAGACCCGGCGCGAGGCCGAGGCATTACGCAAGCATCCGGAAAAATATTCCCACATGCATAAGGTGCATGCCTGCCTGTTGCCCGAATTCGAGGAATTTAGCAAAACGATTCACAAAATGTTCGATCAATACCGGCGGGAAACGGGCAGTCCGATTTTCCAGCTGTTTCTGTGTGGAGGAGGCAGCCGACAATTTGGTTTGCTGCGCTACTTGCGATTTGGGAGATGAACGCTGAGCCATGGCATCGGTGCCTCGGGAAGATCCTTGCACGTACGAACCGGTGAGTGCTGAGTGCCTGTAAACGCGGGACGATGACGACTACGACGAGTCCCTCGGGTCGCGGAGCCGGTAGCCCACGCCTCGTACGGTCTGAATCAAATCGGCGTGATCCCCGAGTTTTTTGCGGAGTGAGCGTATGTGGACGTCAATCGTACGTTCCAGCACGATGGCGTCATCGCCTAGGGCCAGATCGATCAGCTCACTGCGAGAGAAGGCGCGTCCTGGTTGTCTCACGAAGGTTGTAAGCAAGTCATATTCGCTGGGGGTCAGGTCCAGAGGAAGATCCCCCACCGATGCGTGATGCCGTAGCTGGTCGATCAGGATCCCCTGGCTGACCAGCACCTTGCGGTCCGTGTCACCATGCGTATTCCGTCGTAACAGCGATTGGATCCTCTGCATCAGAACCTTGACGCTGAAGGGCTTGGTCACGTAGTCATCCGCCCCCACGGAAAATCCCACCAGCTGGTCCGATTCCTCGGAGCGGGCGGTCAACATCAGAACGAGAGTTTCCTGGGTGGCTGAATCCGCCCGGACTTGCCGGCATATTTCCAGACCGTCGAGCAGCGGCAGCATCAGATCCAGAACGATCAGGTCGGGACAATGCATGCGAATTGCCTGGAGGCCCTGCTGTCCATCATGGGCTACCCGGGTCTCGTAGCCTTCCTGAGCTAGATTGTATTGCAGCACTTCGGCCAGGGAAGGGTCGTCCTCAATAATAAGAATACGGTTTTTTGCCATGGATCGTTGGAGGTTCTGGTTATGTATTCCCAAATTTCTATTCTGCCGTGACGTAGGACTCATTCCAGTGGCGGGCGATTTCTCCGTCGACAAGATAGATGACATCCTGGGCAATATTGGTTGCGTGGTCCGCGATCCGTTCCAAGTGTCGCGCGGCGGAGAATAAATGCAAGACGGCAACGATGTCCACGGTTCCCTTTTCTAGCAGGGAGACCCAGTCATGGATCAGGTTCCGGTTCAATTCGTCGACGATATTGTCTTGGATGCAGACATGGCGGGCGGACTCGACGTCCAGACGTACAAACGCATCCAGCGAACCGCGCACCATGGCGATGGCCTCCTCGGCCATTTTGTCCAGTTCATTGGGTATCCGTGAATGGCTATGCGACACGAGGCTCCGCGCCCGTTCGCCGATGTTCACGGCCAGGTCGGCGATGCGTTCAAGATCCCCGTTGATTTTCATGACCGTGGTGACCTGGCGCAAATCGACCGCGACCGGTTGATGGAGTGCGAGGATTTTCAGGCATTCCTCCTCGATCTCCACTTCCCGCTGGTTGACCGTGGTCTCCAACGATTGGAGCTCATCGAATCGTTCGGCCGTATGTTCACGGAGGCAGTGGCCAGCAAGATGGATCATCTGTTCGACGATCGACGACTGCGATAAAAGGTCGAGCTCAAGTGCTTTGAGATCGCGTTGTAAATGAATCGACATGGTCGTGTTTCTCAGCCAAAGCGACCGGTGATGTAGTCTTCGGTCTGTTTTTCTTTTGGATGGGTGAACATTTCATTGGTGACCCCCAACTCGATGAGACGACCCTCGTAGAAGAAGGCGGTCTGGTCGGAGACACGGGCGGCTTGCTGCATGTTGTGGGTCACGATGACGATGGTGTAGTGGCCCTTGAGTTCGAAAATGAGATCTTCGATACGCGAGGTGGAAGCTGGGTCGAGGGCCGAAGCCGGTTCATCCATCAATAAAACCTCGGGTTCGGTGGCCAGGGCCCTGGCGATGCAGAGCCGCTGTTGTTGGCCACCGGAGAGACGCAGCGCGGAGTTTCCCAGCCGCGCTTTCACCTCCTCCCAGAGCCCGGATCCGCGCAAACATTTTTCCACGATGCTGTCCAGCAGGGACCGTCCGCGGACGCCCGCGACCCGGGGCCCATAGGCGACATTGTCGTAAATCGATTTTGGGAACGGATTTGATTTCTGAAATACCATGCCGACCCGTTTGCGTAGTTCGACCGCATCGGTTTTTCGATCGTAAATATCGTGGCCGTCCAGGAGAATTTCACCACGCAGGGTCGTCTCCTCGATCATGTCGTTCATGCGATTCAGGCAGCGCAGAAAGGTTGATTTGCCACAGCCGGAGGGGCCGATCAGGCCGGTGACGGAGTGTTCCGGGATATCGAGCGAAAGATCATGCAGGGCCTGATCTGGGCCGTAAAAAAAATTGACATTCCGCGCGGTGATCTTTCGGGTTCGTTTCGCCAGCTCGTCGGAGGTATGGAGCTGCGTTTGTCGGGGGACCGTGTTGCAGCGAATTACGGCTGACCGAGAAGCTGCATCGGGGGTTCTTGCAGGGCTGTGGACTACGGTAGGGGCCATCGTTTCCGCGGCGCAGGAGGTCGGAGGCATGTTCGAGGTGTTCTCTCCAGGTATTGTCATCCGGTTCATGGCATGGTTTAAGAGTTCGGTATTTCCAAGTTTCCAACCATCCTTACGTGGCGTGAGGGCGATAAGCCGCCTGGATGCCGACGCTTTTAGCAGCCAGCACGTTGTCCAGGTCGGCTTCATCGGCCATTCTTGGAACTACTGGATTTGTATTTCCCAAAGTGATATCGCAGGAAGATGGCAACCGAGTTCATACTGATCAAAACGGCGAGCAGAACGAGGATTGCCGCCGCCGCCACATGATGAAACGCTTCCTGGGGCTGGTCGGTCCAGTTAAAAATCTGTAGTGTCAGCACGCTGAAACTGTCGAACAGACTGGTTGGCACGAATCGAACGTACGCGACCGCGCCAATCGCAACCAGGGGCGCGGCTTCTCCCAGGGCACGCGATAGAGACAGAATGATACCTGTCATGATGCCGGGGATTGCCACGGGAAGGAGTTGGTGCCATACGGTTTGCCAGCGGGAGGCGCCCAGGGCGTAGGAGGCATGCCGGATCGTGTCCGGGACGGCGCGGAACGCCTCCTGGGTGGAAAGGATGATGATCGGCAGGATGACCAGTGTCAGCGTCAACGCTCCAGCGAGCAGGCTCCGTTCCAAATTCAGGGTTCGCACGAAAAGTCCAAGCCCCAGGATTCCATACACGATCGATGGGACTCCCGCCAGATTGGCGATGTTGATTTGAATTGCGTGTGTCCAGCGGTTGGTTTTAGCGTATTCTTCGAGATAGATTGCCGCTCCCACCCCGACGGGAACCGCAATCATCGCGGTCAAACCGATCAGGGACAGGCTGCCGGCCAAAGCCGTTCGAATTCCCGTGCTTTCCGGAAAGCGGGACGGGTACCGTCTCAGAAAATCCCAATGGAGCCAATTCCAACCCTGCTGGATGATTCCGGCAAGCAATAGCATCAAAGTGAGCACGCACAGCAGGGCGCAGAGGGCGCAGGAACAGGCAAATAGCCACGATAGAAGGCGAGCATAGGGCCGTCCGTTGGTACGTCGAGGCGAATTCATTCGTATTTTTCCCGAACACGCGACAAGATCACTTGTGCGAACAGATTGAGAACCAAGGTGGAGCAAAAAAGTGTCAAGCCCACGGCAAAGATGGTCCGGTATTCCGGGGTGCCATTGGGCGTGTCACCCTGGCTGACCTGTACGATGTAGGCGGTCATGGTTTGGATACTCTCCAGTGGATTGAGGGTCATCCTGGGGGTAGCGCCGGCGGCCAGGGTGACGGCCATGGTTTCGCCCACGGCTCGAGCAATAGCAAGCAGTAAGGATGCCATGATGCCTGACATGGCGGCGGGCACGACAATCCCCACCGTCACGTCATATTTAGTCGCACCCAGTGCATAGGCACCCGCGCGAAGTGTATGGGGGACGGATCGCAGGGTATCTTCACTGAGCGAAACGATCATGGGCAGAATCATGATCCCCACCACAATCGAGGCATTGGCTGCGTTGAATAAATTCGCCGAGGGAAACAGAGAACGCATCCAAGGAGAAACGAAAACAACGGCAAGATAGCCGTACACGACCGAGGGAATGCCCGCCAGAATTTCCAGCAGAGGTTTCAGAATCTCGCGCATCCCGGGGGGTGAGTATTCACTGAGAAAGATGGCCGTCCCGAGACCGATGGGTATGGCCAGCATGGCCGCGCCCCCGGCTACCAAAAAAGTGCCGCAAAACAACGGCAAGATGCCAAAATGTTGTGGTTTTAACAGGGGGGTCCAACGGCTGCCGGTCAGAAAATCCCAGAGCGATACTTCGCGGAAGAACTGCACCGACTCCAGCAGCAGGATCAGGACGATACCGGCTGTGGTGATGACGGAAGCGGCGGCGCAGAGCAGCAGCAGACCATGGATCAAACGTTCTAAATGGCGGCGTAGCGCAATTCGACCCTTGCGAGTTTGGCGGGTGTTGCGGGCCGGGGCGAACGATGCCATGGGGTAGCGTATTTCGTGTATTCTGTAGGATCAAGCCGTGGCGAGGTTACGGTAAGGCTGCTTTCAGGAGTTGGTGATTCCTGGCGGCAATATCTTCGGAAACCGGAACGTAACCGACATCCGCGGCGAGTTGGCTGACGTTTGCCAGGTAAAAGTTGACAAATTTAACCACCTCGGGTCGTGCCAGTGCGGATTTTCGAACATAGATATACAAAGGGCGGGAGAGAGGGTTATAAGATCCATCCCGGACCGTGATGCCGTTGGGGACGATGCAGCCCTGGCCGCTGTCGATTCCCAGCAATTTGAGTTTATCCTTGTTTTCCGCATAGTACGCGTAACCAAAATAGCCGAGTGCCCCACGGTCCGACTCGACGCCGCGTACCAGCGTATTGTCATTTTCGCTGGCCGTGTAGTCGGGTCGGCTTGCTTTCTCCTCGCCGCAAATGACCTTGGTGAAGTAATCGAAAGTTCCCGAGTCGGTTCCCGGGCCAAAAAGTTTGAAAGGGACGTTTGGCCACCGGGCATCGATGTGGCTCCATTGGGTAACCGTACCATCACTCTCGGGCCGCCAGATGCTTTTGAGTTGCTCGATGGTCAGGCAGTCACACCAATCGTTTTGGGGATTGGCGACGACCGCCAGTCCGTCGAAAGCGATGGTCAGTTCGACCCATTCGATGCCGGCTTGGACGCATGCTTCTTTTTCGCTGCTCTTGATTCCCCGCGATGCGTCGCAAATGTCCAGTTCGCCGGCCGAGAACTGCTTCATGCCTCCTCCCGTGCCTGAATATCCAACCGTGACCCGGACCGAAGGGGCCAGTTTGGAAAATTCCTCGGCGACAGCCATCGATAGGGGGAAAACGGTACTGGAACCATCGATGCGTATGCTGGTCGGTTTTGCGCAACCGACAAAACTCAAGGTCAGAAATACGGGTAGTGCCGAGCAGACAGTACGGGTGAAGCTTGCCATGTCATGGATTCCGAGAGGCCTGAAATTGGTGGTCGATAACCGGGCCAGGAAACGAAAGTGGGATGTCCTATGGCGGTAGACTAGCAGAGGTTTGTGAAGAAATGGTGAAGGCGTTGCATTTTAATCATGAACCAGGGGGAGCCTGACACGAAAGCGGCTTCCTTTTCCCATTTGGCTTTCAAGCCCAACACTTCCCCCCATCGTTTGCGCCAGATGCTTCACGATTGCCAGGCCCAGACCCGTGCCTCCCAGTTCGCGTGAACGTGCCTTGTCGACACGATAAAACCGCTGAAACAGGCGATCATGGTGCTGCCGGGCAATGCCGATGCCCGTGTCAGCCACCTCGAGGACAGCTTCCTCGCCATCCTGCTGGCAGCGTAACGTTACACATCTACCACGGGGAGTATATTTGAGCGCGTTGTCCACGAGATTACGAAGGATTTGCTGCACTCCTTCCTCCTCCGCGCGGACGAGGATCAGGCTGTCGGCGGCCTCGTTGACGAGGGCCACTTCCGCCGTTTTTGCCTGGTTCTCGAATTCAGAAACACAGCTGCCGATCACTCGGGCCAGAGGCACGTCGGTGAATTCCATCATGGTCCGGCCCGATTCGATGCGGGCGAGCGAGAGCATGTCCTGGACCAGGACATGCAACCGATCGGCCTGCTCCGCGATTCGTTCCAAAAAGCGACGTTCGAGCTGGACGTCTTCCAAGGAACTGTCCAGCAGGGTTTCCGTAAAGGCCTTGATGGAACTGAGCGGTGTCTTGAATTCATGCGAAACATTGGCGATGAATTGTTGCCGGATGCCTTCCAGCCGTTTCAGTTTGGTCATGTCATGCAGCACAAGAACCACTCCAGGACAGGGATGTCCCGGCAGAGGTGTTGCATGCACACTGAAAAAATAAGCCCTGTTGCCGTGCCACGAAAATTCGCGTTGCGTGGACTGATCGGTCTGGAGTGTTTGCCAAATGATCTCCTGAAGCTGGTGACTCCGCACGATTTCCATGAGAGGCCTGCCGGCAGCCTTGTCCGGATCGAGACTCAACGTTCTTCCTGCCGCCGGATTGGCAAAAAGGACCAGCTGATCGCGATCGACCGCGATCACACTATTGAGCATCCCATCGAGAATCGCCGTTTGAGTCTGGCTGCGATGGATCAGTTCCCTTTCACGTTCGACCAGGCGAGTGCTGAGCTTGTTGAGTGCTTGTGCCAGAATATCCAGTTCGTGCCTGGAAGCGGGATCCACTGGGATTTGATGTTGATAGTCGCCCGCTGCCAGGGATTCGGCTGCGGCATTCAGGCTCCCCAGCGGCCGGGTTGCACGAGCCACGAGCCACGAGGTTGCCAACAAACCGGCCGCTCCGACGATACAGCCCAACAGCCAGATCTGTTGTTGACCGCCGCGGACCTCGGCATTCAATGCTGCCAGGGAGAGGGCGGAACGAACCAGGCCTAAAGGATGTCTGGCGGGTCCAACTCGGATGGCCAGATAGCGGTAAGGTTCCCCCATGGTCGGGCTGATGCGAGTCGCCTGCCCACAGCCGCTTTCCAACGCATGAATCAACTCAATCCGGTATTGGTGATTCTCCATACCGGCAACTTCCGGGACCGTTTCCTTTTCGGAATCAGCCAGAACGGTCCCGTCGATACCAATCAGGGTTAATCGTAAGTCAGTTTTCCGACCCAGATTGCGGAGTTTCGCCTGCATGTCCGAGTTTGCCTGACGCGGCCATGGTTGGTCGAACATTGCTTCAAGCAGGCTGGCGACATTCTGCAATCGGCCATCGATCTGTTTTTGCAAGAACTGCCGGTGTAATCGAGTTGCCTGATAGGTAAGCAGTGCAGTTGCCGATAGTATTGCCGTTCCGCAGGAGAGTATGAGATTTCTGGAAAATCGCGAACGGCCCATCATTCGATGCTTGTCCTGTCTGGTGCTGCTTGCTGTCTGGTGTTCCTGTCTGGTGTTCCTGTCTGGTGTTCCTGCAGATGGTAGTTTCAGTAGTTCCCAAAACATCCGCAGTGTATCATTACCAAGAACAAGATCCACGGCTACGCGAATTACTGGTTGTTAGACGACAACTATTCTTTTCTTACCGTTGAACGGGCAGATTTTCGGCTTGCGTTACCGCCAAGCACTCGAATCTCATTCATGTGCCAGCCAGGAAACCACACCAGTTACTGGCCGCCAGGAGACTTAGTTTCGTTGATCCATAAATCGACCGTATGCCCTTGGTGATTCGCGCCAAACAGGTCGATATCACCATCGGAATCCACATCGACCAGCCGCATGCTATGGGATCCGGTGGTTGCAAAGACTTCCACCGCCCACGTCACGTTGTCTCCCGTGTTGCGATAAATCTTGACCTCGTCCGGATCCGCGCCTTGCTCCATCTCGGCGGATGCCACGTCGATATCTCCGTCGAGGTCAAAGTCCGCGACCCCCACGAAGTGATGCACGGCTTCCACGTTGCGTGCGATCGGGTGTTCGAGCCATGCTTGAGTTTTCGGATCCTTGGGCGCTTCGAACCAGGAGATGCGATATCGTTCTCCGGCCAATTCGGATGGCGAGAGGACCACATCGATGCGGCCATCCTGATTCAAGTCAGCCGGACAAACAAAGGCCGAGGCATGCGTCCAATGTTGCGTGTAGGAACGCCGTGGCCATGCCCCATTCAAAATATCTCCGCTGTTTTCAAACCAAGACGAATTGATCACGACGTCCATGTCCTGATCCCCATCCATGTCGGCCGTGGCAAGGCCCTCGCCGTCCGGGCAAGAGAGGCTGCGGTGAGACCACTTCCGGTGAGCGTCTTGCCGGTAAAAGTGGAGTGTCGCCCCGCTGTGGCCGAACTCGCCTTGATCGCGGGCCACCAGATCGATGTCGCCATCCGAGTCGAAGTCGACAGCCTCGATGTCATGCAATACTCTCGGCTCGATCACATGGATCTCCCAGCTCGGATTCTCCAGCCAACACAAGGCGGATTTTTTTAGCGCCACGACATCCAGATCGCCATCGCCGTCAATATCCGCGCACTCGATATCGGTACTCCACAAGCCGTCCTTGCGAATGATCTGTTTCTGCCAGCTTGGGTTCCGGTACCAGACGAGGCCGCCCGATTTGCTCCCGCCCACCACGAAATCCATGCGGTGATCGCCATTGAGATCGCCAATTCCCTTGCCCCAAGGGTTCACGGGACCATGCGAGTCGACCACATGATGGCGAAACGGGATTGGTTGTGCCAGCGCCATGCGTGTCGCCAGCGCAAAAAAATAACAGAAACCACAGAATATCGTCTGGGATCTTCTCAAGGACATTTTCAAACTCCTCGTTGGTTCTCGCTTCGATGCCTAGGGTTCACGGACTGTCGTTACGACCAGGTCGTCCCACCATAGTTCGGTATGGTACGTTCGGAATCCGAACAAGCCGCCTTTGTGGGCATGAATGTATGCATGTTCGGTTTTTTCATTGTCCGTTTTGTCGAGGACTAACTTTCCATCAACAAAGATTCGGATTCTATTACCGAGTTTTTCAATTTCCACGTGGTAGGTTGTCCCAATTTTATTTTCATACGTGTACTTTTCCTGGAGTAGACGAAATCCTGGGCAATCTCTCAGTCGGAATCGGCGTCTGGAGATCGTTTTACGATCGGCAACATCCGTAAAGATGTAACCTCGGCAAGCATGATAGTATCGATAGTCTCCGCTTTTTCTGCTATTCCGGGAATCCCGCAACGGCTTGCCCCGCGCATCCGAATAAAGAAAAAAGCAGTTCATGTTGTTGGCATGATCCACGGAAGATTCCATATGGACGTCGTATTCGATGCGCAGGTTCCCTGAGAACTCCCGGTCAAGCCACACGGTCGCAACCGTATGATTGGCATCGACATACAATTTTCCTTCCTTGATGGCAGCCGATTTGCCCTCACTCCACCAGGAATCGGGTAGCGCCCCGTTGGGATAGTCAAAGGATTCACGATAGAGAACTCGCGTCGAAGGGGCAGGGTTGTCAGGCGATTGTTGTTGAGCAAAAATTTCCGTTTGCAACAAAAGCAAACTAACCATAAGGATCGTTCGAGAAATAACTGTCCGATGTCCCCTCGCCCCTTTGAGGAGAGGGCAGAGTGAGGGGCCTGGAAATCTGCCAGTTATTTCTCGAACGATCCTAAGCAGGGCGTATTTCATGGCGCGCCATGGTTGGCTGGGGTCATTGAATTTTAACAGGCGGATTCGAACAGGCCTGTAAAGCCCGACCGACAGTAGCAGAAAATCAACCGGAGGTCGATCCAATCCAGTACCAGCCATTTCGGTTTTATTACATGCCAACGCATCCACCGTGGATCTTTCAAGCCTTGAGTAGAGACAGAGACATGGGGAGTTCCACTCGCCATTCGTTTCGATTGGGGCAATGATTTCCAGTCCTTGGAATGAAAGCGACTTGAACAGAGTGTAAAAGGCGCGACAGGCCGAGCTAATTGTAGATGGCATTCTACGGCCTGTCGATCAAATATTTTGCCGGCCAATTCAGATTTGTCACACACTTGCGGCATGGCAGTTCGATGTTCCAAAAAAACAACATTTTCTCACCCCTTCTTGGTGATGTTGTCTTGTGGATTTGTCTCATGGAGATAAACTGAAGCCTGAGCGATAGCATTCTTTTGCATCGCGAGATCCGGCGATGCGACGGATTCGGCAAGGCCATCGACGAGGGGCAAACCGTTCACGCTTGCTCATGCTGCCGCTGCCAGCGACACCCGCATTGCCATGAACTCTAGAGTCTGGGAACTCTAGAGTCTGGAGTCATTTTACACAGCAGGTTCCTTCCCTGTGTGCGAATCACCAGGGGACTGAATGAAAGATAAAGTATGATCATGTCAGAAGAAATTGACCAACCTACGAGGCGTAAATTTCTAACGCGGACTTCGGCGGTAACCGCGGGGATTTCCTTGGGAGTCAGTCCATTGCTTGCCGCGGTAGAAGATTCGCATACCCCGAACGAGGAGAAGCCGGAGGCGGATCGACCTCGTATCATGTTCGGCTATCTTTGGAGCTTTCACGACATCGGTGGCATTGCCATCACCACCGGACTGTTGAATCTGCTTTACAAACATTTTCCTGGCTACAGGATGACGTCGGTGGGTGGAGTCTCCGAGGCGCAAGCTTATCTACTTGAAAAGTTCCCTGCCTGTGAAGCATATGGAGACAAAATATTCAAAGGGAAGGCCTACCACGACGCACTCGCACAGGCCAAGAATGACTTTGATGGAAAACTCCCAGCACTTAGCCAGGAGACCATGGACTATGCCTTAAATACATTCACGCAGAATTTTATCGACTCCTTACAAAGGAATAATCCGGAGTTTCTCCAAGCACTGACCGAGAGTAAACTACTGATCTATCCAAGTGGTATGATGCTCAACTATGGGGAGCTTACCCTCTCGGGTATGGACTTCTGGGGTGATACCCTGCCCTACAGCCTATTGCTTCTAGCAGCTCGTAAATTGGGCGTCCCGTATGGCCTTTACGGGCAGTCCTTTACCGCGTTTGAAGGTCTCCACGCCGTTTATTTCTTCAAGACCCTGCTGGAAGACGCAGCTTTCGTTTCCTGCCGGGACGGCGATACGGTCGACTATGTCAAGAGCCTGGGGATCCACCCCCGCGGATTAAAATTTGTTCCGGACAGTACCGTTTCGTTCGGTTTGAGAGATGACCGGTGGGGGGAAGCATTCATGGCCCGCCATGGTCTCAAACCCAAGGAATTCATGGTTGTGATTCCGCGCACCTGGCCCCGGGAATCGATCATCACACAGTTTATCGGTGAGGAAAGGAGCAAACGCCACGTTCACCGTCTGCGGACCATCATTACCCATTGGGTACGTAAAACGGGGATGAAAGTTCTCATTGCCGTCGAAGTGAAGCCGCAGATGCCCTACCATCGAACGGTCCTCTTCGACTCCTTACCCGAGGAGATCAAGCCCCATTGCGTGGTCTTGGATAAATTCTGGCTGCCGGAGCAGGCGACGTCGATTTTTCATAACGCCAGGATCCTGGTCAACATGGACTTTCACTCGTTCTTCCTGGCAATCCCCGAAGGGACTCCCACGGTGGCTCTCATGACCAGGGAGAGTGGCCGTAAAATATGGGCATTCCGCGATTTTCTGCTGCCTGAGTACATGTTTGACATCGACACGACCGCGACCTCGACGATCGAGGATGCCATCGATTACATCGATGAACACTACGAGCAAGAATCGGATCGGATCCAAAACAAGGTAATCCCGCACCTTCGAGCGATTGAAGAAGAGCAAATGAAAGAAATCGCCGCGGTGCTGGAGCGAGAGAGGTCGTCATGAACGGCAAGGGATCGAGGCTCCGGTGGCCATTGGGTGTGCAACGCCGCTAGGTGTGCGACCCGGCACGGGTTCCGCCCATGGCATTCCGGTTTTTAAGTCGCACGCCGCGAGTCCCGTCATGGTTGCCCGGCCGGGGCGATTTGGACAAGAAAAAAGTGGCATGCTCTTAGCTCATGATAACCGCTTCTATCTGTTCCACTACCTCGAAATGCCTATCTCTTGTTAGTAGGGTTCCCCCGATTTCCATGCAGGATGCCGCGATCCATACGTCATTGATCGGTATCTGGGTCCCCTTTTTCTGTAATGACAAAAATACAATGGCGTATTTTCTGGCAACATCCGCACCCACATCAATGATTTCCACTCGCAGAAGTTTGATAAACTGCTTCAATTTTCTTTCGTTGAATTGCTGCCGACTCCCTTTCATAAACCCGAAATTGAGTTCCCCGATAACCACGGAAGGCAAATACAGACGTTCGCCATGGGCGGCCAGAAAATTCACTGTTTCCGACAACCCCTCGGCATAGTCACTGTAGACATTGGTGTCCAAGACAAGCTTCAATCCCAATCTCCTTGATTGATCTGGTCGAAGATTTTGATTGCTTTTCTCAGCTCTTCGGCTTCATCATGGGAGAGCCAACCTGCAAGTTTCCGGATCATTTTTTCTCGGTCTTGCACCAGCCCCAGCTTTTCATCAACCGCTTCCAAAATATATGCGGATTTCGTTTTCCCCGCTCTCATGGCAGCTTTTTTGATCAAGGTTTCTTTTTTTGGGGATATTCTTAAACTCAAAGGCATCGGACAAGTCCTCCTTGTATCGCATTTATAGCAATTGTATCACGCAATTACGGCTATGTCAATGGTTCATCGGTAGATCATCCGTTTCCAGGGCCACTACGTCTCTGGCGTGCGTAACGAACATGTCGTCTATCCCCAGTGCTGGTTCCGGTCCCGAGAAGAGGCTCGGCGGATTGCGGCTTGGCACCTCAAGGTTCCAGGCTGGCTTGCCGGTCTGGCCGCGGTACGCTCCGAGGGTGCTTCGAGCCACGGTCAACAGCACCAGATCGCACGCCTCGCCATTGTGTAATATCACTGAAATAGCTGGTGCCATATTTGATGGCCTCAAGTTTCATTTTAGTTTAGCATGCAGATATCTAAGTTTTGCAGGGTCGGTTTCCACGCCCTCTCTGCCACCTTGCGTCAGCGACCACGCTGAGCCGTATGGCGTAACTTCCGAGCAGGGACCCGCTCCTTATTGGGGCGGTGGGCTCCTGCGTTATTTACGTTTACTGGTGGATTTATTCGTGCAGCATACAGGGCGGACCGGCATACAGGGCGGACTGGCATTCAGGGCGGACTGGCATTCAGGGCGGACCAGCATACAGGGTGGAAATGCACCCATCAGAGAAAGATGAGAGGCCAGCTTGAGCGGCAAGAGAAGCACACACGATAACCCGGCAGGTTCCACTTTTTTCTTCATCCGGGCAATCTGCTCGCTGGCCTGGCGGGTTGCCGCCTTAGGAGGACGGCCCTTTACCCGTTCATCCCAGAAATGTCAGCTCAGTCGTCGACATCTGCTCCAAGCGACGGCCGCGGTCGGATTGGGGTTGCTACCCGGTTTTGGGACCTCCCTGATTGCAGCGCCGAATGGACCCGCGGTCGGGCAGCCCCCGGTAAAGATCATGGTGGTCTTTTCGTGGAGTTTTGTGAACATTGGCGACATCGCCATCACGCCGGGGATCTTTCGGCTCCTCCAGGAACATATTCCGGGCGTCCGGATCACGCTGATCGCCAATTCCCATGTGGATGAGTATCGCGAATATCTGGACACGCGTTTTCCGGACGTGCGGGTGTTGCCGACACCCTTCCGGTCGACCGGCGAACCGGCCTCGAAGGAATTCCTGCAGGCATTCGACCAGGCCGATCTCCTGTTGTTCAACTCGGGCACCACGCTTTCGTTCGGTCGTTGGGATCGGAATTGGAACCGGGCGATGAAGTTTTGGATGCCGATTTTCATGGCCCGGGAAACCAACAAGCCGTATGGGATTTACTGCCAGTCTTTTGAAAAATTCGCCCCGCCGAGCGACCTGCTGTTACCCAAAACACTTTCCAACGCCGAGTTCGTTTTCTGTCGCGATACGAACTCGCTGCAATATCTTAAATCGCTGGGCGTACGCCCGCCGGTGCTCGAGTACGGCCCCGACTCGACATTCGCCTTCAACCTGCGTGACGAGCCGTTCGCCGACCGCTTCCTGACGCAGCACCAACTACAACCACGGAAATTCATAACGCTAACGATTCGGAGCAGCCTGCAGGGGTTCATCGACAAGAAACGGGAGCAAAATCACGCAGCCAAATTGCGTAAGCTGGTCACCGAGTATGTTCGCAAGACGGGCGAGCAGGTACTTCTCTGTCCGGAAGTGTATAAGGAGATTGAGCCGTCACGGCGGTTGATCCTCGAGCCACTGCCAGACGACGTGAAGGCTCACATTCGGTTCATGGATGCGCATTGGTTGCCCGAGCAGGCGTTCTCGGTTTATGCCCGGGCCCGGGCCATTGTGAGCATGGAAATGCATTCGATCATCATGGCCCTGGCGGCGGGGACTCCGGTGCTCCATCCCACCTTCGCCGAAGCCGGGCGCAAGCGTTTCATGCTGCCCGATTTGGGCCTCGGCAAGTGGCTGTTCGACATTGATGGTGACCCGGCCGAGCCGATTCTCGCCGCCGCGTTGGCCATCCATGACGATTTCCCCGCGGCACGGAAGCGTGTCGAATCAGCAATGGCGATCGTTCACAATCGGCAGGTGGAGACCATGGCCATCGTGCGCAAGACCGCCCAACAGCAACGACCGTAGGAGAACCATATTGAGGTATTCATTGTGATGCATGCTTTTTTCACCGGCAGTCTCTCCGCAGGTATGCATCAGGGCCGCCGCCGGTTTTCCCATGGGCTGATGGCCGCGACCCTCCTGCTGGCGTCGGCGTTCGGTGACCTGGCCCAGGCACGGCAAAAACCAAGCATCATTTTGTTCCTGGTCGACGACATGGGGTGGAGCGACACCTCGGTTTCATTCGCCCTGCGGCGGAGTGTCTGGAACGATCTCTACCACACGCCCAATGTGCGACGGTTGGCCAGACGGGGCATGAAATTCACCCAGGCGTACGCAGCGAGTCCGGTCTGCAGCCCGACGCGGGTGAGCCTCTTGACCGGCATGAATCCGGGCCGGAGCAACGTTACCGATTGGGTGCGCGGGACCGGAGGAGAAAGCGAGGGCAACGCTTACGTGACTTCGCCAGCTCACTGGCGCCGCGAGGGCTTGCAGCCGGGGGATGGCCTGACGACATTGCCGAGCATTCTGCAAGGAAACGGCTACCGGACCGCCCAAGTGGGCAAGGCCCACTTCGGGGCCAAAGGATGGTCGGGCGGAAACAATCCCATCCACCTTGGTTTTACGATCAACATCGGTGGGAGCCAGATTGGCGGACCTTCGAGTTACTTCAGCCCTTGGCTCGGCCATCCGAATCTCTATCCAAACTTGGGCGCTTACGGCGGCGGCCGGTACCTCACCAACGTATTGACGCTGGAGGCCAACAAAATCATCGACAACGCCGTACATGATTCCATCCCCTTCTTTATCAACATGGCCCACTACGCAGTCCACGCGCCCATCGGCAACCAGGGAGACCCTCGGTTTCTCGAGGCATACCAAAAGTCCCACCGACCCAATCCGGAAGACGACTATGCGGCCATGATCGAGTCGGTGGACGCCAGCCTTGGCGAGATCCTGGACAACCTGAAGCAGGAGAGGGTGGCGGACAACACCATTGTTTTCTTCCTGTCGGACAACGGCGGGCTTTCAAACCACACACGCCATGGCGGTGGCCCGCAAACAGTCGATACGCTCGCCGGATCGCCCATCGAAGTGAATTTTCAACGAGATAAACACAACCGTCCTCTCAACAGCGGCAAGGGATCCGCTTACGAGGGAGGCATCCGTGTGCCGATGATCGTGGCGTGGGCTGGCCAAGGCCTGGGCAGCCACTGGCTTCCCATTCCGACCGGTTCGACGAGCGCCGAGCCGGTCATCAGCGACGATCTGTTCCCGACGATCCTCCACCTGGCGGGCGTGCAAAACCTATCCCGGTACACTGAGAATGACCTGGGCAATCGTAAAATCGACGGCTACGATTTGACACCCGTACTTCGTGGCGACGCCTTCACCCGCGACCAACCAATTGTCATTCACTACCCGCACCAGTGGTACAAGCAGATCGGCGTTGGCGAGGGAATCGAGCCGTTCACGGCGATCCGAGAAGGTGATTGGAAATTGATCTATTTTTACGGAGACGGCATCGTCGACGGCCTGGGAGTCGATCCGCGCTGGGAATTGTATGACCTGGCCAACGACCTGGGCGAACAGGTCAATCGGTTCACCACCGAACGTGCGCGTGCGTCGGCGATGCGGAACAAGCTGGTCGCTTGGCTGGACGAAGTCGACGCCCAAATGCCGGTTAGCAAGGCAACCGGTAAGCCCGTGCCACAGCCCGCGGCGATCGACTGAAGGCGACCAACGATTCTGTTTGAGAACATCTGAGTGGATAGGAAAGAGGCCCCGATGAGACACGGAAAAGGCATCCGTGCGGCATGGGCTGCCTTATTGCCCCGGCTAGAGGAACAGGAGGAACCAATCGTCATGGTATCCCACAGGCATGTCCGAAAGCATCGATCTTTCCTTCTCTTCTTGCTCTGGTGCGTTCCGACTGGATACGCCCAGCAGCCGGAACAGCGGGAGATCGTGATCCCCAATGCCACCCAAAAGCTCTGGTGGAGTGGTGTCATCAATCAAGGGGAGGAAATGCCACTACACAATGGCTATTCGGCCGATCTGACCGAAAGCAATTATGGCAACCAGGTCCAGCCGATCTTGTTATCCCACCAGGGCGATCTGATCTGGTCCGAAGATCCCATGCGGATCTCCGTCGAAAAGGATGTACTGAAAGTCACCTCCACAACCCGCTCGCTGCATTGCATCCAGGCGGGGACCACGCTTCGGGAAGCCTGTCGGTATGCCTCCGTGCATTTCTTTCCACCGGCTGGCAAAATGCCGGAGGAACTGTTGTTTGCCGCGCCGCAATACAATACCTGGATCGAACTCATGTACGATCAGAACCAGGAGGACATCCTTAACTACGCCCGCCAGATTGTCGCCCACGGTTTTCCGCCGGGTGTCTTGATGATTGACGATAACTGGCAGGAGGACTACGGCAAGTGGACCTTCCATCCGGGAAGATTCCCCGACCCGAATGCAATGATGCGTTCGTTGCACGAGATGGGTTTCCAGGTGATGGTATGGGTTTGTCCCTTCGTCAGTCCCGACAGCGATGTGTACCGGTCGCTGCGAGACCAGGGGCTGTTGTGCAAGGACTCTTCCGGGAAGGCGGCTGTGGTGCGGTGGTGGAACGGGGCCAGCGGCTTGCTCGATCTGGCCAACCCGAAAGCCAGGCAATGGTTCAAGAGCCAACTGGCCAACCTTCAGGCGACCTGTCAAGTCGATGGATTTAAGCTCGATGCGGGTGATTTTCACCATTACGCTGGTTGCCAATCTCATGGCCAGGCCACTCCGCAGGAGCAGTGCCAGTGGTACGCCCGGGTCGGGCTGGACTATCCGCTGAACGAGTACCGGGCGATGTGGAAAATGGCCGGACAGCCGTTGGTCAACCGGTTAAGAGACAAATCCCATAGCTGGGAAGATCTGCAAAAGCTGATTCCCGATATTCTGCTGCAAGGCCTGGTGGGGTACAGTTTCACCTGTCCCGACATGATCGGCGGCGGATCGTTTACGTCCTTTCTGCCGGGGCACCCCATCGATCAGGACTTGATCGTCCGCTCGGCCCAGTGTCATGCCCTGATGCCGATGATGCAATTTTCCGTGGCCCCTTGGCGGATCCTCGACCCGGAGCATTTAGAGGCCTGCAAAAAGGCGATCCAGGTGAGGGCAAAGTATACGCCGACCATCCTGAAGCTTGCCAGACAGGCTGCAAGGAATGGCACGCCCATCGTACGCTCGATGGAGTACGTTTTTCCCCATCAGGGGTACGGCAATGTAAGGGACCAGTTTTTATTGGGCGATCATATCCTGGTTGCGCCCCTCGTGGTTAAGGGACCGAAGCAGGGGAAATCGATTCGATCGGTGGCACTGCCGGCTGGAACATGGAAGGATTGGCGGGGAAAGATCCACCAGGGACCGAACAAGCTGCGAGTGGAAGTTGCTCTTGATGGATTGCCCGTCTTTGAACAAGTCGTCCACGAGTGACGACCATTCAAATCGCTGGACCACACCCTCATTCCATTGCATGCGTAATTGCCAATGCGTGGCCGCTTTGGGGTTGTTCTTAATTTCGGCTGTGGCTTTCTCGACATGGGCCATCACCGGCGACGGTAACGATTTCCTCCCATGGCAACGCGTCCCGAATGAGGAAAATATCTCGGAATGGCAGGACCACTTTGGCGCGGGTGCGATAAGTGCGGCGGTCACCCCGGTACCGGAACCGGCCTCGTTGGGTTGGGTGGTATGGATGCTCTGTTTTACCGCGATCGGCATGTGGCCGAAATAATGGGCGGCTCAAGAGCAGCTTCCCAATTCCAGTACTTCCCAATTGTAGCGTCGCCCTACGTGGAGCAGGGCGATAAGCCGCCCGGAAGTCGACGTTTTTCGCGGATTGTAATATATCTGAAATATCCGGCTCTGTATTTGATTGACGTTTGCGGAAATACGACTAGGATCGACTAGAAGACGTCATTTGCCTGTAGGCCTAAGGGCTGTTTTTAGTTGGCTGCGGCGGTAGCCTGCAACCGCGCGGCAACATTCCGTTCAAGAGGGGAAGGTCATAACTCATGAGTCGAACACGAATGATTTCAAGAAAATGGCTCGTGCCAGCGCTGCTCCCGCTGGGCTTGCTGCTGGCGGGAAACACGCAAGGCCAGGATCCAATTTTTCATCTCAATTTTTCGGGCGGCACGATCCAGGATATGACTGGCATGCAGACAATCGATGTCGGCTCCGACCTGACCACCATTGCGGACGGGGGGCCGGAAATCGACGGGAATCCGATCGATGCGGGCGTCTTTCCCGATCTTGGCGATAACGCACTAGGGAGTGTCCGCATCCTTCCGAGTAGCTCGATGGATGCCATCGGGGTCGGCTCCGGTTCCTTTGTCGCTTGGGTAAAACCGGATGCGCCTCAGGTGCGTTTTTATTATTTTGGCAACGGTGACGGAGAATTCACGCGTACGACTGGCATGGAAATCATCGCCACGGGATCGGGAGATACCAACGCGGCTACCCAGGGCTGGGATGAAAACACGGGAGCTTACCTGGTAGCGCATGGGCCTGAAGGGCTGGACGATATCCCAGACGCGCCTTTCGATGAGTGGACCCACATGGCCGTGGTGTGGGATGCCGAAAGCGATCCGCTCTCGCCAACCATCACGGTCTATTTTGACGGTGTGGCTGGTGACCCGGTCGTCGATACCTTTGTCGATTTCGGCAGCAATCCTTCGAATTTGAACTGGGACATCGGCGCTTCAAGAGCGAAAGACTGGAAGGCGTGGCCCGGGCAGCTGGCCGATGTCGCCTTTTACGATGTCCCGCTGACCGAGCAGCAGGTGAACGACATCATGACCAACGGAGTTCCGGTGACCGATCCGGGCCTGGCGGGCGACTTCGATGGGGATGGCGATGTCGACGGCAACGATTTTCTAGTCTGGCAGCGTGACGACGCGACCTCGGGAAACCTGACGGTATGGCAAGACAATTTTGGCGCCGTCGCCTCGGTCCCGGCAACCGCGGCCGTACCTGAACCGTCGACGCTGTTGTTGCTAAGCTGCGGCGCGATCGGCCTGGTCGTCTTGCGGCGCCGTTCGCACTGAGATTTTACAATTTGTGATCATGTGACCTCCCACGGGTGGGGACCCAAGAACTGCAAGGGGCAGTGGGTCCCCACTTCTGTTACCGACCCTGGCTTTCAGCCTAAGTGGCGATGCCAAACCAAATGAGAGAAGAGCCTTGTCGATGATCCACGGATATCGAATTCCGAGAACTTTCCGTTGGTTGACGCTCGTTGTTGGACTGGTTGGATGGAATGGAACGATTCCGGGCGCGAACGCCGCGGAAAATGTCTCCCTGCCGGTCACTCCTCTCCCCCTGGACCGCTGGACTTACCTGCTCGTCGACGACAACCGTGGCAAATGGGGAGATTTTGCAAAGCCCAAATGGCTACGCTATTTTGGTCTGGCCATCCGGGACCTGACCGGGGACGGTCGGGAGGACATCGTCTCCGGCCGCTACTTCTACCGGAATCCGGGTGGCGATATGACCGGTCCCTGGCCACGCGTCGATTTCGGCAGAAACGTCGATGCGATTCTCTGTCTGGACGTGGATGGGGATGACCGGGGGGATGTCATTGCCCAGGCCTTGCCGGGCATCTATTGGCTGGAAGCCAAGGACCGTGAGGGTCGGTCTTGGAGCTGCGTAAAAATCGGCGAAGTCCCCGAAACCGACCACGTCAACAGCCAGGGCTTCGCCCTTGGCCAACTCGTGCCTGGCAAGAGGCCGGAAATTGTCATCGCTGCGAGTGATGGAATCTATTACTTCGAGATCCCGGACCATCCGGAAAAAACGGAGTGGCCGAGAAACCACGCCATTACCGGTGCTTGCGACGAAGGTTTGGATCTGGCCGACGTCGATGGCGATGGCTGGCTCGACGTTGTGGCGGGCAATGGGGAGGAATACGTGGCCTGGTGGAAGAACCCCGCGCATGGCGAGGAAAATTGGCCACGGTTCATCTTTGGTACCACATCCCCCCACCCCGCGGATCGGTTGAAAGCCCGAGATATGAATGGCGACGGAAAGATCGACGTGGTGGTGTCCGAGGAACGCTATCCGGGCAAGGAACCGGACGCAAACCTCTGGTGGTTCGAGCAGCCGGAAAATCCACGCTCCAAAAACTGGCCCCGCCATCATCTGATCACCGAATATTCGCTCAACAATCTGGATGTGGCCGACTTCGATGGCGACGGCCATTACGATATCGTCACCTGCGAACACAAGGGCCCTGATCCCAAGTTACAGATCTTCAGGAACAACGGCCAGGGCAGTTTCACCCCGTATGTTATCGACCATGGCAAGGAAAGCCATCTGGGCACGCAGGCGGTCGACCTGGACCACGATGGCGACCTGGACCTGGTCAGCATCGCTTGGGACAACTGGCAGAACCTGCATGTGTGGCGTAACGATGCCATCACGGAGGGGAGGGCGACTGCCGTGCAGCGTGAATGACCTGATTGGCATGCGGGCCAGACCTCGTTTCCGCAAGTCCTCTTTTTGAATGCTGGAACAACGAATATCGAATCCGATGGGCACGCTTTACCCTCTCCCCTTCACCTCTTCTCGCCGTGGCATGTGTCGTATATTTTTCTTCATAACCGCAGTCCTCTTGCCGTACCTGCCGGTTGCATCACGTGCAGCCAGCCGTCCTAATATTTTACTCATCGTATCAGATGATCAAGGATACAACGATTTGGGCCTTCTGAATCGTGACATCCTGACACCCGCGCTCGACAGCTTGGCCAGGCAAGGAACAAGACTGACGAATTTTTACGTGGCCTGGCCCGCCTGCACCCCGTCTCGTGCCTCCCTGTTGACCGGCCGCTATCCCCAACGGCATGGCACTTACGACATGATTCGCAACGAGGCGCCCGATTACGGCCACCGATACACACGGACGGAATACGGGGTAACCTTCGAGCGAATCGGCGGGATGGATACGCGCGAAGTCATTCTGCCACGCGTGCTGAAATCGGCTGGATACGTCAATGGTATCTACGGCAAGTGGGACCTGGGATCGCTGCGGCGGTTATTGCCAACCTCGCGCGGGTTCGACGACTTTTACGGTTTTGTCAATACGGGGATCGACTACTATACCCATGAGCGCTATGGCGTCCACAGTATGTTTCGGAATCTAGAGCGTACGGAAAAGGATCGAGGTACGTATTCAACCTATCTATTTGAACGGGAGGCGCTCCGCTTCATCGAACAGCACGCCAACCACGAACCGTTTTTTCTCTATGTGCCTTTCAACGCACCACACAGCGCCTCCGCGCTCGAACCTGAAATACGCTCAACGGTTCAAGCTCCCGAAAAATTCAAACGGCTGTATCCAAACGTGACGCCCCAATATCGGCCGACTTCCCGATTCGCCTACGCGGCACCCGCGCGCGAGGTGACACCGGCTGCCAGGACGCGCGATTACCGGGCTGCCGTGACCTGCATGGATGAATCGATTGGCAAGCTGCTGGCGTTGCTCGAGCGTTGTGGAATCGAGGAGGAGACCATCGTCATCTTCCTCTCGGACAATGGCGGGAGCGCGGAAGCAGACAACAGGCCTTTGCGGGGGCGGAAGGGTCAGATGTGGGAGGGCGGTATTCGTGTTCCATGCCTGGTCCGTTGGCCGGGCGGAAACGTGCCGGCGGGGGCTCTCTGCCATGAGTTTCTGACCAGTCTCGAACTGTTCCCGAGTCTCGTGGCGGCAGCCGGTGCCTCCCTGCCGCAAGCGGTGGTACTGGATGGCTTCGACTGGTGGCCGGTCCTCGGCGGCCGGAAAAAGACGTTGCGCCAAGAAATGTTCTGGCAACGCAAAGACTGGATCGGCGCGCGGGTGGGTCAATGGAAATGGGTCGACATGGGAGAGAAAGGGGGCGGGCTGTTCGATCTGGAATCGGATATCGAAGAGCAGCACGATCGATCCCGGCAGCGGCCCGAAGTGCTGGCCAAAGTCAAATCCCGTTATGCCCATTGGCTGAAGGAAATGGAAGCCGCGGAGCCCCGCGGGCCTTTTCGAGATTACTGAGATCCAGCGAAGTTGGCAGAGGGCTCCCTGGATCAGATATATCGCCGCGTATTTCTGGTTCTTTACATTGCTGGAGGGGCGTTTTTACGAAATCGTTTGGAGCCAGGAAAACCGCTTGTCGCAACAGGAAAATCAGACTAGTGCGAAGGTTTGGTTTGCAATAAGGGGCTATCCCAGAACCCTAGCAGACGCTGCTGTCGTGATGAGTTGAAAGGCTCTGGGATAGCCTCTAAATAGAATATTTGACCTTTGTTGCGTATGCGGTTGCCCACGAGTCGGCTGCACACGGGGGCCGTGTTAAGAGTTCTTGTCATTTCATCCCAGCCGCGACATCTTTGGAGGTAAGTTTCATGATTCGAATTTTACGATTGTTTTTGGTGTTAACCCTGGTTTTCATTTCAGGGCCGGTGACGGCCTATGCGCTCACCGCATCCCGGGACACGGTCCGTACATACGATGAGCAGGTGAACCAGTTGAACGCGGTCGACTTTTCGCAGGGCCCCATCACGGTGGCCGACTACACAACCCGGGTCGCTCAGGCCTGGGACAATGGCATGGGCGGCGTGATTGATTTTGAAACGGCGGACCCTCCTACCGATACGAAAGGCATCGATCGAATCGAGGCGTCCTTCGCTGGGGGGAGCAAAACCCTCGTGCTTGTCAATGGAGACTCCTCGGGTTGGGTGCCGGGGACGCTGAATACCGGAGGAGCTTTTCCCAATAGGACGCCGATCTCCGGTATACAGATCCTAGGCAAAGGGACCGACACCAGCCTGGGCCAAGTGCTGACCAACGACTTTGTCTTTGACCTGAGCGGAGCATTGGTCGACAGCATCGGCGCGACGATCCTGTCGCGCAAGGGCAGGGCATTTCCCAACATCGAAGTGAAGGCGGTGTTCGACAACGGGGACATGGTGAATTATCCGGTCTCGATCGAGGCGGGCCAGGATATTACGAACGACCCCGTCGCTGGCGACCAGGACACGTTCGTCGCCTTGGAGGCGCCGGCGCGAACGCTCGCCTGTTGAAACTGTCGCCGGGTGATGTTCTGGGGCATGGTTCGCGCTACTGTACGTTGCTGATTTCCTCGCCCGCGATGGTGGCCATTGCCCGCCAGACCAACAGGTCGATATCCTCGCTTACGGTTCGCGTGGAACCATCGGCCATCGCTACGTTCACGATTCCCGGGTGATTGCTGCGGGCCGCAACATAGGCTTCGAAAGTCCAGACTTCCGGCTCGTGATTCGCGGTCAACGGATCGTTGGGAAGCAGGAAAGCCGTATATCCCCAATTGGACAATGCGGTGCCCTGAAACCACGCATAGCCACGTCCCGTGCTCTTGATGTTGTCATCGATATCGGCCGACGTGCCTGCCAGGTCCGCGCTGACGCCTCCCATGCCCGCATGCCGCCAGGTCCAAGGCCTGCCGACCAGACACTCTGAAAGGGCCATCGTATTACTCGTCCCATCGGTAACCTGCCGCAGAGCGGTCCCCTTCGAGCCGAACAGGAAGAGTCCTTGAGGCGGCATATAAGGTTGCTTGCCTCTCGAATACATCCACACCGGCATGCCATAGCGGTGGGGCCCGTAGCAAGCAACATAATTGGTGGGGGCGAAGTCCTCGTTGGAGCCATGCCGCGCGTCATCGCTTGGGCAACGAACCAGGGCCAGTGGCGTGCCGCGAAGGGCGTAGTTGACATTGTCGGTTGCCGGGTCTTCCCGATCCGCAAACCCGATCTTCTCGGACCAATCGATTTGCTCGGAAACCACTCCCTGCTCCACGTAAGGAAGCGACTGACCGATCCAGCTAATGTTGCTGCTATCGATTCCCGCTCCGCTGCCCAAAGACGTATTCGATAAATCACGAAGGCTCCCGGTGGGATAGGCTCCGCGGGCCGATTCAAAATTGATGGTGGCCAGGGAGAGTTGCCTCAAGCTGCTGAGGCACTGCGTGCGCCGGGCCGCCTCCCGGGCCGCCTGGACCGCTGGCAGGAGCAGCGCCACCAGAATACCGATGATGGCAATCACCACCAATAGTTCGACCAAAGTAAAACCGTGACCAGCAACAGACCTAGTCGCATCGGTTCGGAATTTTTTCATCGAAAATTTCTCCCAATTCTCTAGATCGATTTGCGGCTTCCGCGAAAATGGAAATAGTCGCCCTGGTCTGGCCATCGCCTGTTTAGGCGCCATTCACTTCAGTATCAGGGCCACAGGTTCATGGCCGCCACGGTACTTGAACAGTCAATGTGTCAAAATCGCCAAAACAGAAATGGTCTTCTGGGGTGGTTGCGGCTGAAAATGAGCCAATGCACGCAAGGAAAAGCCAAACTCACTTCCGTCCAGAATATGCGGATTTGGCGATGCGTGTCAATCAAAACGGAGGCCAAGGAAATCAGTTATTTTACATCCTGGCACGGCCCACGGTGAAACGGAGTTCCAGTGACCGATCCGGGCCTGGCGGGCGATTTTGATGGAGATGGCGATGTCGACGGCAACGATTTTCTAGTCTGGCAGACGGGCGGTTCCCCGAACGGCGCGACGGCCGGGGATCTGGGCGTATGGCAAGACAATTTTGGCGCCGTCGCCTCGGTCTCGGCAACTGCGACCGTACCCGAACCGTCGACATTGTTTTTGCTAAGCTGCGGCGCGATCGGCATGGCCGTGATGCGGCGCCGCTCGCATTGAAGTTTTGTCGGTTTTTGATAAAGTCTGCAGTCCCAAGAGTGGCCGATGAAGCTGATCCGGACAACGGGCTAGCTGCTGAAAACGTCGGATTCCGCACCGGCTTATCGTCCTGTTCAGCGCAAGGCTGAGTAACGATTTGGAAGTACCGAAAGCAACCTCCCACGGGTGGGGAGCCAAGAGCCGCAAGGGGCAGTGGGTCCCCACTTGGTGGATACCCCCGTTTTTTCCAGAAGATGAAACCGATGGCCGAGAAACTCTTGTCGCATGCAAGATCAATCTGGGACAGGCTCTAAGAGTAAGGATAGCCTAACAAGGCATCCTGCCGCG
>JAJRWS010000467.1 GCA_024276705.1 Planctomycetota bacterium | reverse complement strand
TTGTCAATAGTTATTTGTCAATTATCATTTGGCAATTGGTTGCAAGGGCTTATGATTCGTCGCGGATCCGGTTTCTTCTTTTCGCAATGACAAATGACTATTGTTAAATGACTAATGATAAATTCCTTGTCAGGGTTCAGGAAACAAGAGGGCTGTAAGTAGAGAGTAGACCGCAGGAGAATGGAGAGAGAATAAGGTTATCATCTATTAGCGGCGAGCCCCCGTGTGTGGCACGCCCTGGAGCCAGGGCAATCGATCATAGGAAGACGGACAGACATAAACCCCTGGCGAAGGGCGTGGTCGGCGCGCAGTGGACACCACTGGGGCGTCCAGGGGCGACACACCACGCCCTTCGATTCCGAATTCCGAAATCTGAATTCCGAATTCCCCTCACCGGTACCCCGGCAACTCATGCCGCACATAATCGCCAAAGCCATCTACTGGAGCCCGATTCGCGATGTCGTTGACCCGGCTTTGTCGCTTCAATTCCGCAAAGGGGAGTCGCTGCTCCAGACGCTGGTGCCGATACAGGGATTCATCGAGTTTGCCGTTGAACATCAGATTCCAATTCCATGCCATCGGATGCTGACGCTGATTGTAAATGGTGGTCGTGCAATTGGCGGTCAAACCGTTGTACCAGCGAGGCTCCTCGGCCAGGCGATTGACACCATCCGCATACTCATGGAATAGTTGCCTGATTTCATCCAACTCCGTCTGGAACCGGTAGAGATAACAATCTTGTCCTTGGGAATAGCGAGTCCGCTTCAAGATCGCATCGCGCTCGTCACAGACAATGTAGGTCAGCTCTTGCTGCCGATACAAGCTGCTAACGATGTTGTATTGTTGCCCCACACGGTAACGAACTTCGATGGAAAAGCAGATCCGGCCATCCGCGCCAAAATCAAAAATCAGGATTGGGTGGCACATCCAAGGAGACCCCCAAAAGCTAATCAGGACATCCGCGCCGCACAACTTCGAAAGATGGCAGGCCCGTGTTTCGTAGCGTGGTGTGTAGTCTTCGAGTGTTCGGTATTCGGTATTGCGAAGATTATCGATACGAATGTCGTCATCCTGGGTGACGACGCGCGAAAGCACGGCATGGTTCGGCGACCAGTTTCGTGCATGGGACGGTTTCTGCCCGAACCACCAGAGCAGAAAGAGTAAAAACAGCATCCCGATCGCCGCGCACGGTTTCCAGCCTGGCTGCCAGAAAATCCAAAGCCCCATAACCCATGCCAGCCATGCCAGAACGAGCAGCCAGCCAATCGCGCTCCCATGCCCCACATCGTAGTAAAGGGCGCCCGCCATCCAAGCTACGAGGAGCAGACTGACCATGAACATCAGACTCATCAGCAAAGTCTGGACGATTATCAACACATTTTATCCTCCATTCACTTCTGTTTGTTCTCACGGTGCGTCAAGTAACCAACAATATCCCTGCGTCGTACCACGCCCAGCAAAGGGTGGGGCGACTGGGAATCGACGACAGGCAGGCAGTCCTCTTTCGTGCCACGGAACATGGCCATAGCCCGAGAAGCGGGATCCTCGGAATGCAATATCAGTTTCGCTTCCGTGGCGATGTCCGCAGCTCGAACCAATTTCGAAACGGTTCGGTTGAGCAATACCTGGCTGATGTCGGCATAGTGAATCATGCCGACCACCACCCGCCTGTCGTCAACCACCGCATAGGTATTGTCATGGCTGTGTTCTATCAGGGCAATGATCTCATCAAAAGTCGCTGCCTGATCGAGCGCCGGTACATTGCGGCGAACCAGATCGCGGACCCGAAGCTCTTTCGAAGGGTCCGGCCACGGTTGGCGAAAGCCGAGAGAAACTTTCAAACGGATCCATAGGGCTTGCAGTTCCGCCAGAGGCGAACTGCTGGTATGGCGGATGGCTCGCATCAGCGGAACTTCGCCCGCCTGCAGGAGCGACCAACGGATACAAAGGGGGCCGGCGATCTCGAAGACCACGACCGAGCCCAGAATAATCGTCTGGATCTGCTTGCCCAACTGTGGATCGCGTTGGGCAGCCACCGCGGAAAGAGCGATCGCGGCTCCTGCCTGGGCAAGCAGGGTCGATCCCAGCCAGTGACGAACCGCCTCCGGTTCATGCGTACCTCGCGCGACCGCAAGAATGCCAAAATATTTTCCCGCACTGCGCAACACGATGTAAGCAAGACCCACCAAACCGGCTTCCAGGAAAGCGTTCAGATCCAGCTCGGCACCATGGATGACAAAAAAGATTACGCATAAAAAACCGGTCAACCGATCCAGTTCCACTACGATCGCCTTGGTAACATCCGACAAATTAGCCACGGCTAGCCCCATCGCCATGAAGCTAAGCATGTAGGGAACTCCCAAGGCCTCGTCCACTCCCAGCAGAATCGTGGTCGCGGCCACTAGCAACACGAGCCATCGACTGGGAGCGATCAGGCTGCAGGCCAGACTGACGACCAGTCCGATCGCGGCCCCCAGCAGCAGCGAACCAACAATGTCGCCAACCAGGTAACCCACCTGGGACCATAATGGGACATCCAAGGTGCCTCGAATAACATGGATGGCCAGGAAAATTGTCTCGAAGGCCAGGATCGACATTAGATTGTTCAGCACCACCAGCGATTCGGTCAATTCGGTGACCGGCCCCTCCGACTTGTATTCCTTCAGCACCAGAATGGTCGTCGCCGGCGCGGTGGCCAGAGCCAAGGCGCCCAGGAGCATGGACATCGGCAGGCTTTGCCGTAACAGCAGCAGGCCCAGCATGACCAGCAAGAACGTTGCGGTCAGTTCTCCGAGCGACAAGCGATAAGTTCTTTGCCAAATACGCCTGAGGTGATTGAGCGGAAACTGGCAACCTAAATTGAACAGCACCAACCCCAAGGCCAGTTTCGGTAGCGGATCGAGCACATGGACATGCTCCTCAGCCAGGAGATCCAACGCACTCGGTCCCAGCAAGAGTCCCACCAGCAGGTAGGCTGTCACTTTGGGCAATCTCAGTACATCGGCAACCATTCCGCCAACCAGGGCAGCGGCCAGCACCATGCCAAAGGTGATTTCGATTTGTCCAATATATTCCATCACTCATCCTGGTGGAATTTCAGTACTACCCAATCCAATCGGTGACATACCCAGCGACGGCAGGTGGATAAGGCTCTTCCATGCCGAAGTTTTCTCATGAAAATGAGTCGAATACCAGAGGTATTGCCACTTCATCGGTATTGCCAGGTCGGCTTCATCCACCAAGCAGGGGACTACGAACTTGGGCATCGCCCTGGTCAACATAATACGATAGACTTATCCTTTGCCAAAGATAATCTCTCAGGGTCGCCACCCGTGGAGCCCCCCCTCCCAACCAGTCCACTCCCGCCAGTCCACCCTGTGGTGGATACGGCAACCCAAAACAACGCTGGACCAGGCAACCGCTGGGTCGCGTCACTTGGCTGGGGGCGACTTACTTAACCCTGAAAACAAGCGTTTAATTCGTATCACTCCAAACTCGAACAGACAACGAAAAAGCAGACCATGGCTCAGTACGATCTTACTCCAATCGATGTCCCCAAAGTAGAGACGAAATACCGCACTATTAAGACTCCCATCCCGGTACCCGAATCGTTGCCAATCTTCGCCGAATTGAGCAAGTCGGAACCGCGTAGCATGATGGGGCAACCTCCCATCATCTGGCATCGAGCTCATGATTGCACGGTCGAAGACCGCTGGGGGAACCGCTGGATCGACTGGAGTTCCTGTGTCCTGGTCGCCAATGCGGGACATGGACGTGACGAAATCAGCCAGGCCCTGCATGCCAAGATCGACCAGGGACTGCTCTCGACCTACGTGTTTGTCCACGAAGGCCGGGCTCGACTTACTCACATGCTGCGTGACTTGTCTCCCGATCCGGCACGCTACCAGGTCTTTCTACTCAGTACGGGCAGCGAAGCGACGGAAAATTGCATCAAGCTGGCGAAGACCTACGCCAGGGAAAAACATGGTCCCCGAAAAAGATATTTCGTCAGTTTTCAGAATGCGTTCCATGGACGCACCCTGGGCGCCCAGCTTGCCGGCGGCATGGCCAAACTTAAAACCTGGCTAGGCGACACGGCGGATTCCTCTTTTGTGCAAGTTCCATTTCCCGATGGCTACAAGAACGAAGACACGCGTTTTGAGTTGTTTCTGGAAAGTCTGGCCGCACGGAATATCGAACCCGAAGAGATCGCCGGCGTGATGACCGAATCGTACCAGGGGGTCGGCCCAGATTTCCTGCCGGTCGACTACGCGCAAAAACTCGCGGACTCTTGTCGCGCGCATGATATCATGCTGATCATGGACGAAGTCCAGGCTGGGTTCGGTCGCACTGGCAAAATGTTTACCTACCAGCACTACGGTATCCAACCGGATTTGATCGCCTGCGGCAAGGGCATCTCATCTTCCCTGCCGCTTTCCGCGGTCATTGGCCGAACCGATATCATGGACCTTTACGCACCTGGTTCGATGACCTCCACACATTCCGCGTCTCCCCTTTGTGTCGAAGCGGCCCTGATCAACTTGCAGTTGATCCAGAATGAGAAGCTGGTGGAGCACGCGGCGGCCATGGGCGAAATTCTCATGCCCGCGTTGAAGCAGATTGGACAAAAATATCCAGCGCATCTGGGATGCGTCCATGGCCAAGGCCTGGTCGCGGGAATCCAGGTGGTGCTGCCGTGCACGAAGACTCCCGATCCGGATACCGCCGCCGCCATCAACCTCAAAGCCTTGCAGGCGGGTCTGCTGATGTTCGCCCCGGTGGGAATCGGCGGCGAGTGTTTGAAAATCGCCCCGCCGCTCACCATCTCCGAGGAAATGTTGAACGAATCGATCGAGGTATTCGAATCGGCGGTGGATGCCGTGCTGGGCTAGTGCATGGTCAGACCTGAAAGTTAGAGTGCCACGGCTGGCCTGGCCGGCAATGTCAACGTGTTGCGCCGCAGCCAAGGTACAAACTCAAACTAACCATTTTTCCAGAATGCATAGAAGCAGTGCAAACACTCACCGGCTTTCCCTAATTGCCGCATGGACTCTTGCTCTTGGCATAGGCTGCAACAGGGAGATGCCGGCAACCAGCAACGCCAAACTGACTGATGCCCCTGTCAATCGTTCAGCATCGAGAGAGGAAGCCCCGGATTCGAGCGACGCCGATCTGGACGCCGGCCGTAATTGGTACCTGCGAAACTGCTCGGCCTGTCACGGAAAAACGGGCCAGGGGGATGGGCACAGCTCCGGAGCCATCCAGCCGAAGCCTCGTGATTTCACCCAAAAGGTTTGGCAGAGTTCGATCGACGATGATGCCATGCGACGCATTATTGTGCGCGGCGGAACCGCTGTCGGCAAGAGTCCGTACATGCCGGCCAGCTCGGCCTTGGCTAAAAAGCCGAAGGTGTTGGCCGGTCTGATCGTGCATATTCGCTCGTTGGCGGAGCAGACCGATAACGACGAGGATCCATAAAGACATCGCTACCCCCCAAGAGACTCACAAACCATGTTGTATTGGCTCACTCTATGCTTGTCTCTGGTCGTCCAGGCCGGACAACCTGATTCGTCCCCGGACGTGCCGTCCGGGCAAGCGGACCGGAAAGCCTCCGGTTTGTTATCGGCAGCCGGCTATCCTTCTATCCAGCAAGCCCTCGATGCCAACCCAGGCAAAATGCTCTATCTGCCGGCGGCGGATTACGTCATCGAGCAAGCTTTGGTAATCCGCACCGATGGGAGTGGCCTGCACGGACCGGGACGAATTCTCCAGGCTAATTCTAACGCGGCGATCATCCGGATCGAACATGCCCAGCGCGTGCAGCTTCGCGACCTGACGCTTTCCCGAACACCCGGCAACCTGGAGACCACCGCCGAGGGGATCCTGGTGCTGGAGAGTGAAGAGGTGGTGCTGGACAATGTGCGGGTACTCGACAACCGCAGCCGGGCGGCAGCCATTGCAATACGCGCGTGCCGTGGCTGCCAGTTGCGACATTGCCTGATCCAGAATTACATGCGAATCGCCGTGGACGACCGGACGGGCAGTCCCGACTGGGGTTACGCATTTCGCTGCATCGATGGTAGCGGCATCGTCGTGACCGAAAGCCAGGCAACTCGAATCGAGGGTAATCGACTCGTCGAACGCCATCTGTTGCCGACCGTCGAAGTCCAGCAACAATACGACCTTGGCAGCTTTGTGAAAAAAAACCGTGAGAAAGGCGCCTTGGTAAACCAGCAAGTGTGGGAAGCGGGCTAAGGCCGTGCATCCGACAACTCCAGGCATATGAGCTCGGTCTCGCCCCGCAAAAAAAGGCGCGTACCGACAAGCGCCGGGTGGGAATAGAGTGGGTCCTTGCCCCCATCCTGTTGAAACGGTCTTTGCCGGGAAACGACCCGGAACCGATCGGCTCGGGCGTCGATCAATAGCAACTCGCCTCCGCGGCCAACCACCAGCAGTCGCTGCTTGCCACCAATCACCGCGCCATAAACGGGTAGCATCTCATCCTCGCCGACCCACAATTCATGCAGCAGAGCGCCGAAACGCGACTGACGAATCGATGTGTCACCCGTTTTGACAGTCGGATCAGGCGAACCTTCAGCGTCATCCTCGAAGGAAATCGGTCGCGCTACGGACGCATCGACTTCGAGACAATAGAGGGCGCTGTAGACACAGAATAGTCTGTTTCCGAGGATGACGGGCGTACTCATGTCGGGGTCCAGATTTTCGTACGTAGCAATTGGATTCTGCACGATACGGCCTTGGGCATCGAAACGAAATAACCGTGCCCCGTTGTTTTCCGTCGCAACAAAGAGCATTTCGCCAATCTCCAACGGCGTAGGGACGTTGAAATCGTGTTCGTACTCCGGGATATGTTTCCAAATCCGTCTGCCCGACGCAATCTCCCAACCCCCCAGCGACTCGCGGTCGTAACCGACGATCTGCCGCACTCCGCCAAAAGTCGCCACAATCAACGAGGCGTAAGCGTGCCGGGCGCCAGGCGTTTTCCAGATGACGTCTCCCGTATCGGCTTCGAGCGCAACGATCGATGCCTCTGGCGCGCCCGGATTAACGATCAACAGGCCATCGACCAGCAACGGCGAAGAGCATGTTCCCCAGATCAGTTTTTCCCTGGCGCCAAACTCCTGGCGAATGTTTTTACGCCAAAGCAGAAGGCCCGTTTCGAGATCGACGCACGTGAGATCGCCAAACGCGCCAAGGCAGAAAACCCGGTCCTCATGGATGAGTGGCGTAGCCCGAGGAGAATTGCCGTAGTCGAGCGTCCCGGTTGCCTCGTAGGAAACCTGCCACAATGGCGTGCCGTCCTCCGCGGCGAGGCATTGAAACAGATCGCGCGTATCCGGCAGGTTCCGATCGCCAAAAACAACATACTTTTCGGTCGCCGCGATACCGCCAAGTCCCGAGCCCCCTAGAGGCCGGCGCCAAACGATATTCGGCCTCGTGGGGAGGTTGGCGGGTAGCGACGGCACGAGTCCATCGCGATGGAAACCGCGCCATTGCGGCCAGGAAATGGGCTGGGCCGCCGCGGGTTCCTCGACGGCTCTCCTCTTCTCGGCGGCCTCGTTTTTCGCCTCGTCCCGCGGCACTTCAAGTTCGATCGACACAAAGCCGATCAGCGATTCGAGAGCCTTGCACAGCTCCGGCTCTTCCCCCACGGCCAGCAGCGCTTCGCGGATGGTTTCGCGTTCGGATTCCCCCAGGGAATTGCTGGCAAAAGCAACGACAAACGGAACCGGCTCCGTCTCCGCGACAATGCGGAGATCCCCTTTCTTGACCGAGCCGCAACCTTCCAGAAGCGGAGCGGCGTAACTGGAAATCACGGCTGCCGCATGCCCAGCCGGGCCGAGGTCTACCACCGTGCAAGCTCCATCGCTGCATGCGCCACTCGTTTCTCGTTTTTCTGGTAACGTGACACCCGCGGCAGTCAACACGGCGATGGCGGCAGCATGTTTCTCATCGCAACTGGCCGGACCGAACAGGATGCGGTAACCGGCCAGATCGCCTGCCGTTTTTGCCGGATCGTCCCGGGCGACGAGAATAAGACCCGCCTGGGTCGTCTTACCTTCCTTGTCGGTGAGGGCGGCAAATCGTTCCACTTCGATTTTGGCTTCCCGGCAATCGGCGCGGACCACCGAGTCCTTGCCAATGATCAGATCGACGCGGCCCCGGGCCTTGCCCTCCAATGCTGTAGCCAGTGATTCGGCAAACGCCAATCGCACCACCCGGCCGGTCTTCTTTTCCAGGTAGTCGGCCAGCTTTTCGTACTTCCGCTGCGCATAACCCTCGACACACGGACAGGACAGTGGCCGTGCCAGAGGGTCCATCACCACAAGGGAGAGAGGTGGACGCTGCCGCTCGGCGGCGGAACCATCCTCGGCGGCCGTTGTAACAAGATGGGTCGATCCCAAAAAAAGAGCGAACAATAGATAGAATTTCACGGTTTTTTCTCTGCTGAATATTCCTTTTATGCCCTTCCTTGGGGTCAGCCACCGCCGGCTTCCTCATGATTCGG
>JAJRWS010000466.1 GCA_024276705.1 Planctomycetota bacterium | reverse complement strand
TGCAACGCGCCGCTGCCGTCCGGTCCACCGGTGGGCAGGAAGGTCGGGTGGGCTGGCGCGTCAGGCGCCCCCAACAGCAGTTCCCGGCCATCGGCCCGATCGGGTGCGCCGAAGGTGTTGTCGTCGTCGACAAAATCTTGGGCTCCTCCGGCGGGATCGAGGTTATCGACCGCATCCATGTGCCACAATCCCCGAGTGTTGGCATCGTCTCGGAAACGCAGGGTTGGCGCCGGATCGGGCGCGATATTCCGTAAGCTGAGCAGCAGTAGCCAGTCGCCCCTGCCAGGCGCGGTGAAGGTGCGGTTGGCGTTGTCGAGTTGTCCCAGGGTCGACCAGACGCCGGTGGTTGGATTTAACCAGTCGCCGTACCACTGGTCGTAGTTGAGGGTGGCACTGATGGTCATGGAGGGGATCGATGGTCGTGCATTGTCGGTTTCGGGTGTCGAGCCGGTGGGGTTGGCCAGGTAGGCAATCAATACATCGTCGTTGCGGATGGCCTTGAACTTTTTGGCGTTGTTGCCCACCAGTGGGTCATCAGGCTTCAGGCCGATAAGGGTGAGGCCCGTGTCGGCGAAAAACTGATGGATGAATTTGAAATCGTCGGCCCCGCCCTGGAGCAAGCCGGCGCTGTTGAGGTCGTGATAGCCCTGCACGCCTTGCCAGTTCGATGTGGAGACGAAGGGCCTCCAGGTTTGTCCCCCGCCGTAGGTCGCCGCTCCGCCCGACAGCAGGCTGCCCCACATCAGCCGCCGGAAGAAGTAGCGATCGTGGACCGGATTGCGCCAGCTCTCGTAACGGTCTTCATCGTTGACGATCGGGTCTCCGGCATCGAGGTCTCTGTATTTCAGGATCTCCGCGCCGGTGACCTGATCGAGGTTCTCGAAAGTGACGATGTCCGACCAGGGCGCGTCCACGAACGGGTAGGTCTGAAAGCGGGCCTGATGGTTGGTGATGAGCGTGCCCCAAGCGTCGGCCGCGTCCCAATCGGTTCCCAGCGTGTTAACTGCGTTGCGCAACGTTGTGTCGCCGGCAAGATTCAGGTCGTTCGACAGGGTCCACTGCACGTTCGGCAGGGCTCCAAAGCGGGCCTGTACCTCGCGGGCATACGCCCGAGCCAATGGATCGTTGTTGGCGTAGTCCAGGATCTTGCTGGGATCATCGAAGGGTATCAGCGCCATCTGCACGTCGGGATGGTTGTTCAGTGCGTAAGTTAGCCGCTGGTCGTCCGTCTGCAGTTCGCTCAGGTTCAGGCTCCCCTGCTGGAATATATTGACGCCGTCGATGCCGACCAGCGAGCGAATTTTAGAGAAACCGACATCGGCCGACTGGTCGATGTAAGCTTGCCACTGCGGCTCATGGCTGTTGGTGTAGCGGTAGCCGGTGTCGCCTATATGGAGGAACCAGTCGCCGTTGTCCCACGCGAACTGGCGTGGGTCCTCGCTGCTCTTGCGCAGCTTTCCGGGCAGGTCGATACCACTGTCGACGACGCTGAACGATCCGGACTCGTCGCCGAGGCCCGGGAGGGCGGAGCTGCTGTCCCAAGTCCAATCCCCGACCGAGTCGAGGTAGGCACGAGCTTTAAACGTGTTGCCGCCATCGTAGAAACCACTCGTGGTGACCTGGGTGCCATCGCCTCGGGTGAAGGTCACCTGCAGGTCGTTCTGGAGAAATCCATTGGTGATACCGGAAGTGGCGTTGAGCGTGACCTCGTACGCCCCTCGCAATGGCGCTACGGCGGTGCCGGAGACCAGGTACGACTGGGCCATGGCAAGCTGACTCCACAGGACAAGTTGAATTCCGAGGCCCGTTGAGATCTGTAGCAGAGCGTTTTTTCTCATAGCCAATTTCATCAAAGCGATCTTTTCGTTCCTGGCAAGTTGGTTGGTTGATTACACTGCGAGGCTGAGAGCTGCGGCACACGGTTACCGGCGGCACCAGGGGGCTGGCGCATCCCCGATGCCGACACTAAAAATCAAAGTCGGCTTCCGTGACCTCGGCTGGTATCCAGCAAATGCCACTCCATACAAATGCTACTCAGCCTGCCATGGCCAGCAGCAGAGTGGTCGATTCCGGCACCGTTGTTGACGAACCCCATACCTCGATTGTACCAACACGAGGGCCGGCTGAATGACGGGATAGCGCAGCAAAAATTATGTATTTCTGCGACCCATGGTAAGGGACAGCTCAGCAATAACTTCGGCATTTCATGCAAAGTCGCGGTAACCTCTATCCTGGTGCGGAAGAGAATGTGATGTGAGATGGTTGATTGATGATCTGAAGGATGGCTCTTAATGCTGTAGAAAACAGAAGACGCCTTTCTTGTTGGACGTGACCACATCGAGCCGGCCGTCGTGGTTCAGATCGACGATGTGTACTTGCAGCCCCACCCCGCTATCGACATCGATCACGTGCCGAATCCACGTGAGACGGCCGTTGGTTCGTTGCTGCTGGTACCAGCACAAGACGGCCGGCTCGTAGGAGCCCGGATCGTGGCCGTTGTGGGCCCAAAACCGCTTGCCGGTAACAAAATCGACCAGGCCATCTCCGTCGATATCCGCCAAGGCCAGGGCATGCGTCTGCGAATCGCGTCGGTTGATCTCGTGCGCCTGCCAACCGTCCCCGGTCTGTTCCGACCAGCAGATGCCATAGCCGTGCGGGCTGCTGCCCAACACGTCTTGGTCGCCGTCGCCGTCCAGGTCGGCAACGCACAGCTGGGCACCGCCGAACAGTTCCGCGGCGTGGAGAGTCCAGGCCTCCGCCGTCGGCTTGGCAGGACCCTGCCACCAACCCTCGGGCATAACAATGTTGAGATGGCCGTCCAGATTGATGTCGCCGACGCCCAGGCCGTGACCAGGGGCCGGTTGGCCGGTGTTGGAGATGTGGCGGATCGTCCAGGGTCGAGTCGGATCCGGACCCGGACGGACCAACGCGATGCGCCGGTCGTTAACGCATACCAGCTCCCGCTGTCCGTCGCCATCGATGTCGAGGTATACGGGACTCTCGTTGCCCGTCTGTGCCAGGATCAGGTGTTCGGTCCATTCCCCCCCCGCTTTGCCTGGATTACGCCACCAGTGGGTCTTCTGGCCGGGAAATCCCACCACGATCAGGTCCGTCGCCCCGTCATGGTCGACATCCTCGGCAAAACAGAGGAAAGCATCGCTATAGCCATAGCGATTGAACTCCCGCGGCTCCCCACGCATCGGTACCAACGTCCAGTCGGGACCGGCGTAATAAACGTTGCCCGCAGCGATGTCGAGTTGACCGTCGTCGTTGAAATCGGCCACCGCCACCCCTTCACTGCGAAACACCTTGTCCAGCTGCTGCTTGCGGAAGTGGACGGGACTGGTAGCCACCGGCAAATGGTGATCGCGGCGAATCTGCTGCATGATGTGGCCGAGTGGTGGTGACGAGGCCGATACCGTGTGCGTCTCGATCCAACGGGCCTCGGCTGCATCGGGTCGCGAATCGGGCAAACGGACCAGGTGTTCGCTTTGGGCGTCGGTTTCACACGTGATCGCCGTAATTCGTGGCAGCGGGCCCGGGCCACTTTGCGGATTGGCTACCAGCCGAATCTTTTCGATCACCTCGTCGCGCGGACGGACCACTAAGTACAGCTGGTACGGATCGGACGAGGCGTGCAGGTGCAAGGCGGCCGATGGGCTGCGTTGCTTGTAGGCAGCGTCGAGGGTAAAGCCGCACATCAGCGGAATCACGTCGGGAGAACCGTTGCGGTAATGGATCTCCAAGCCTCCGTAGGTCTCGAGGGCCTTGCCTCCCGCCACCGTGCAGCCCAGCAGGAAAAGGCGCCGAGCGGTCAGCTGGCAGTGAATCTCTACCGCGCCCGATTTGGGGACCAGGGTGAAGCAGTTGGCGTTGCGACGGAAAGGGATCCCGCCAGTCACGACTTCGTAGCGTGCG
Organism: Planctomycetota bacterium; assembly: GCA_024276705.1. Lineage (GTDB taxonomy): Bacteria > Planctomycetota > Planctomycetia > Pirellulales > Lacipirellulaceae > JAJRWS01. Next base: position 4,534 of record JAJRWS010000466.1, on the reverse strand, counting down.
GGTGTCGCGGCTTCTTCCGCCTGCCACCGGTCGGGCAAGCCTTGGCGGAAATCGACTGTTAGCGCCGGGGAAGCATCGATCGACCCCACGCCCAGCCAGGCGAATCCTTGGCCAGCGCTGCCATCGTGTACCTCGATTCGGACCTGTTTGCCCCGCAGTCGGTGGACGTCCCAGCGGCGCGTTTGCATGGTTTCGCTATTGGGGGCCGGGGTTTTCATTAAGACCTTTCCTTTGCGGACGTCGACCAGAGCGACATAGTTTTCGCCCCCGCCGTGCGATCCGTCATAGCCGCAGAGGGTCAGCGTGATCGTGTCGCTGGCAACGACAAACGGTGGCGAGCAGATCACGCCGGTGCCACTTTCACTTTGACCGAGCGATGACAAATAGGGCGGAACGCGATGATGGGAGCCATTCCATTCCAGAATGGCCCAGGTGATACCTTGCCCCGGTGCCGGGCATTCGAGGGCCTGGAACCTGGGTGACGGGCGGTCGCCCGGCGTACTAGCGGCCGGCGCGGCAAGTCCACAATCAAGCACCGAAATTCCCATCACAAGCGTCATTGCAATCGGTAACCAGCTCAGTAAACGTCTAGCCATATCGGTTTCTCCCTAGGTTCGAGTTCTATAGGTTTTCGCTCGCAACGCGTTGTCGTAGAGAGGGGCTCTCCTCTAGAGGTAGATCCGCAACACGAAACTTTCGTTTCTCGCCAACCAGAACAAACGCCATGCGCTGCTACACGGGATCCGGCAATTCCCAGCCCCGCCGGCGCGGTCGATCCAGGTACGCATTGGCCTCCGCGTCATCCGGGAACGTCTCGCGCTCGGGATCCCAATGCAGCCGACGACCGACCTGCCGCACAATGTTGACCAGATGGCAGACACTGATCGAGCGGTACCCGATCTCCACATCCGCATTGGGCCTCTCGCGAGTCTTGATGCAGTCGAGCCAGTTCTGGATATGGGGCCGGGCAATCCATCCCGGGCCTTCCCATCGTTGCGCTTCGGCCGGGTCGGGCGGGTTCTTGACGAAGTCGGGTGGGTTGGTCGTGAATTTGTTGCGGTTGATCTCGATCTTGGCATCGGTTCCGGTGAAGGTGGCTCCCCCCAATGGGCCCCGCTCCAACTTGAAGTCGACCTGTACTCCGTCCGCATAACGCATCGATACCTTGCCACTGGGCCCAGCGGTCACGGGCCACAGTTCGACCGGTCCGGTCAGGCTCTTGCCCAACGCCCATTGAATCTGATCCACCCCGTGCGCGCCCCAGTTGGTCATCGTGCCTCCCGAATAGGCCCGCCAGGCCATCCAACCGAACTGCAAGCCCTGGTTGAACGGCCGCGCCTCGGTCTGGCCCTGCCAGACGTCCCAGTCATCGCCTTCCGGAATCGGTTGCTCGGGCAAGCCCTGGTAATCTTGCGGGCCGGCATAACAGACCGCCTGAACCTTCTTGATCTTGCCGATGCCGCCGGTGCGAACCAAATCGCAGGCGAACTGGTTGACCGCCATGGTCCGCTGCTGCGAGCCCACTTGCAGTACCCGTTGGTATTTGCGCACCGCGTTGACCAACACGCGTCCTTCCCGGATGGTCAACGTCAAAGGCTTCTCGGCATAGATATCCAACCCCGCCTGGCAAGCATGAATGCACGGCAGCACGCGGCCGTGGTCCGGCGTGGCCACGACCACCGCGTCCAGGTTCTCCTTGTCGAGCATCTCTTCATGGTACTGGTAGGTTTTCCAGTTGGTCCCCTTCTTTTTCAACGTCTCGACACACCGCTGTTGATTGCAATCGCAGATCGCCACAATGCGTCCACCCGCAGGTACGTGGTCCATCAGCTGCCGGGCGCGGCCGCCCGTGCCAATGAATCCGATCACCACGCGATCGTTGGCGCCCGGGCGGCCCGGAGCGGCCAACACCCCACTCGGCACCAGATAGGGCAACGCGATGCCGGTCGCCGCCGACCGGGACAGGAAACGTCGTCGCGATATCCGCTCGGTTTGTGTCATCGCCAAGACTCCCTGGATCAATGGAATGGTTTCGCGTGCCCGAAAGCAGCCAGAAACCGCTGGTTCTATTACTCGAAAAGATTGTAGTCAACACGCTGACCTAGTCCGCAATTCCGCTCGAAACCGGCTAGAAAGGCAGGGTCGAGGTACAAGGCAGTCTCCGCGCCCGTGGCCAGGCGTATGGCGTTACAGCTCACGCATGCCAGCAACATGACAATGGATTGTCGCATGCCAGGCCCTAAAAAATTTTCAATAATCAATGGACATGGCGTTTTCCAGGAACTCCTGACAAGATGCCAGCGAGACACGTGGCAAGCAACGCCATATTTGAAGGTTCGGGGACGGTCGTTGCGGCCGGGGCCCCGGCACCGAGATTCCGTTGCCAAACGAGGAAGTCGATCCCGTCCGCGTCGCCATCGAAATCGGCATCGCCATCGCCAATGGTTGCGCCGGAAGCGAGCCCGAATCCTGTCTGCCAGAGCGGCAGATCGATGCCTTCGACGATCGTATTGCCATCGAAGTCGCCTGGGAGCGGTGTGGTTCCGTTGATGTCAATGATATCGGCCAATAAAAATTCATCGGCCACGGTGCCGAAAGTGGCCGTTTGATCAATGTCGACAGCGCTGGTCTCGAAATCCCCAAATAAACTGGTGAGGTTGGCAAGCCAACTCGGCTCGGTCAGGCCGTCGGTTTGGACGATCACCCGATCAGCGTTCCCATCGTTGTTCATGTCGCCAAGGAGCAAGGCATCACCAAATTCGCCAAAGGTCATGATGGTATCCGGGATTCCATCACCCAGCATTTGGGCGCTGTTTGGATCGGAAAAGTCGGCCGCCCAGGAGGGGCTCGCCTCGCCCAGGTCGATGACAATATCCGCATGGCCGTCCCCATTGATATCCGCGGCTCCGATATGCCTGTACGTGGGAGCGCCAAAGGGGAACTCTCCATCGGGGATGCCATCGCCCATCAGGCCAGTGCTGCTGTCTCCAAGGTCGACACGAAAGGCCAGGAACTGGCCAGGAACCACGTCGGTCGTAAAGCGGTCATCGAAACCATCGCCGTTCAGATCGGCGACGGACATCGGCGTATCGGGGTCAAGCGAACCATAGAGTGAAATGTCGTCCGGAGTGCCATCGCCAAATGTGGTCGGAGTGGAATAATCGACCATCCATTGCCAAACACCGGAGCCATTATCGCGAACATTGATCTTGTCGACAAACCCATCGTTATTCACATCTCCTAGCAGGTGAATATCATGGATGCCGCCAAACGTAACGTCGTACTCGGCGATCCCATCACCAAATCCCGACTCGTTCGACGCATCGACCCTCCACCGGGCACTGCCATCCCCTGCATCGGAAATGACCACACGGTCGGCATAGCCATCGCCTTTCTTTTTCACATCGGGAGGATCGCTCACCTGGGCCGTCAGGTTCAAGTTGCGAATCTGCATGGAGGCGTGGTTGAGCCCGGGAATCTCCCAACCCATATTCGACTCACCAATGTAGTAGTCGGAGAAATTTTGCGAATCGGGAAGAAAACCCCGGTCCCAGGCCTCTTGCAATCCCGTTTTGATGTGCGGCAACAGGTCGCCGCTCACATTCACCCAATTGCCATCGGCAATCACTTCCGCAGTGTAAGGGGCAATTCCCGTGTTGTAGATCAGCTTCCCCGTGCTCGCGTCGCCTGAAACTTGGAGCGAGGTGACGGAGTACCGATCATCGTAAATGCTGGTTCCGTACCAAAGATAGTCGCCGTAGCCACTGGAGGCAGGGTTGAGGTTTTGAACGGCCAGGTAGTGAACGAACTGGCTCGCATGGATGGATGCATTGTAACCGGAACCGATGTTGCGATCGTCGAACAGGAGTTTGGCGTCGATGTTGAAGTCGAGGCTAGTCATCTGCGCAATGGACGGGGCCGATTGGTACAGATGGCCACCTGGAGTGCTGATTTCCTGCTGCACCAGAGTATGTGGCCAGGCTTGGCCAGGCGTGCGATACTGGCCACCATATTCATTGTAAGCGTTAAGCGAAAGAATGAGGTCCGACTCTGGCGCTGCGGCGCCGCCTCCAGCCGTGATGCTTTTGTCGGCATTGGCGTAGACCTTCGCACCCGAGGGCGTTGAGGTCGGTGTTGTGTCCAAGATGGATGATTGGCTGTTCCATTGAGCGTACTGCCACCGCGGTGGTCCGTTCGAGGTATCCCACTGCAGGTCGCCTTCGATGGCAAACGGCAAGTTGGGCGCGATCACCTCGAGACCGGTTCGAAAGTCCGGGTCGAGATACAACGCCGTCTCCGCGCCCGTGGCCAGGCGTATGGCGTTACAGCTCACGCATACCACCAACATGACCATGAATCGTCGCATGACAGGCTCTAGAAAAATTTTCAAAAATCAATGAGCGAGGAAGCAGCCACAGGTCGCAAAGCTAAAAAGGTTCGTATTCATCGCATCAATTGCCTGGTAGCGTTTCCAGCTCCTCGTTCCCAATGGTTGCGGTGGCCACAAATAGATTCATGTCGACGCCCGGCTGGA
>JAJRWS010000465.1 GCA_024276705.1 Planctomycetota bacterium | reverse complement strand
GGGGGCCCGCAGATGACGCAGATTGACGCAGATGATTCAATGCCACGTGACCGATGCGCATAAGTCTCCCGGCCTCATTTCGCTTGCCTTTGGATATGCCATTAACGTAGCACCGAATCTACGGCCTGTGAACGATTACATTTTTATGACTTCATGGGCTATATGTCGATCGGTTCAGAGAACGGTGATGCAGCCGACGTCGGCGAGCTCGTAGAGTTTCGTGCCGGCCTTCGGAAAGGGGACATGATCCTCGATCGATTTATCATTGTCGATAATACAGAGATTGGTGCGGGGGGGCTTCCTGGCATCGCATCTCAGACCATTGCCACAATGCTCCAATCGGGAAACCAAACGGCTTTGCCGCTATTCGAGTTGGACGCGATACCCAACTCGCCGGTTATTTCAGACGGGCTTGCGGGCGATTTCGACGGCGATGACGACGTGGATGGGGCCGACTTCTTGCTGTGGCAACGGGACAACAGCGTCGGAGACCTGGCTGTTTGGCAGAGCCACTTTGGTGAGGTTGCCGCCGCTGCAGCCGCCCTTTCCGCCGTCCCCGAACCGGGAAGCCTGCTGCTGCTATTGGCTGGCGGCGGACTGATTTCCCTGCTGCCTCGGCGGAGAGGCTAGTTTTTCAGTATGGGCAGGGAAACCGTTGAGAGTTTCGGTCTGTACCGTGCAGGCATGGCGAACGCCTGTTGTCCTTTTTAGTTGCGGCTGGTTGGCTGGTTTCATTGAGAAAATGGGTTATTGAGAAAGGGGGGTTATTGAGAAAGGGGGAAATCGTTTGGGACCGGGTGCGTCGCCTCGCATCCCTATCACCAAGACTGTTACTGTTTTTTTGTTTTTTATTTTAGGTTCCTTTTTTAGGGAGAAGACTCATGACGATGAAGAAGCAACTTGGATTTACGGCAATGGGCATTTCCATAACCTTGGTCTTTGCGCTCAGTGCAAACGCTGCCCTCATCACCTATGGTGATGCGAAAAGCAAGCCCTGGAAACCTGGGCTGGTGACATTGGTTACCTCGACCGGCGACGCCCTGACTGAACCGCCTAACCACGCCGGCTGGCAAGTTGATGGTTCACAAGGACATAATTTTACTACGATTGAATCGGTCGATGGTTTTGTACAAGAAGAATTGACCACGATCGTCGCCGGACTGACACCAGGTGCCCAGTACAATATGTATGCCTATTTCATGGCGGGCCCAAATAGCTGGCAGGACGGGTCCATTGAAGCGGGTCTCACCAGTGGCGCTCTCCAGCAATGGAGCCGCGACGGAGGCGGTGGAATGAATAACGCCCCAGCCACGCTTGCTGGAGTTGACGGTACGGACAACAGGGGCATGATCCTGGATGGTGTGGTCGGCGTTACGAATACCGCTTACAACATCGCCGGCAGTTATTTCGACAGTGCCGTGTTGAGCCAGCAATTTGCCGTTATGCATCACTTCGAGGCATCCCTTGGTACGGCGATCGCTGATGCAAACGGTGAAATCAATGTCTACATCAACCACACGCCTGGCGCCGCGAAGACCATATACGACGGCGTCGGCTACTCGCTCGTACCCGAGCCGGGCTCACTCGCATTGGTCGGTTTGGCCGGTCTGATGGGACTTGTCGCGCGTCGTCGCGGTCGGTAAGGAGCGTTTAACGTAGCCACTGTAAGCCACCAGCGTCCCGGCAGGCCCCCGGTCCGGCCGGGACGCATGGTCACAGGACAAGGATAACGCCACAAAGGATTTTTGTACCCGGATTCGGCTACGGCGGAAAAAGGCCGTTCAAAAAATCAAGGGGCATTAGGAAAGGAAAGAAGTATGGCGTACGGAAAGATTGGGATCCTCTTGATCGCGTCGGCGTGGATGGCCGGCTGTAGCGAAGGGGAAACCGCTTGGGTTTCCGGCAAAGTAACCCTTGCGGGCAAGGCCGTTCCTACCGGCGCGCTGCGGTTTTTCCCCACCGGAGGAACCCCCGGCAGTGGCTGCGGGGCGGAAATCGTCGATGGTCACTACGAAATCACGCCCGAGGTAGCCAAGAAAAAAGAAATGCTTGCCGGCAATTATCGCGTGTCGGTCGTCGCGATCCGCACAACGGGCAAGAAAATTCGAAATCCTGACGGACCGGGCATGGTGAGCCAGACCCAGATGTATATCCCACCGCGTTACAACCGGCTGACGCAATTGGTGACGGAGCTCAAGCCGGGTGAAAACAACTACGACCTTACCATGGCCCCCTGACCTGAATGGTGCGTGGGGTCTTACGCTAAGAAGCCCTGGAACACCCTTGGGGGCATGCTCAGCCTGCCTGAAACTAGAGGAGATAGAACGTGCGTCTACAAGCTGTTTTTATTTTTGGAACCTTGTGCCTGTTGGCTGCCGGAGGGTGTGGCGAGGCCGGTACGTCCTGGGTCTCGGGGTCCGTGGTCTTTGATGGGCAAGAGGTCCCGAGCGGTACGTTGCGGTTTCTCCCCGGGGAGGGAAATCCTGGTAAAAGTGCCGGCGCGGAGATTGTCAATGGCCACTATGAAATCGCACCCGAGATGGCCAAAAAAAGAAACCTGGTAGCCGGCGGTCATCGAGTCGTCGTCACGGCCAATCGAAAGACGGGGGAGACGTACCCGAATCCCGAGGGAGAAGGTGTGGTGGAACAGGTCCAAATGTATATCCCGAGCAGGTACAACCGGGAGACCGAACTGTATGTGGAGCTCCAGCCAGGAGAAAATAGCTTCGATCTGGTCCTGGAGGCCGATGTTGAGACCGATGCTGAGTCCAAGGCGAAAAACGACGTGGATTGAAAATTGAAAATTGAAAATTGGAACGAGGAGTTAGAGACCCATGGAGATAAAACCCATGTCTGAAGAACGTCAGCCGCTTCGAAAAGGCTTTTCCGGTTTTACGCTGGTCGAGCTGCTGGTGGTGATCGCGATCATCGGCATCCTGGTGGCACTCCTGCTGCCGGCAATTCAGGCCGCACGGGAAGCCGCCCGGCGAATATCCTGCAGCAACAATATGCGCCAGTTCGGTCTTGCCCTGCAGAACTTCCACGACACGCACAAGGCGTTTCCCTCGGGCGTACTCATTTATGACGACACCCCTGCAGCTCTGGCAAAGTGGCCAGGCAAACGGACGTTGGCAACCGAAAACGGATCGTACGTTTCCACGAGGGACCCCTTCCTGACTCACCACACCTGGATTGCGCAGTTGCTGCCCTATCTGGAGCAGACGACGATTGCCAACCAGATCGATTGGGACAATCCGGCCAATGGCGCTGACCCTGTCGTTGGAAACACCAACACAAACCGTAACGTCCTTGGAATCGATCTCCCGCTGGCCCGGTGCCCGAGCGACCCTGTCGAAAGGCCTCTTGAGATGTTTGCCCCTACCAACTACGTCGGCAACCTTGGAAGTACCGGTTGCAGCCTGAACTGGGGATGCATCGGCGAGGGCGCGGCGGAGCACGTCCCCGGCGCAGTACCCGACGGAATCATGCACTTTGCCAGCCGGGTCAACATGCGACAGGTGACCGACGGCACCAGTTCCACCGCCGCTGTCTCCGAATGCCTCATTGGCAAGCCCTGGGTCCGCCGTGTGGGAGGTCCGGGAATGGCGGAGATCGTTCTGGCTGGCGCGGCGCCGGAGATCACTGAAAATATCGGTTCGGGCGGCGATCGTGGCCGCACATGGATCTTTGCCGTTTACAATCAGTCTTATTCTTTCACCACGCGCATCCCACCGAACGACCCGCTCACCTCGAACCAGGAACCGGAAATCTGGACGATGTGGACCTACAACGCAGCCCGCAGCAACCATCCCGGGGGAGTCCATGTGACGTTTGTCGACGGCTCGACCCATTTTGTCAATGATTCGATCGACATCCTCGTCTGGCAGGCCATGGGCACGCGAGACGCTGGAGACATGGTCAGCGAGTAAGCAAGATAGGGTTCAGAGACTTCAGGCAAACGCAACGAGAGAGACACCGTGACTAGAAACAACCGTTTGAACATGCGCCCTGGAGACTACCGCTCGCTGGCGTGCCTGTCGGGAGCCGTCTACCTGCTGGCCAGTATCATACCGGTTACCCAGGCAGCCGACTGGAGTACCCGGCCCCTGCAAGGGCGGGTTGGGACCAATCTTGTCGAGAACCCCGAGTTTAATGGAACGGGCGATTGGTTTCTGCGTAACGGGGCGGCCTACGACGGCAGTGTATCGCGGTCCGCCGGTTCCGGCTCCATCAAGATCCAATCGAGTGGCGACAAGGTCGAAACCTACGGTGCCGCGTGGATTCCGGTCACGCCTGGTGGAACCTACACCTTCTCGGCCCAAATGATGAGCCAAGCGCCGAACGGCTGGCCGCCCCCCATGGTGAGAATGTACTACCGCTACCGCTCGGCCACGGGCCTGGCCCTTGGCAGCCCCTATTACAACGGGCGCTGGGGCAACTCGACAACAGACGCATGGGAAGAGATCACCGGCTTCGTCGAGATCCCCGAGGAAATCAACGGGACTCCGGTCGAGAAGGTCTCGTTGGAGTTCTTCGTGGCCAACGATGTCGAGGGGGTCTACCGGGACATCTGGCTCGACGACGTCTATTTCGGTCAAGGGAAAGGCTTTGAGCAGCCGGCCGCGCCGAAGACACCTTTCGACGGCACGCAGACGCGCATCGACGACCTGGGCAACATGGAAATATTGCGCAACGGGACCACCTGGGAACCGTTCTTTCCGCTCGCCATCGCCGGCGACGGTCATTGGTCGACCTATGCGAACCAAGGCTTCAATGTGGAGGCACGGGCTTGGAGTACCGACTTGGTTAATGTTGTGAGACAAACCGGAATGATGTCCGGATACGATATTACCGGGTACATGGTGCCCGGCAATCCCAAATACAATGACCTGGCGGGCCTCAGCAATGTGATTGCCACTCTCAAGTCGCAAAACATGATGGACGATATCGCCTTTTTCTACTGGGACAATGAGCAGAATGCCGAATGGAGCGTGCAGCAGACCGTGACCAATCTAATTCATCAAGAGGATGTTGATGCTGGCGGTAACCGTCTACATCCAATTTTTACGGTGAACGCCACGATTGGTCACGCACGGCGGCACCAAAACGACACGGTCCATTTTTCAGACATCACCGGCACCTACATTGGTGATGACCTCGGCAATGCCCACGGTCGAACCGACGAGTTTATCATCCTTGACAACATCCAGAATCAGCGGCAGCCGGCCGTCTTCGCACAGATCAACCGGGGCGTCGGACTGGAGTTGCGGCCGCGACTGTTCGGTGCGATTGCCCATGGGGCGAAGGGTTTGAGCTTCTGGAGAGACTATAACGGGGACGTGACCGGCTTGCCCTGGTGGAGCGATTTTCCGAACATGGCCGATGAGATCAATCAGATGATGGACGCGGGCCTGATCCAGCAGCCACACTGGACCGAGTGGTCGATCGATACACCGGCCAAGGGGATCGACTTCGGCACGCGAGATCTGGACGGCGAAGGCTACCTCATTGCCGCCAATTATAACGACGCGGTCTCCGTAGTCACCTTCACACTCAACGGCCTCGGCTACACGCCGGTGGAGGTACGCGACTTTTTCACCGACGCGGTCGTAGCCACTCTCACCGGCAACCAGTTCGACGTAACGCTCGGCGCCAACGACAGTGGCGTCTATCGGCTGGTCGCGGACCCCACGAATCCGGGCGACTTCGACGGCGACGGCGACGTGGACGGAACCGATTTCCTGACATGGCAGCGGGGCGAGTCGCCGGGAGGCGCAACGGCCGCCGATCTGGCCGAGTGGCAAACCTGTATTGGCACGATTTACAGCAGCACCGCAAGCGCCGAACCGGTCCCCGAACCTGGCACGCTCCTGCTGATGCTCGCTGGCGCCGTTTTCTGGGGCGAAACTGGCAGGAAGAGAGCCGATCCGGCCTAAAGGAATCTTGACCATGCCGTATCGCTCTCCTCCGCATTGGCCCATTTTCGCCCTTTGCCTGTTGGCCACCATCATGCCCTCCGCGGGTTACAACTCGCTGCATGCCATACAGGCTCCGGCCAGCCTTGAAAACATCGCCCTGGGCAAACTCTGTGCATTCAACCGGCAAGCCAATTATCAAGGCGCCCACGATCCTGGCGATCCGCGCCAACTGACCGACGGACAATTCACCAAGGGCCATTTCTGGACCCAAAAGTCAACCGTTGGTTGGCAGGGGGTGCAACCGGTCCTGATCACGATCGACCTGGGACGCGTCGAGCCGATTTGCGGTGCGGCGCTGAGTACGGCGGCCGGTCAGGCGGACATCCTATGGCCCGAGGTCGTGATGGTGATGGTCAGCGATGACGGCCGGCAGTGGAACCTTGCCGGCGATCTCAAGACGCTTTCCGCCAGACATGGCCGCCCCCCCGAGGAAGGCTACGCCAGACACGTTTACCGATCCGAGGAGTTGAAAACGTACGGTCGGTACGTGATGGTTGGCGTTTTAACGGAAGGAAACCATATTTTTACCGACGAGATCGAGGTCTTCCGAGGCGCTCCGGAACTGCTCGAATCCGGGCGGGGTCCCACGCTGGACGATCCGGGGGCTTTCTTGCAACGGGCCAAGGTGACCGGCCAGATTTGCAAGCAACTCCGGGCCGATCTCCACCAGGTCCGAGCCAGCATCCAGTCGAACGACGGCCCCCAAACGGCCAGGGCGAAATGGCTTGAAGAGGCGCGCCGTCTAAGCCGCCGCGTGGACCGTTTGCCGGTGGTGGAGCGGCCTGGCTTCAAGGCGATCTTACCCATGAATGACTTGGAGCGAGACATTTTCAATCTCCGGGCAAGCGTGTGGCGCGGGCAAGGCCAACCAACCATGCGGCTCTGGAAAAACCATCGCTGGGAGATGCTCGGCCCGACCGAGGAACCACCAGCCGGGGCGAACGTTCCGAAGTTGCACATCGATCTCTTGAACGGCGAACATCGGGCCGATGTGCTGAACATCACCAGCGCCGCGAAGGAAGACTTGCAAATCCAGGTTCGTATCGAGGGGCTTCCCGGCGGAGCCGACCCCGATTACGTTTCGCCCTACGAAGTACTCTGCATCGGCACGCGCCACCTCGGCGCAATCTCCTCGCCCCTGCTTCCATTGAAGCGGCAAGCTGGCTCCAACGTCTTGACCCTCGCCCCTGGCATGACCCGCCAGCTCTGGTTCGATTTCCACCCGACCGATCTCCCTCCCGGCCGCCATCGGGGTCGGATCGTCCTGGAGACCGCGGCCGGCGGCAAGCGGAACGTCCCGGTCGAGCTGGTTGTCTGGCCGTGGAAGTTTCCCGAACGGACCCACTTGTTGCTTGACGGTTTTACTTACACCAATGGCAAAGGCGACCGTGGCATCAACGCAATGAACCGGGACGCGGTGATCGCTTTTTTACGGGATCACCATGTGAACGTGACCTGGGCAAGTCAGGCGGCCCTGCCCGAGGGGAAATACGACCCCCAAGGCCGTCTCATCGAGTCGCCCGAAACGGCCGACTTCGACGCCTGGGTCCGACGTTGGCCCGACGCCCAACGTTACATGGTTTTTCTCGCCGTGGGAGGCGGCTACACGGGCGTCGACCGGCCCGCCTTCGGCGGTTCCAAGCCGGGGACCGAGCTGTTCGAGAAGAAGATCGCCGCCTGGGCCCACTTCTGGGTGGATCACATACGGTCGCTCGGCTTGCGGCCCGATCAGTTCGGACTGAATATCTTCGACGAACCGATCAACAAGGATCAATACGATTTGTTGGCCACCTGGGCCAAGGCGATCGAGCAAGCCGAGCCCGAACTGGTGACATGGGTCGACCCCAATCCCAAAACCGAAGATGGCACCTACCTGCCGATGATGGCGGAGGTCGACGAACTGTTGCCTTATCGGCTCTTGTGGTATCGGTACATCGACTGGTATCCGGAGCTGTTCGACAAGCAGCGGCAGGCGGGACGCAGGTTGGGATTCTATTCCTGCCATCAACCGGCCCGATCGTTTGATCCCTATTCCTACTACCTCTTGCAGGCATGGCATTCTTTCCAGATTGGCGGAACATCGAGTGCTTTCTGGTCTTTCTCCGACACCCGCGGCGCAAATCCCTGGAACAACTACGCGGACTATTTTCCGGGCTCCTACTGCCCCTTCATTCTCCAGGACATGGACATCCTTAGTGATAAACGGATGGAGGCAGTCCGCGAAAGCGCGCAAGACTACGAGTATCTGGTGATGCTACGCGATCGGGTCGAGGCTCTCGAAGCGACAGGTTCAACGAATCAGGCGCTCACTCCAGCACGAAGCATACTGGCGAGGGCCTGTCATCGTGTGCTGTCCGGATTCCAAGGCATGAGTTTCCGCTGGGATCAACCCTTGGACCGCACCGTGGCCGACAAAGTCCGCGTGGACATCCTGAAAGCGCTTGCTTCGCTCGATTCGTTTGACAACAAGAGCTACCGCGTAAAATGAGAAAAAACATAAAACCAAAAATATTCTTCGCGGTGCGCAAGCAGTGGTACGACAAGGTCTTTTCCGATCGCGATCTCGATCGGGTGAGATCGATTGCCGCGATCATTGAAGCACCGATTCCCGAAATGCCCGACAAACCGTTCATGCTTGACCACATCGCGGCTGCGGATATCGTGGTCACCAGTTGGGATACCCCGCAACTGGACCAGGAGATCATGAATCGAGCTGCAAAACTCGAGTTGGTCGTGCATGCGGGTCGGCACCTTCGCGGTCGACAACGTGGTGGCCTCGAGCGAAGGAAAACCGCTCCGCTACGAGGTGAAACGAGAACAGTTGGCGACAATCGGGTAAACTCCATGGTTCCAAGCAGTGGCCGATGAAGCCGACTGGGCAGCGTGCTAGCCGCCTGGAGAGTGTCGTGGAACCGTTTGCGCGGCCAATGTGCCGACCAGTCGCTTCAGCACGACCCATTGCAGTATCGCGACGCACGCAATCATCGCGGTCAGTACCGTCGGAAACGCGGCAAACCCGTACCGGTCCGTCAGCAAACCTGCCATGACCGGCCCCACCACGCCGCTAAGTCCCACGACCGTTTCATTGACTCCCACATAGATGGCACTGCGCTGCGGATGGACCAGGGAGTGGAACACCATTCCGAAGTAAAACGAGCCTGAAAACACGCCGTAACAGACGGCCGAAGCGTACAGACCAAGCGTCCGCAAAGGCACAGTCCCTACTTCCACCCCATCGATCGCCGGCAGGAGCGACGCCCCAAAACCGACCAGGCTGAGCAGTCCGAATGCGGCAAAACCGACGACCGGTCCGGGACGAAACATCCACGTCTTGCTACGAAGAAAACTCAATCCCACCAACGCCTGCACCACAAAAATCGAAGCGAGGATCGAACCGATATGGGACTTCGGAATCGCAAAGGCCACCCCGACCGACGGCAGCAAAGTCAGGAACGAATAAATCCCCAAACAGCCAACCCCAGCGACCACCCAGCCCAGCCAGGCCAGGTTGGGAAGGGTGTGGTAGTTCACTTCCTCACGATGGCAACTTGATCGGCTGAGAGGACCAAACGATTGGCCCGCGGCCGACGAACCTGGCGCAATCGCCTCACGATGGTGATGTTTTGCATGATGCTTCAACCGTTGTATACCATAGGCTGTTAGCAAACCGAGTAAACCGGTGAACGCAAAACACCACCGCCAACCCAACCATTGGTAGATGAACCCCGCGATAAAAGGACCGCTCGCAAAACCGAGACTCCACGAAAACGTATAGAGGGCCACCGATCGTACCACACCCTGATGCTGGTCAGGCTCGACTGCCTTCATGAACACCTGGAACGGTAAAAAAAACAGCGCCGAAGCCACCGCCAAAACGGCCATGGTGGTGTAGATCGCCCCAATGCCCTCAAACAGCGCAAACGCCCCGGCCGTGGCGGTAAACAGCAGGTTTGCGACGATCAGCATCGCTGCCGCGTTGTGCGATGTAACCAGCCTGGCAAGTACCTGATTGCTGGCAATGTAGAGTACGGCCCAGGCGGTGAACACCATGGCAACTTCCGTGCTGCTCCGACCTGCATCAGCAAGACGATTACTGCATACGAACATGGCTGCGGCCATGATCGTGTCAGCGACCGCAGGGAACAGATAAATTAAAAATCGAGTCATGATCCTGGCCGCATAAAAATAGATACTCCCCGTTCATAGAGAATGCCCATTGTACCGGAGGGGGCCTGGATGGACACCGTTACGAACACAACCGAGGGCAACTTTGTTGGGATCCAAGGCGTGGAATTGGCCTGGCAAATCGGCGTTTCGCCGGATGTCTGATTTTTCAAGGGAATTGTTCATTATTACAATTCTCTGGTGGTTATTTTTTGTCATAATAACGCAAGTCGTCGAAAGTGTTCCTACGTTCGGCAACCCGTTACCGAGTCTCTACGCCAGGCGAAAAAGCACCGAAGAAAGGTCGATATAACCATGGCAGCAATTCATATTGGTTTGAACGCGGAATATTCCCGCAGCAGCGACAAGCCATTCGAATGGGCCGTTGCAGAAGCGGCTAAAATGGGCTACTCGTGGTTCGAGCCGATGGTCCATTTTGGCCGCGAGCTGATGAGCGAAGCGGGGTATTTCCATACGGTGTCGATGTTCGACGATCCGTACCGGATCAAGGAGGCCTGCGACCAGGCGGGCCTGAAAATTTCCGCTTTGCAGTGCCACGGGCCGTTGGGCCGGCCGGATGTCCACGGCGAGTATATCAAGCTGGCGATCCGCACAGCCGCGGAAATCGGGGTGCCAGTCGTGAACACCGACGAAGGCATCAAAGCCAAGTGGACCACGGAGGAGGAGGACCTGGTACTCATCAAGTACACGCTGCACGAGGCCTCGTCGATTGCCGAACGACGCGGGGTCAAAATCGGTCTAGAACCTCACGCCCAGTACTCGCGCACGCCCGAAGGCCTCGACCGTCTTTATCACCTGGTCGATTCAGCCGCAATTGGCATCAACTTCGATTCCGGCAATGCGTACCTTGCCGGCCAGGACGTTTACGCATGGCTCGATCGCGTCGCCCGACGATTGGTCCATTTTCATGCCAAGGACATCTCGGTGGAACACTCCGACGCCGAACGGGGCAAAGTGACCGGGACACCGGTCGGCTGCGCATGCGGCGAGGGCGTGCTGGATTGGGACCGAATCGTGAAAACGGTCCAGGACCGCTGCCCGCGCGACATCGTCTTTAGCGTCGAATGCGGCACCCCGGAGCAGGCCGCCAAAAGTTTGGAACATCTGGGAGCATTGGTTGCATGACCTGGCGCGGACTCAAGGATGACTCAAGAATCCTGCCCTATAAAATGTCAATGGCTGTTAACGAATAAGACTCGAACCGATAAGGTCTACGGCATGTTCAAGAAAATTTTATTGACCCATAGCCTGGCGTTCTCGTTGCTCGCCTGCCTGGCCTTGGCTGCCCGAGCGGAACTGCTGGTTGGAACCGCGTCGACAAGTATTACTCCAACACTACCGGTCGCGGTCTCCGGCCAATTTCACTTGCGGATTGCGAAAAACGTCGAGTCGCCCGTGCTGGCCCATGTGATCGCTCTGGAGTCCCGTGACGGCGAAGGTGCAAACACCCCGTCGAAGGATATCGCCATCCTTGTCTCCTGCGATCTGGTCTATATCACCGACCCAGTCAGGAGCCATATTCGGGAAGAAGTTCAGCAGCGACTGCCGGATCTCGACACGTCCAAGATCATTCTCTTTGCCACCCACACCCACACGGCCCCCGTCACGCGCGACGGCCGGTACCCGATCCCTGGCAAAGGGGTGACCCAAGTGGAAGAATACATCGCCTTTCTGGCCAAGCAGGTTGCCGATGCGATCGAAGTTGCGTGGAACCGGCGCAAGCCAGGCCGTATCTCCTGGGGACTGAGTGACGCCGTGGTGGGGTACAACCGCCGCGCTGTTTACGCCAACGGCAAGGCCCAAATGTATGGCCCCACCAATCGGCCCGATTTCCGCGGTTTCGAAGGCCCCGAAGATCACGACATTAACTCATTGTTCTTCTGGAACGAGGCTGAGCAGCTCATCGGCATGGTCGTGAATGTTTCCTGCCCCACTCAGGAAGTGGAAAGCCGAAGTGCCGTCAATGCCGATTTTTGGCATCCCGTGCGCAAGGCGCTCCAAAGGCGGTATGGCGATCAGGTTTGCATTCTCGGTTCCGTGGGCGCTGCCGGCGATCAATCGCCCCATCTGATGGTTCGCAAAGCGGCCGACGAGCGTATGCTCCGGCTGCGGGGGCTAACGCGTCTCGAAGAGATTGCCCGGCGCGTGGTGCGTGCCGTCGAGGAGGCTTACGAGGTGGTCCAAAACGATCGCCATGCCGATGTTCCGATGATCCACCAGGTTGAAAAGATCCGTCTTCCGATGCGCATTGTCACCAAGGCCGAATATGCCGAAGCGAAGGCCGAAGTCGAGAAAGGGGCGGCCGAAATCAAGAAGGATCCCCAAGCGGCCGTGCGGCTGCAAATGCGAATGAAATGGAATGAAGGCGTAGTCAGGCGGTTTGAAAAGCAGCAAGCGAATCCCAAACCGACTCTGGAAGTGGAACTCCACGCACTACGGATCGGCGATGTGGTGGTCTGCACGAACCGCTTCGAGCTATTCACCCAATTTGGAATTTGCATCAAAGCCCGGAGCAAGGCGATGCAAACAATCGTCATCCAACTGGCCGGGCCGGGCACCTACCTGCCAACCGAGAAAGCTGTTGCGGGAGGTCATTACAGCGCCGTGGTCCAAAGCAATTTGGTGGGCCCCGAAGGGGGGCAAATCCTTGTCGACCAGACCGTCGAAATGGTGAATTCAATGTGGAAGTGACCGAAATTCACCCTTGGTAGTTCCAGGAATGACCCATGAAGCCGACCCGAATAACGTGCTGGCAGTTAAAAAACGTCGGTTCCCGGGCGGCTTATTGCCCTCACTCCAGGTAGGACTGAATGGCTATTTGCAAGTACTGATCCCCAGTGACCGTGTCAGATCCAGGAGATTTCATATGATTCGGGAATCCTATTTGACAACCAGAACCGGCAGGCCCTATTCGCGGCGGCAGTTTCTTGCCGGCACGCTCGCCGCCGTCGCGAGCCCGCAAATCATTCCCGCCTCGGCGTTGGGCCGAAACGGGCAACTGCCTCCGAGCGAGCGGATCACGATCGGCATGCTCGGCGTCGGCAATCGGGGCAGCGATTCGCTCCGCGCCATGCGCCCCCTGCCGGACCATCAGGTTGTTGCGATTGCCGAGTGCCGGCGGCCGCGCGCCGTGCGGGCCCAGGAGCAGGTCAATCAGTTCTATGCCCAGCGGCTGGGCCAACAGGCATTCCAGGGTTGCGAAATCTATGGCGATTTCCGCGAGGTCCTGGCTCGCGACGACATCGATGTCCTCTGGGGCTGTGTTCCCGACCACTGGCACGGCATCGTTTACAGCCGGACGCTCGAAGCGGGCAAGGATCTGTACGGCGAAAAACCGGTTTCCCGCTGGATCGCCCAGGGCATCCAGGTGCGCGACACGGTACGCCACTGCGGCTGCGTGTTTCAGACGGGAACGCAACAGCGGAGCGATCCCAAGTTTCGCCATGCGTGCGAGCTCGCCCGGAACGGCTACCTGGGCAAGGTGCACACGATCGAGGTGGGCGCCCCCGGTGGCAAGGAATATCCGGTCGTGCCACCGTGCGAGCCGCCGGCAGGTTTCGACTACGACAGGTGGACCGGTCCCGCTCCGTTTTTCCCGTTCGACAAGCAGCGGTGTGAGTGGCTCGCGATGTACATGATCTCGCATTACTGTGCCGGTTTCATCACAAATTGGGGCGTGCATCATCTGGACATTGCCGGCTGGGGCTGCCCCGAGGTTTTCCAGAAGCCGTTTGAAGTGGAAGGGACCGGCGCGTTGCCAGCCCACGGGATGACCGATACGTGGGTTTCCTGGCAAATGAAGCTGAACTGGGAAAGCGGCATGAAGCTAAGCTTCACCAATAGCGGCAATCCCAACCAGCAAGGCTGTAAATTTCTCGGCGACGAAGGCTGGGTGCATGTGAATCGCGGCGGTATCTCGGCGGAACCCGCTTCGCTACTGGATGTGAAGCTTAAAGTCACCGACACGCCTTTGCACACGAGTCCGAGGCACGCCAACCCGTACACAGCGCATACGGCCGACTTTTTCCATAGCGTTCGCACGCGACAGGATCCGGTCTCGCCGGTGGAGGAAGGTCACGCGGCGAGTACGTT
Organism: Planctomycetota bacterium; assembly: GCA_024276705.1. Taxonomy (GTDB): domain Bacteria; phylum Planctomycetota; class Planctomycetia; order Pirellulales; family Lacipirellulaceae; genus JAJRWS01. The sequence continues at coordinate 5,146 of JAJRWS010000465.1, read as the reverse complement.
GGGCAATGTCTCCGACATCGCCCTGCGGCTCGGCCGCAAATTGAAATGGGATCCCACCCGGGATCGATTCCTCGATGACACGGAAGCCAACAACATGCTGTCGCGGGCCGCGCGCAGTCCATGGGCCATGTAACGTCTTAGAGCCTATCCCAGAACCTTTCGGAAACGGGCGACATTTACAACCCCCCAAGGATCGAACCATGAGACTTCAACAAAAACAGATCCGGACGCTGATTTTACTCGCAGCCATGGGAGCCTTGGGCCGCCAACCTCTGCTGGCGGAGAAAATGTCCGTGGAGAATGCCTGGCAAACCCTGCCCCGCTATGAATACGGTCAGGACATGGCCCCGCTGTTAACGATCGATCGGGCTGTCATCGAAGCCATGCGGACACCTGAGACGCGATCGGCATGTGCAAGTAGACTGGCCGCGTTGCTAACCTTGGACGAAACCACTCTGGCGGCGCGGCAGGCGATCTGTCTCCAACTCCGTCAGATTGGAACGCCGGCCGAAGTCCCCGTGCTGGCCAAACTTCTAACAAAGCCAGAGACATCGCAAATGGCCCGCTATGCTCTTGAGTCCATTCCTGGCCAGGAGTCGCGGGCCGTACTTTGTGATGCACTGACGACCTTGCGGGAAAAACGGCTGATTGGCGTCATCCTTTCGGTCGCCGCCAGGAAAGAGTCCGTTGCCGTGCCGATCCTCCAACACCTGGCCGATTCACAAGATGCACAGGTCGCCAACGCCGCCCTTTGGGCCTTGGGAAATATCGCCGGTGATCAGGCCACTCACATCCTTGCCCATCGGGCCGAGCACGCGGGACTTCCCACTCCAGGAAACCTGGCCATTCCCCTGCTGCGGTGCGCCAACGATTTCCAGCGCAAGGGTAAAACCAGGCAGGCCGAAACGATCTACACAAAGCTGAGCCAGTCGGGTCAAGAAGCTGGTGTCCGCCGGACGGCCCTCGATGGCTTGCTCCGTCTTCAGGGTGAACAAGCCTCGGAAGCGATTCTCACCTGGCTCTCCGACTCGGATCCCGAGCGCCGACGGATTGCCATGGGTCATCTCCACGCGTTATCCGACGACAACATCGATCGACTGCTCTCCCACTTGTCCGAGCTGCCAGCCTCCGGCAAGCTGGCCGTGATCGACCTGGGCATCGCCCGCCGAGGGGGAAAAATGGTGCCACTAGCGCACGCGCTGGTCCAATCCGACCAGCCGGAGTTGCAACTGGCCGGCATTCGTTGCCTGGGGCTGGTCGGTGATGCGGCGGCCAGTGGCGTATTGATCGAGCTGCTTTCCGCCGGCGACGATTTGTCCGAAGCGGCTCAAAACGCATTGCTCCATCTGCCGCCAAAAGAAGTTATTCCGGCCCTTCTCAACGCACTGCGCGAGCACCCGGCCATTCGAATTCCTGTTATCCGAGTGCTTGTGAAACTCAAAAGCTATGCCGCGATCGAGCCCCTGATTGAAATTGCGTCCCAATCCGACCCGACCCAATACATTCCGGCCTTGAACGGTTTGCGAGAGCTCGCCGATCCTGGCAAGACCGATATTCCTCGACTGCTCAAGCTGCTCCTGAAGACCGAGCAGGGCAAGCATCGTGATGAAGTGGAGAAGACGATCCTGATCGTTTGCGCCAAGCTACCCGATGGCATGGACCGGTCCGAACGGGTGCTTGCCAGCCTGGCTGGATCCGATTTTAACGGGTCCGAGCGGGACGAAACGATCCAATGCCTGCCGCTGCTTGGGCGGCTCGGAGGCCCCAATGCCTTGCAGCGGATTCAGAAGGGACTCGCCAGCGAAGATTCGGCTGTTCGAGAAGCCGCGACACGCGCCCTTTGCAACTGGCCCAATGCCGGGGTGGCGGAGCAATTGCTGGAACTGGCCAAAACCTCCGAGAGTCCAACGCATCGCCGCTGGGCATTGCGTGCCTACATACGCGTCCTAACGCTTAAAAGCGACCGGTCGGAAGCCAAGACTTTGGCCCTGCTGAAAAACTCGATGACGCTGGCCGAAGGGGTGGCGGAAAAACGGCTGACGCTCGAGCGGGCGGCCACAATTCGCACCCTGGAAACGGTTCACTGGCTCGCTTCTTACCTGGACGATCCGGAACTGGCCCAAACCGCATGTAAGGCGATTGTCGAATTGGCCCACCACCGTTTCCTTCGGCAGCCGAACATGGACCAGTTCGGTCCGATCCTGGAAAAGGTCGAACGTATCAGCAAGGATCCCGCATTGGTCGAGCGCAGCAGACGCTACCGACTCGGATTGTGAGGATACCTGGGACATTGTTGGTACTAAAAGCACATAAGTTCCTTGACGGATCGGCTCGTGGTGGTGATTCTAGGGCGTGTGAAACCATCAGAACCACCAATGGCCCAACAGCCATTCCAAGACGAAGCGTGTGTCTTGGCCAATGGGAGCGAGCAAACCGCATGCATCATCATCCAACCGAAACCGAAAAAGAGACTCAAAAACCCAAATCAAGGAAGGCTGCCCAAACGGTACTGAAAAACGGCACGGTACTGAAAAAGGCTCCACCGTCGAGCCAGGGGCTGAGACCGCGTTACCGGCTGCCCATATCCCTTTCTCGACTTTGGGCCAGCGCAAGCCGACCGATGTGCGGGTCACGGCAGCCCGAATGACCCTGCTTCCGGTCACCCTGAGAATGCCGCTTAAATTTGGGGCCGGAGTCGTCACCCATATCGATTGCCTGCGTGTCTGCCTGACGGTATGCGATGCCAAGGGTCGTCAGGCCGATGGCTGGGGCGAAACCCCCCTGTCGGTCCAATGGGCATGGCCCAGCCAGGCCAGTTACGAATCGCGTCATGCGTCGATGCTCGATTTTTGCCGGCGTCTGGTCCACGCCTGGCCCGATTTTTCCGCCTGCGGCCACCCACTGGAAGTTGGCTACGATTTCCTCCAAGAGCGACTACCCGAGCTGCTAATCGAACACAACACTCCGGGCAATGGCGAAGGGGGGGGCAATGACGAAAGGGGGGGCAATGACGAAAAAGGCAACGACCAGCCGATGCCCTACCTGGCAGCCTTAATCTGCGCCAGCGCCTTCGACATCGCCCTGCACGACGCCTACGGCAACCTGCACGACGTGGACATCTACCGCACCTACCACGACCAGTTCCTCAGCCGTGATCTGGCCGAATTTTTGCTACCGGACCAAGATGGTCCGGCCTCCTTCCAGGGCCAATATCCAGACGACTATTTCGTCGCCACGCCGCCATGCAAGCTGGACGCCTGGCACCTGGTCGGTGGGCTCGATCCACTGACGCCCGAGGAGTTGTCTGGCGCTGAGCCCCGGGACGGTTTTCCCGTTCTGCTGCCCGACTGGATCGCGCGCGACGGCTTAAAATGCCTCAAAATCAAACTCCGCGGCAATGACGCTCCCTGGGATTACCAGCGGCTTGTGCAAGTGGGCCAATGCGGCTTGGAAATGGGCGTCGATGCACTTTCGGCCGATTTCAACTGCTGCGTCCGTGAGCCGGCCTATGTCAACGAGATCCTCGACCGACTCCGGGTTGAACACTCGGCGATCGACCCGTTGTTGCTCTATGTCGAGCAGCCCTTCCCGTATGAACTGGAAGAACACCCGATCGACGTCCGCTCGATCGCCCAGCGCAAACCGATCTTTCTTGACGAAAGCGCCCACGACTGGCAGCAGATCCGCCTGGGGCGCGAACTGGGCTGGACAGGCGTGGCCTTGAAAACGTGCAAGACCCAAACCGGGGCGATCCTGAGCCTCTGCTGGGCGAAGGCCCACGGCATGCCGCTGATGGTGCAAGACCTGACCAACCCGATGCTGGCGCAAATCCCACATGTGCGTCTGGCGGCCCAGGCAGGCACCATCCGTGGTGTCGAAACCAACGCGCCGCAGTTCTACCCGGCCGCCTCGGCGGCAGAAGCAGAGATCCACCCGGGCCTCTACACGCGCCGTCATGGCCAGGTCGACCTGTCGACCCTCTCCGGCCCCGGCTTCGGCTACCGGCTGGACGAAATCAAGCGGAAGTTGCCTTAGGTCAGCCGAAATACTATTCTCATGGAACCTTTGGCAACGATCGGGCAAACCTACCCTGGAACCCTGAAAGAGCAAGCACTATGCCACTGTTGTTCGACATGCCGCGGGAACAACTCGAAACCTACCAGGGAGAGAATCCGCGGCCCGAGGATTTCGACCCGTTCTGGGACCAGGGCCTTGCCGAAGTCAAGCAGACCGATCCACGGGTCGAGATCGTGCCGGCGAAATTCCAGGTCCCCTTTGCCCACTGCGCGCATCTCTACTTTACTGGCATCGGCGGAGCCCGCGTACATGCCAAACTCCTCCAGCCCGCGCATTCCGATCGGCCGCATCCGGCCGTGTTGATGTTCCATGGCTACAGTGCGAATTCCGGTGACTGGATCAGCAAGTTGGCTTACGTTGCAATGGGACATACGGTGGCAGCCCTCGACTGTCGTGGCCAGGGTGGTCGTTCCGAGGATCCTGGTGGCGTCCAGGGATGGACCCTGCGCGGCCACATTGTCCGAGGGTTGGAGGGGCCGCCCGAAAAGATGCTTTTCCGACAGATCTTTCTCGACACGGTCCAACTTGCCAAGGTGGTCATGGCGCTGCCGAATGTCGACTCACAACGGGTTGGCGCCACCGGCGTCAGCCAGGGAGGCGGCCTGACCTTGGCCTGCGCGGCGCTCGAGCCCCGCATCCGCCTGGCCGCACCTACCTGTCCATTTCTCTGCGACTACCAGCGTGTCTGGAACCTTGACCTGGCGGAGAATGCCTACGCGGAACTGCGCGAATACTTCCGGAAATTCGACCCCTTGCACCTACGCGAGGAAAAAATCTTCAGGCAGCTCGGCTACATCGATGTCCAGCACCTTTGTCAACGGATTCGCGGTGAAGTTCTGATGGGAGTCGGCCTGATGGATCAGATCTGTCCGCCCTCCACGCAATTCGCCGCCTACAATAAAATCACTTCCAAGAAAAGCCTGGCTCTCTATCCCGACTTCACGCATGAGAATTACCCCGGCCATCCCGACACGATTCTGAAGTTCCTGTCGCGGCTGTAAGCCCATTATCGATTCCCGTCTCCATCACGCCTCTCCTGCTTCTTGGTTGCTGGGAAACTCGCCTTAGG
>JAJRWS010000464.1 GCA_024276705.1 Planctomycetota bacterium | reverse complement strand
GCCGGGGACCATACGATCCAGGCGGCTCTGATTGGATGTGGCGGCCGGGGCACCGGCGCAGCGCTCGACGCGATGTGGGTCAAGCCAGGCCTGGTCAAGCTGGTGGCCATGGCGGATGTCTTTGAGAAACGCCTGCAGAGCAGCTTCAACCACCTGCAGACGAAAAATCTTGGTAATCAACTGGATGTACCGCAAGATCAAAAGTTCATCGGTTTCGATGCCTACAAGGATGCCATGGACTGCCTGAAGCCGGGAGACATCGCAATTTTTGCCACGCCCTTGGCATTCCGCTGGGTGCATTTTGCCTATGCCATCAAGAAGGGCTTAAATGTATTTATGGAAAAACCACTTACGGCCGACGGTCCAACTTCCCGCCGCCTGCTGAAGCTTGGTGCAGAGTCGGTAGCGAAGAACCTCAAGGTGGGAGTGGGTTTGATGTCCCGGCATAGCCGGGCACTGCAGGAGTTGCATCAACGCATCGGTGACGGCGAAATAGGCGACATCATCATGATGCGGGCCTACCGCATGACAGGCCCGGTTGGTTCCGCCTTCTCAGAGAAGTGGCCTGGAAATCCAAGTGAACTGCTGTGGCAGATCAAAAATTTCCACAGTTTCATCTGGGCGAGTGGCGGCTGCTACAACGATTTCTACATTCACGTGATCGACCATTGCTGCTGGATGAAAAATGCCTGGCCGGTCAAGGCACAGGCTCTGGGGGGCCGCCATTATCGCAACAACTCCAAGGGGCATCCATGCATTGATCAGAACTTCGATTCCTATTCGGTGGAATACTCATTTGCGGACGGCGCCAGGCTCATCCTGGATGGACGCTGCATCGCGGGTTGCCAGCAGATCTATTCCAGCTATGCGCACGGCACCAAAGGTTCGGCGATCGTCTCAAAGGCTGGCGATTGCGGGTTGCCATCCAGCACTTACAAGAGCCAGAGTCCAGATCGCGACCAGATGATCTGGAAGTCCAAGGTTGCTTCGGACCAGCGCAATCCGTACCAGAATGAATGGAACGACCTGATCGATGCAATTCGTAGCGATAAGCCTTACAATGAGCTGGAGCGTGGCGTACAGGCGAGCCTGGTAAGCTCACTGGGACGCTACGCGGCCCATACGGGCAAGGAAACCACCTTGGAACATTTTCTAAACTCCGACCATGAGTACGCGCCAGGCGTGGATAAGCTGACGATGGATTCGCCGGCGCCGCTGACGGCCGATGCCAACGGCAAGTATCCCATCCCGCTCCCGGGTATCATCACGAAGCGGGAGTATTGACCGCGGTAGTTCCAGGAATAGTCGATGAAGCCGGCCCGGTGGGTGTGCTCGCGGATAAGAGCGCCGGTTTCCGGGCGGCTTATCGGCTTGGTTTGGCCTCGAGTCGCACTCGTACTCAGGCGTCAGCCGGTACTCGTACCCGAAAGGCCGGTATTCGTACTCGAAAGGAATGGCGATGGCGGAGCCGATATTCGATCACGATCGGCTGGATGTTTACTGCCTCTCGATCGATTACGTCGCTTCCTCGTATGGAGAAACCAATGTCCATTGAAATACCGCTAGACACCTTGTCGGTTCCAGAAAAAATCCGTTTGCTGGAAAGTGTGTGGGAGAGTCTTTGCTCCAAATCAGGCGATGTGAGGTCCCCCGAGTGGCATCGTGAGGTACTGGAAACCCGAAAGCAGCGTCTCGAAGAAGGCCGAGCTACTGTGTCCCCGTGGAAGGAGGCAAAGGATAGGATTTTGGACGTGGGCCGATGATCGTCAATATTTCATCCGATGCCGAGGAAGACCTTATAGAAGGCTATTGGTTTTTTGATCGTCAATCACCTGGCCTTGGTGACTACTTTCGGAGTTGTTTGATTGCAGACATTGAGTCCCTGGCTTATTACGGTGGAATTCATGCAATAGAATATGGATTTCACCGAACGCTGTCCAAACGGTTTCCATTTTGCATCTATTACCGCGTCGATGAAAGTGTCGTCACCGTCGTGGCTGTTCTAGATGCCAGGCGTGACCCATTATGGATAAGACAGCGACTTGAATAGTTCGAGAGTCAAAACAACCCGGAAACCAGAACCGTAAAAGCCGTGCGGGTCTGCTTGCAAGTCTTCTCACGGCCCACTGATCCCGGTCAGTCCGCGCGGACCCTATGTGGCAATTTGGAAGTACTGAACCTTACCCTTTCAACGCTTCGGTCAGTTGGGGCACGGCTTCTAACATGTCCGCTACCAGGCCCAGGTCGGCGATTTCGAAGATGGGTGCGTCGGGATCTTTGTTGATGGCGACTACCGTTTTGGAGCTGCGCATGCCGGCCATATGCTGGATGGCGCCACTGATGGCCACCGCGAAGTAGAGTTTGGGGGCGACCACTTTGCCGGTTTGTCCTACCTGCAGGTCATTTGGCATCCAGCCGGAGTCGACGACTGCCCGGGTGCAGCCAATCGCCGCACCGAGTTGGTCGGCCAACTGTTCGAGTAGCTGAAATCCTTCGGCGCCGCGGGTGCCACGGCCACCGGAAACAATGATTTCTGCTTCGGTCAAGTCGGGCCGGTCGGAAGTCTGTTCGGTGAGGGAAAGGAACTGTTTGCCGGCCAGGGCCAGGGCGTGGGAGATTGTAACCACTTCCACCGGCGACTCCGTGGCCACCTCCTCAGCGGGGACCTCAAACGCGCTGGCCCGGCAGGTGGCCAGAATTTGGGGGCCGGAGATCGAAAGGGTGGCTAGCAAGTTTCCCACGAATACGGCTCGTACCAGTTGTGCCTGATCCGCGGTCAGCTGGTCGATTTCCAGCACTTCGCTGGCCATCGGAATACCCAAACGGGCTGCTACTCGTGGAAAGTAGTCACGTGTGGCCGACGAGGCGCTGCCGCCAAGGAATCGGTAATTTCTTTCCGAGGTAAAGTCGCACACCGCGTGGGTATAGGCTTCGGCCGTGTAATTCGCCAGGTCGGCGTGGCCGATGGTGTAGATTTTCCGCGCGCCAAGATGGGCAAATTGAGAGGAAGCCGTTTCGGCTGCCGGTCCCAGCAGTAACAGATCGAGTTCGCCCGAGATACAATCGGTAGCCTTTCGGCCAAAGCCAATCGCGGCACGATCAATCTTTCGGGGAGACGAAGGGGTTGGCCCCACGATGATGAGTACATCGGCTGTCGTCATACAAGTTTCCTTTCCTTCAGAGCTGCGGCAAGCGCGGCCGCCGAGTCGACGAGAATCCCTTTTTCCTTGGCAGGAAGTGCACGGTAGGAAACGGTTCGCACGCACGACTGGCCAATGCCGCCCAGATCGGCCAGGCCGCCCAGATCTTCAATTTCGATCACATCCAACGGTTTGCGTTTGGCTTTCATGATGCCAGGCAGAGACGCATAGCGAGGCTCGTTGATGCGCAGATCGACCGTTACCAGGGCTGGTAGCGTCAGTTCCACTTCTTCCAGGCCCGCATCGACTTCCCGCGTCACCTGCGCGGTCTTGCCATCTTCGGACAATTCCAGTTTGGAGGCGAAAGTCGCCTGGGGCCAGCCGAGTAATTCGGCGACCATGGGTGCAATTTGCCAGTTTTCATCGTCTGTCGCCAGTTTGCCCATGATGACCAGGCCTGGCTGTTCGGACTGGATGACTGCCGATAGGGTTTTGGCGATTTGCAGGCTGTCGAGTTCTTGCTTCTCCGCGGCCCCGCCGCTGTTTACCAGGATGCCCCGGTCGGCCCCCATTGCCAGTGCCGCCAGCAGTTGCTCGCGTGCCACCTCGAGCCCCACGGTGACGGCAACCACCTCCTGGGCCTTGCCGGCTTCCTTAATTCGAAGTGCTTCTTCGACGGCGATTTCGTCGAAAGGGTTGATTTCGAAGGCGATATCGCCGGTCTCCAGCGATTTCCCATCCGCAGCGACGCGCATGCGAGCGTCCCGATGGGGTGTGCGTTTGATGGTGACAAGAATTTTCATGGGATATTGGGGAGGTGGTGGGATGGGGTGTTGGAATGTCAGTAGTTTTAAGTCATGGCTGATGAAGCCGACCCGGGCAGCGTGCTAACTGCTAAAAACGTTGGTTTCCGGGCGGCTTATCACCCTGGTTTACGTAGGGCTAAGAGGGAAATTTGGAAGTACTGAATGTTGGTCACGTGCTAGGGCTGGACTGAGGTGTCAAGGTTCAGGCTAATCGTACTGTACGGCTCTCTGCTCTCCGCTTAATGCTCTCCGCTCTAAGTCGCTGCGTCCAGCACATGGCGGGCAATGACGATATGTTGGATTTGGTTGGTGCCCTCGTAAATTTGTAGTAATTTTGCGTCACGCATCAGTTTTTCGACCGGGTACTCGCGCATGTAACCATTGCCGCCGAATATCTGCACCGCGTCGGTGGCCGCGCGCATGGCCGTATCGGTGGCAAACAGCTTGGCGCAGGCGCTTTCCTTGGAAGCGTTCATGCCTTGGTCCACCATCCAGGCGGCATGCCAGGTCAACAGGCGGGCGGCTTCCACGTCGCGAGCCATCTGAGCGATCATGAACTGGATCCCCTGATGCTGGGCAATCGGCTGACCAAAAGTAGTACGTTCCAGGGCATATTGGGCCGAATGGTGGAGCGCGGCCCGAGCCACGCCGACGCCGATGGCCGCCACCGAGGAGCGAGCACGATCGAGCGTCTGCATGGCCAGCTTAAATCCCTGGCCCTCTTCTCCCAGACGCAAGGATGCGGGGATCTCTACGTTTTCATAGCGGACCGAGGTGGTGTTTGAAGCTCGGTGCCCCATCTTGCTTTCATCTTTTCCGGGGATCAGGCCGGGGGTATCGCTGGGTACGATAAAAGCGGTGACTCCTTTGCTCCGTTTGCTCTTATCGAGCGTTGCAAATACGACGTGAAAACTGGCGACGCCTCCGTTGGTAATAAAACTCTTTTCACCCTGGAGGACGTATCCGTTACCCTTTCGGGTTGCGGTGGTCGACATCGAAGCGGCATCGGAACCAGCTCCCGGTTCGGTCAAATCGAATGAGGCGAACGTCAGCTTGCTGGTCAGCAGGGTCAGGAACCGTTCACGCTGCTGTTCGGTTCCGGCAATCAGCAGCGGAATGGTCGCCAGTCCGTTGCCCAACGTGGTCGTGGTCATGCCGGCGCAACCCGAAGCCAGTTCTTCGGCGATCAGCGTGGACTCGAACGTGGTAAGTCCGGCACCCCCGTACTTTTCCGGGATGATATCGTTCAAGAGTCCCGTCGCGAAAGCTTTTTGATAGACTTTCAGCGCAAACTCACCCCGCTCGTCATATTGTTGGGCCACCGGCGCCATTTCATTCTGGGCAAACCGGCGGGCTGTTTCCTGCAAAAGTTGCTGTTCTGGAGTGAGTTCAAAGGAGACCATGGGCGTTGTTTTCCACGCAGGAAGCGAAGGGCACAAGGTGGTTCAGGCGGAGAACCGGTAACCTGGATGCGAGTCTATGATTCCAAGTTATGGGCTGTCAAGAAGTGGGGCGACACTCGGCTCGCCGGTGGTTTTTCCACGAGCCATGCTGACAATGGCGGAAAAAAAGGCTAGAACAAGCGACAGCCAATCAATACCTGGGAGTTCAACCATGTCCAATCTATTTCCGAAACTTCACAACGCAGCCTGGCCTGGTATCGTCGGCAAGGAACCGGGTACCGAAAATCCACCGATCGATCTCGATACAATGCTCGATTACACGGCCTCGGCCGAGGTCAATGGTCAGAAATTCGATGGTGTTGACTTGTCTCTTTTCGATCCCCATGTCTCCATCGATGCTACCGAGGGCCAATTGCGGCAATTGGCCGAAAAAGTGCAATCACGCGGGCTTGTGATCGGCTCCGTCGTCGCTCCGGTTTGGGAGCCCACCGGAGGTGGCAGTGCCCTCGACCCGGGGCAGGGTCGCAGCAGATTTCTCGCCCAAGTCAAGAAAGCATGTGAGATTGCCCAAAAACTGCGTTCGCTGGGAGTCCGGCCGTATGGCATCGTGCGTATCGACTCGGCTTGCAGCCCGGATGACTGGTACGCCAAACCCGAGGAGAATCAGAAAAACATTGCCGAAACTTTTCGCCAGGCATGTGACATCGCTATGGATCATGGTGAACGGCTGGCCGCCGAGGGAGAGATTTGCTGGGGCGGGATGCACAGTTGCCAAAAGATGTTGCAATTGTTGGAGATGGTGGATCGGCCTGACCTGCTTGGCTTTCAAGCCGACATGGCCCACACTCTCCTGTATATGCTAGGGTTCAACGCGTCTGAGGATCGTTTGTTGCCGGAGGACTTCGATTGGTCCGATCAGGAAACGTTCGACGCGGTCTATGGCCAGATGGTCGATGCCTTGCGGCCCTGGACGATCGATTTTCATGTCGCCCAGAACGACGCCACGGTGCATGGGGCCGGCAATCACGACAAAACGGGACGCCACTGCCTGGCCAGGGATCCCAACGGAAAACTCGACATTGTCAGGCAGGCTGGCTACTGGCTGCGTGACGGTGGGCCCGACGGCGAGCCTGCCAAGAAAGTGTCGCACATTTGCTGGGATGGCTGCATGTTTTCCAACGAGGTGATGGCTCAGCCGGAAACGTGGCATGACATCCTGGCCGCCATGGTCGCGGTACGCGACGCGCATGG
>JAJRWS010000463.1 GCA_024276705.1 Planctomycetota bacterium | reverse complement strand
CATTCAACAGAAACATAAGGCCATGGATATTGATGATGACCGACCTTGCCTCCCAGTCGGGTTCGAGTACGAGTACCGCTTTGCTGAGTACGAGTACGATATTCTCTTCTCGGCTCCTTTGAGGAGCCTTCCTCAAGCCACAAGCGGTGTCCAACCAGTTCTCAACCCGCGGGTCGGAGTCAAGGGCGCCAAGTTCATTCAGTCGCCTTCAATAGCAACACCCAGTCATTGCCCGGACCAACACTGCCGGGTGGGTCAAATTCTTGAACCGGGGCCGCGGGACCGCTGGGAATATTCGTCCTGAACGCTTTTCGGGTGGCAGATTCACCATCCTCGAGATGCCACTTGCCATTGCGTGGGTTGAACCAGAATGCAGCCATCCGTGGGGCTGACAAGTGGTCCATCTTCAGGCGAAAATTGCGGCCATTGGCACTGTAGATCATCGCATAATCGCCCTTGGCTCCCCGTGTCGCCTGCAGCCGGTTCGACCGAACTCCTTCATTTCCGTCCATGCCGCCCGGATCGCCTGCAATGATGGACTGGTCCGGAATCCGGTCAAGGAATTGGTCCTGGTTCATCGATGTCATCAAGTCATACAGGTGCTGCATGTCCAGCGCGCCCGCCTCATTCAGGCCGACTTCCCATTGGCTCGACTTCACGGTGGTGATCGGTTCGTCCAGGTCGGTCATCACACGGTTGAAGGAGAAGATATTCATACTGCCGTAGGTAATGCCAAAACCGCCGGCAAAGACCGTTTGATACGATTGAAAACGAATTTGCCAATCCTTGTAGGTCTCTTTGCCTCTCCCGCGAAATTCGTACCCGCCCTCAAAAAGCCAGGTTGGTTTGACCGGCGACAGGCCATAATCCGCCCCAATCGCGGCGATTTGATCTTTCGGCTGATCCTGAATCGAGTTGAAGTCCAGCCATGGATCGTTGTGGAACCACGCAGAGGAGTTGGGTTGCCATTTTCGCGGATGGTAGCTCATGAGTGTGGTGCTGTAGTCGGCTTCCTGGTTCTGATGCTCAACGCCGTTGATGCCGTCGGCGACTCCCTCGGCCATAGCCCGAAACACATTTCGATAATCTTTCTCGCCATAGACGGCGCTGCGGTCTCCGCCGATCATCCAAATAATATTTTTCTTACTTTGGAACCGCTGGCCGATCCAGTGGCCATATTGATAAGCGCTGGTAAAGTCCAAGATGACATCAGGCGTGACCTTCCCACTGCCCCAGTCTCCGGCCACGCAAACACCCCATGCCGGCAGTAAGACGACAACCATCCCCTTGGCGTCCGCGGTGTCGATGATGTATTCCAGGTGGTCCCAGTAATCGTATTCCGCCGGATCCTCGGGCTTCTTGCCTGGGGTGGTCATGGGGCGAAGTGGGTCCCACGCGCCGCGACCGCTGACTTCAAAAGCAGCGTCACCATACACATTGGGGATGACGACATCGGCGTCAAAGGAAGGAAAGGCGATGAGCGCAATCGTATTGAATTTCTGCTCTTTGCGATGTTGCAGATATCTTTCGACCTCGTCACGCGTCAGCCTCCACGCAATCGCCCAGGCCGTATCGGCCACAGGGAAAAAAACCGCGCCATCGCCATGAACCAGGAAACGACCATTCTCGCTTACCTGGAGGCCCTTGACTTGGAGATCCCCGAGGTTTTCAGCACTCAATTTCGTTGATGGTGCAAGGAAGGCCACGCTCAGTAGAGTGAGTAAGACCCGTCGACGTTTTTGTGTCATTCGTTCTTCTTGGTTTGAGGAAAATGGGAGTCAAGTCAGTGTGAAATTTGAAAGTCCGTTCCATTTTCTCGAGTGATGAAGAAACCGGAATCATCGACATTTAGGGTTAGCCGATAAATAGCTATCTGGTTTTCTGTAGGGAACGTTCAAGAAAAAACTTCGGTAAATCGTGGTGTTCTGGTAATGCAACCATCGTACTCGTACTCAGCCGCTTGCGGCGGTACTCGTACTCGAATCGCATGGCGGGTAGTATGTACTACCGCAAGCACACATAACGGGCCTGTCTAGCGTCAATTAATTCGCCATAACATAATTTCGTCGCGATCGATTGGCTTTTGCATGAACCATACTGCAACTGCGGCGACAACACCTGCAATTAACGAAGCCCCAAGCACCCACTTGCCGCGAGCATTTCGTTGGATGGTCATTCTTTTAATACGTACAATCTCGCTGGAGAGTTGTGCGTCAATCTCGGGTGCGATCATATTGCCCTCGAGCTAAGTTGCGTGGCGGACTATCCGAGCCACACATTGAATTATGACGGAGCCTTGCCAGTATTGTAGACGCCAATACACGAAAAATTGCAACTGTCCATTTTCGTGTGGGCGCTGTGACCATCGGTTTGATAGCTGCGGGTTCGTTCATTCGCGGTTCCTTATCTGGACTGTTTGACTTTACGGATGAACATAATGAACTGATACGGCAGGGGTTAAGCCCGCTAGCGTCGTACGGCCAGTTCAAATTGGTTCTGACGCCGGCTGCCAAGCAAAGGAACACTAATCTTCGCTAATCTGCACTAATACTAGATCTTCATTAGCTCAGATTAGCGCGGATTAGTGTTCCAAACCTTTTTTTAGTTTGCGTTCCGGTCGAAACGCTAGTATAGATAACGTATTGTGGTGGATTGGGTTAGGTTCGATTTGGAACTCATGCAGTGGAATTGTATGCTCGCCGATAAATACAAATGCGATAATTATTGATACGCCCACCCTTGGTGGCGCACGGGGTCACGTTGTTGGTCGGCGTGTTTCGGTAGATTTTTCATTCTCCTTTGATTGCAAATGACGAAGCGCTCCGCCCATTGCTCCAGCTGCATCTCCTCCAACAGTGCCCACAGCAAAGATCCAGCAATTGACAGCGAACGGGTACCCCGAGGGATCGGAAAGTATTGGGCGGTTGATGGACAAGGATAAAAAGAAAGCAAATCTCCATTCGTGCCTTCGGTCGCTCCCCGCCGGGTCAATGTGACTGTACCTATCGGCTTTGCCACCACCTATCGGATTTATCACCGTGGAACGTTTGTTCTGTTCCAGTTTCTAGCACGCAGGGGTCATGGTGATCGTTAGTATGGAAATCCATGGCAATCATTCTGGCACCAGCTCCACCGTGACGATTTGCTTGTGCCCCAGGGAGACTTCCACCGTGCCAGCTTCCACGGCCAAAGGTTCTCGTCGCTCCTCGTTCATGTTGGTTAGCCAGGCCTCTTGCAGTGGGCGATCGCAGACGATTTGGCCGTCGATCTGTTCGGAGGTGGGGTTGTAGAGTCGCAGGATGAGCGAGTCGCGCTGGTCGCACTTTTTCATCGCGCTCAGGGCGATGGACTCGGGAGCGATTTTCAAGAAACTGTGCTCTTTGGGCATCTCCCCCCCTCCCCTGCCGGCCTGAGCCGTCTCCAGGGGCAGGTCGAAGTGTTCCGCTTCCAGGTAAAGATTTCCTTGCTGCCAGTCGCCCGCGTGCGGCAGGATCGCGTAATGGCATACGTTGGTACCAAGCGACTGGGCCAGTTTCATCCAGGGATATTCATCCCATTGGTCAATCACCGGCGACTGCATGGCCGTGAACCCGCGCAACAAGGTGATGGCCAGCGTGCGGTCTTCGTCGATCAGGGCTTCGTATTCGCGCAAGCCTTCGTTCAGGATCGCCAGGCCATGGCGGCCATCGCTCATGTCGACAAATCGGTGCATTGGGAATTGCGGATTGGTCTTGCCGTAATAGTTGCTTTCTGGTGGTTGCACAATTGGCCGACGGATGACATCGAAGGCGGCTTCGGCCGCCGAATGGGTCACAGGCAGGCGAGTGGGGAAACAGGCCCGCAGCCGATGCTGCTCGGCCTGGTTTTCGATGGTCGTCTGGACCTCGAGCCAGCGCTGTCCTTGCCGCAACGTCAGCACCGATTCGATCGGTAGCACGATGGTTGCCGAACTGCGGCGAGTCGGTTCCTTTTCCTCTTCCGTCTGGCCTTCCGAGCAGGTGGGGCCGTCCAGCCCGGCGGGAATCGTCAAGCGATGGCATACCCGGTAGCGGGTGACCAGTTCGCTCGATTCCAGATGCTCGATGTCCGCCTGGGAGCCAAGCGTGGTAAGGACCTGGTCCTCGGTGGGAGCCAGGTGAATCCATGCATGGCCCGCTTCGCCGCAATCCTCGAAATAATGTTGGCCGCTGAATGCATGGTCCGACAGTTTGTCCAGCAAATCAAGACTGCCATCGGTTTGGATCGTGACTTTGAGGAATTCATTTTCCAGGGTTGGCTGCGGAGGGTTGGCATTTGGCACGGCAGCCGCTTTGGCCAGCGGCAGACAGCCTGCATCGGCCGATTCGTGGGCGATACGGTAGGTCGAGTAGCCCAAGGCCGGAATGTCTTGCACTTCGACATGCATCGACACACGGGTGCTGCGCAACTGCAGCGAAATGTCCTGGAGGTTGCGCACCAGGGTGCCCATCGGTTTGCGGCCTGTCTCGACGAACGAGAGCGGCTTGCCGTCGGAATCCCGCAGCGAGAATCCTTCGTACTGGCACTGGTCGGGCAGGTCGATCGACAGGCTGACCACTTCGCTACGCGGGTGCGGGCTGGGGTTGAATACGGTCAGCACGGCCTCGTTCAGGCCGACATCCCGATTGTCGATCTGGCGCTGGATGGCCGCCAGGCCACGGCGCATCACCCCGGCGGAGATGATCTCCGCCTGGTCGAACCGATAGTGCATGTCCTTTTCCATCTGGTCCACCCCGGCGCCGCAAATATTGTCGTGCGGGTGATTCTGCAGCAGGTAGCGCCAGGCCCGGTCGATGGCCGGACGCATGTACTCACCTCCGGCGAGCCAGCCAAGCAGCGAGAAAGGTTCGGCCCGACGCTGCAGGGCAACCTCGACCTGGGCATTGCGGCGTTTGATTTTCATCCGGCTGGAAATCACGTCGCCCATCAAATGGGTCCACTTGCCGGTTGCGCCCGGGTTGCGGCTTTCGCCGGTGATCAACTCGGGATCTTTTACCTCCGCCATCATCTGCCGCATGTAATCTTCGAGGGAGCCTTGGACAATTTCGTGACCCATTCCCTCGACAATCGGCCGGCTCAATTCGATCAGCTCGCGCTCTTTCGGGTCGGGAGAAGAGCAATCGAAGCCCTGCATGCAGGCGATGTGACGGGTGGAAAAATGTTCGCTTTCGTCCTCGATCAGTTTTTTGAGCTGGGCCGGGAGCACCTCAGCGTTGAACTGCTCCTGGGCCACATTCAGCGGGTAGTAATGGTCGTGGTTGTGTTGGTGGTTGTTCAGCCGGAATGGCAGCGCGCCCCGGTCCCAGTCGTACCACCACTCGTCCCGGCTCATTCCGAAACGAGCCATGCGGTAGACGTAGAAGTAATAGCTGAAGCGAGAGAGGGCGCCGAAACGGCAGCCGGTCACGCGCGAGCCGTCGGGGCCTTCCAGCACGAATTCGGATTTCCGAGTATTGATACCCCGGTAGAAGATGATGGTATCAATGTCGAAACCACGATAGATTTGCGGCATCTGCGAAGTTTGCCCGTAGGAGAAAGGCGTGTAGCCGATCTTACTGACTTTGCCCCACTGCTGGGCCAGCCGGTGGCCGACGACCAGATTGCGGACTAGCGATTCGCCGTTGACGATGTACTCTTCCGGCAAAGTGTACCAGGGGCCGACAATCAAGCGGCCCGCTTGGACGAATTTTTTTATTTGTGCTTCTCGCTCGGGCCGCAATTCGAGATAGTCCTCGATGGCAATCGTCTGCGAGTCGAGCAAAAAGGAATGGAACTGCGTATCGCTTTCCAGCAGCTCCAGCAAATCATCCATGAATTCCAGCAGGAGCAGCCGGGTCTCCTGGAACGGATAAACCCAGGCCCGGTCCCAGTGCGTATTGCAGATGATGTGGATCTTTTTTTGCTGGGGGGAGGTGATGGACGATTCAGATGGCATGGGTGGTTTTCCTGCTGAGTCTTTCCGCGATGAGGCGGTTTCTTATGGTACTTCGCGATTCATTTTCTTACAAACATTTGAGCCGCGGTTAGATTTCCCCCGGATTCTTGGGATCGTCGAAAGTGATCTCCAGCGTTACGATTTTTTTTGCTTTTACCGGCAGGGCGATCCGGTTGCCGGTCACTTTGGGATCTGGGTCTCCGGTCGGCTGTTCATTCAAGTTAACGTAACGCACCGAACATGGCGTCTGATAGAGGGTCAGGCTACCTTCGATGTCCCGTGCCGAGGGGTTGTAGAGCCTTACCACCAGGGCCCCCTTTCGTGCTACTTTGCCCCTTTCCGAATGGCCCCTTTCCGAATGGCCCCTTTCCGAATGGCCCCTTTCCGAATGGCCCCTTTCCGAATGGCCCTGCTCCGCCTGCTTGATGCATGAGACGAGTAGTCCGGCCGGTTCTAGCTCCAGGAAACTCATCGATTGAGGAAGTCTGCCCGCATGGCATCCGGCCTGGACAGGTTCCAAGGGAACCAGGAACCGGTCGGCTTGTGCGGCCACCTGGCCCCGATCCCAATCGCCGCTGTGGGGGTAGAGGCAGTAGCGGAACGTGTGTTCGCCGAGTACCTGCGATCCCTTCATTTCCGGGTGCCGTTCCCAACGCCAGGCTACCGTGGTCAGGGCGACTTCGAACGCCCGCAGTAGTGTCAGGCCGATCGTGCGACTGGCGTCTTCGGTCACTTCGTATTCACGCAAGCCATCGCCGAGCAAGGCGAGTCCGACCTGGCCGTCGCTGACATCGACGAAACGCTGGAACGGGTGGGTTGGATTCCAGGTGCCATGCCAGGGGCTATCGGGACCCCGGTCAATGGGCCGCTCGACCACGTCGAAGGGCTCCTCCGCAGCCGAATGGGAAGCGTCCAGGTGAGTGGGAAACATCACTCGCAGACGGTGGTCCTCGCACCGGTTTTCCAGCGTGGTCGTGATTTCCAATCCTCGGGCCTCCCGGTCCAAGCGCAACTCGGAGCGGATGACTAGTTCCTCGGTTTCCGGCGAGCGGCGGGCGTCGTCCCCGTCCCCGTCCAGTCGGCGGACCGGATCGCCCGTTCCCTCGTCGAGCCTTTTGGGCAGGTTCAGTGTATGGGTCACCGCGTAGCGAGTCACCAGGGGCCCTGACTCGATCCGTTCAATGACCGGGTTGGAACTGAGCGTGGTCAGGATCTGGTCGTGACAGGGAGGAACATGCCGCCAGGCATGTCCTGCCTCGCCGTTGTCGGCAAAATAGTGCAAGCCTCGGAAGGTCTGCCCGGTGGCCTTGTCGGTCAGGTCTAGCGTGCCGTTGGCCTGGATCTCGACCCGCAGGTGCGAGTTCTCCATGCGGTTCGCGCCGCAAGCCAGCGACGTGTCGGGCCAGCCGAACTGTGCGGCCGGTTCGATCAGTAAGGTTTGGTATCCCAGACCGGGAACATTCTCCAAAGCCAGGTGCAGCCGCACACGCAGCGCTGGCATTTCCATCGTCGCATCTCCAAGGTGTCGCACGATGGCCGGATGTTCCCAGCGGCCCGCTTCCTGGAACTCGACGGCCTGGCCGGTCTGGGCGTTGACGATACGGTAATATCCCTTGTCAAAGTGGGTTGGCCCTTTGTCTGAGTGGGTTGGCCCTTTGTCTGAGTGGGTTGGCCCTTTGTCTGAGTGGGTTGGTAAGTCGACGACGGCGGTAACCACTTCGTTGCGCCGGTGCGGAGACGGATTCAACAGAGTCAACACCACGCTTTCTGGCGGGACGTTGCCATTGTCAATTTGTTTCTGGATGGCCCACAAGGCTCGCCGTTTGACTCCCCGGGCCAGGCTATGGCACTGGTCGAGCCGGTGATGAACGTCCAGCTCGATCTGATCGACTCCGGTGCCGGCGATCGTGTCGTGGGGCTGGCTCTTGAGCAAATATTTCCAGGCCAGTTTCAGATAAGCGGCCGGATACTCGGCTCCAAGGAGCGAAGCGACCGCGGCAAACGGTTCCGCTCGCCGCTGCAGCTCTTGCTCGGCCAGACTGTTATGCTGTTTGATGCGGACCCGCGTTGAGGTGACATCGCCATACAAGTGGACTCGGGTGCCCAACTGACGCGGTGTCCGGCGTTCGCCTTTCAGGACCACCAGATCCTCCCAGCAGACCGACTTTTTCACCGCGGCCAGCCATTCGGGCAGGCTGCTATGTAAGATGGTATCATCCTGCAAGGCCTTGGCCGTCTCTTCGACGCAGCGCAGTTCGAACACGTCGGGCTGAGTGCTGTCCATGCCCTGCATACAGCAGATCTGATTGGTGGTGACATGTTCGCGTTCGGCCTGTTTCAGAGCTTCCATCAGCTTGGCGAGTTTTTCGGTGCGGAGCTGTTTGACCGGATCGAGCAGGATGTGGTGCTCTTGATAGTGCTTATCGTTACAAAGGTGAAATGGCAGCCCTTGCTCGGGCCAATCGTACTGACGCTCTAGCGCCTGTTTGCCAAAGACGGCTGGCCGGTAAACACTGAAGAAAAAATTATAGCGTGCATTGGAACCCATTCGCGAGGCGAACAAACGGGTGCCGTCCGCTCCTTCAAAGAGAAACTCCGAAGGCGTTTCACGCGGGTGGATGCCGTGATAAAAGAGTATCGAGTCGATCCCAAAACCGGCATAAATTTGCGGCATTTGGGAAGCCTGGCCATAGGAGAACGGGCTGTAGCCGACACGCATGGCACCTCCGAGTTGCTCCGCCAACTGGCCTCCCAGGACCAGGTTTCTGACCAGCGACTCGCCATTGACCAGGTGCTCCTCGGGGAGCGTGTACCAGGGGCCGATGTGTAGCCTGTTTTCGCGCACTCGCTGGATGATTTCTGCGCGCCGATCGGGCCGAATTTCCAGGTAATCTTCCAGCGGCACGGTCTGAGAGTCGAGCAGGTACGTTT
>JAJRWS010000462.1 GCA_024276705.1 Planctomycetota bacterium | reverse complement strand
TGTCTAAATCGCATTAGGAAAAAAATCGCGAACCCTGAATCAGAAAATTTACTTTCCCCATATCCGGCACCCGACACCTATTTCCTGAACCCTGAACCCTGAACCCTGCACCCTGAACCCTGAACCCTGAACCCTGAACCCTGAACTCTGAACCCTGAGCTCTGAACTCTCAACTCTGAACTCTCAACTCTCAACTCTCAACTCTCAACCTTTCCCTCCAAAAGGCCTTCCTGCGAAAGCCAGTCGAGTGTTTCTCGGATTCCTTCCTGGAAGTCGACCTGGGGCGCATAGCCGAGTTGCTGCTGGGCTTTTTGGATGGAAAAGTCGAGATTCAAGGTTAAGAATTTAATGCGCGTTTTGGTCAACATGGGGGCTGTTTTGCTGCCGCGGAGACGGGCGATCCGTTCGAACCAGCCCACGGCGCCCCGGACCAGCCATTCGGGTACGCTACCTGGTAGGGGTTTATCCAAGTAGCGGGCGATGGTGTCGATGCACTCATTACGATCGACCAGACGGCCATCACGAATATTGTATATTTGGCCGATCGCTTCCTCTCGCTCGATGGCCAGCATCACTGCATCGACCAGATTGCCAACGTAAGTGTTGTTGAGCAGCTTTTTGCCGTCACCAATCCGTTTCATGCGGCCTTTGACGATCTGTTCCACCAGGCGAGGTATCACGTGGCGATCGCCCGGACCATAGAGAAAGCCGGGGCGCAGGATGACCATGGGCAGTCCCTTTTCCCGATGATACCGCTCGAGGATGCTCTCGGCTTCGGCCTTGGTTTGAGTGTAGCCGTCAAAACCATCCAGATCGGGAGGCACCGTTTCGTCCGTCCCGTCATGGTGCCGGGCCGGGTAAACACCCAGGGAGCTGATTTGCACCCAGCGCCGCAAACTGGTGCCATGCTCGGCTGCGTTGAGCAGGCTCCTCAGTCCCTCCACGTTGACTGCCCGGTATTGCTCGGCCGGCCCCCAATCTCCCAGCATGGCCGCGGCATGAACAATCACTGCCGCATCCTTCACCGCCGGTTCCAGGGATTCGGGGTCGCATAAATCGGCTTTGCAAAGGTCAATATCGAGATTTGCCAGGGCGTCGCACCGGCTGGTGGGGCGGACCATGCAGCGTACGGGATAACCCGCTTCCACGGCCCGTCGGGCCACGTGGCTGCCGACCATTCCAGCGGCGCCGGTTACTAAGATTAGAGGTTTGCTCATAACCCATGATCGTACTTGCATGATGGGCTGCCGTCAAACTCGAGACAAGGTCGGTCAAAATACCACATTCAGCAACCATTGGTTCCGCTGCGAGTCTCGCCATGACACCCCCTTTTGTATCGCAGGCCTCAAAGTGTTAGCCTTATTCTTTTCTCCATTCTCATGCGGTCTACTCTCTACTTAACCGCTTACAACCAGAAGACAAAGGAACCGCGAATAAACGCGAATAAACGCTAATTCTGTCCGTTGAGAAGAAATCGATCGTGGTCAGAGTAGTCAGAAAAGTGCTATAAGGGCTTTCCAATGGGCGGAGACATTCACTAGCGAAACTGTTATATCGAGGATTAGCGTCGATTAGCGTTTATTAGTGGTTTACTCTTTTTTGAACTGTGAACAGCTCTCTGAAATACTGAAGTTATTTTTGATTCGTTCTTTACTATTCACATCTTTCCTGACACCTGACACCTGACACCTGACACCTGACACCTGACACCTGACACCTGACACCCGACACCCTCAGCCCGATGCCCTCAGCCGATTCTTCAAATTGCCTGTCAACTCCCTTCGGGGCCACGGATCTCCGCCTGCTGACCGAACTGCTCCAGGCGGGGACGCCCTTTTACGTTCGAATGCAAACTTCGCCTTTCGAGGCGCGAGTTGCGTACCTGCTGAACCAACTGGTCCAAGGGGAACGTAAGCAGCGATCTCGATATTTCGTTTTCTTCGGCAGCTCCACCTCCGAGGCGCTCTCCGGAGCCTTGAAGATTGTTCGCCATCATCGTCTGGTTGTCGGACCACAATTTGTCAACACCACTACCGCGGTCTTCGATCCGTCAGGTACGTTGCGGCTTACGTTCGATCCCCTTCGACAAGGTGTCGATGAGGCCCTGGTGCCAGGGCTTGTTTACTTTGACACGATTGCCCCTTTTCTCCAATTTGTCGATCGCCATGGCCCGGCCAGCGCCCTGCTACGACATGCTGGCACACTCTCCTCGAAACGGGTGGACGATATTCTGCGGAATCTGAGGCAGTGTGGTGTCGACTCTATTCTGGATGAATCCTCCACCGATTTGTCCGAAAAGGAGCCACTCAGCGCAACTATGACGACGATGCCCGACGCCATTATCTTTGGCGAAAATCTGGCAAATCACCGGGTCCCTACCGGCTGTGTCATGATGGGCGAGACTGTTTACAAAATTTGGAACAATTACAAGAATTATAATCTCCACAGTAACACCTGGGGCGGAAACAGCGTCAGCCTCTCTTTCGTTCTCGATTTCCTCAAGACGACACCCGGTTACCAGAAGCTTGCACCGCATGCACGGAAAACATTACAGGCGGCGGCTGCCTCGCACACGACGGCCAGCCGGCTCTACGCTCGATATTGCAATCCCAAGATGGCCACCATGCTTGCCACCGGAGGTATGAACAAGGATATCCTTTCGGCCCGCGGGACTCACATTCGGATTGCGGCGAAGCGAGGTCCGCTGAACGTGCTCGATGCGTCCGGTACGTTTGGCCTCAACCTGCGTGGACACAATCCTGAAGATATCGCGGCGGATGTCCTGGCCAGGCATGATCAGGACCATGACTACTGGCTGGATCTGGAAAAATTATTGCGGCAAAAAACAGGCCTGCCTCACTTGTTACCTGCCGTGAGCGGATCCACGGCAATCGAATCGGCCATGACCATGGCGCTGCTGGCCGGTTTCCCCAGAAAAAAAGTGATCGCGTTACGGCAAGGCTATAGTGGCAAAACTCTGATAGCCCTCGCGGAGACTGACCGAGATCATTTCAAGCGACCTTTTGGCCCCCTCTACCCGCATGTTGTACACATCGATCCATTTGCGGATAATATTCAACAGGAACTACTCCGGCATGTCGATGGCCAGGATGTCGCCCTGGTGATTCTAGAAACGATCCAAGGCGATGGAGGAATCCGGGTCTGCCCGAAAATATTTTTCGACACACTCAACCAAGGCAAGGAAAAATACGGGTACCGGATTGCGGTCGATGAAGTGCAGACGGGGGTGTACAAAACGGGCCGATTCCTGAATTACCAGAGAAAAATTGAGGCTCCCGATCTTGTGATCCTGGGCAAGGCAATGAGTGACAATCTGTTTCCCGTTGCCGGGACTTTGGTCTCCGAGGAAATTTATCAACAGGCATGTGCGCACAACAAGGAGATCGTGAACCTTTATGGCCATCGGTATCGCTGCCAGCTCGGAGCACACGTCGCACTGCACGCGATTGAAATGGGCGATCGATTGGGACTGGCGGAACATGCACAGAGCATGGGGAATTACTTTCAGACCGGACTGAAAGAGATTACCCGGAATTTTGATTGGGTCAAAGAAGTGCGTGGTGAGGGATTAATGATTGGCATGGAGTTTGGCGGGAATGAAATTCCCGCGATCCTGCGTGGCAGTTACGCGGGCCTTTTCGCGGCTCGATGCGCGAACGACCCGGTTCAACCGGTGCTTGTTGCGGTCAATCCCAGCAAACCATTATTGATTCGCTACCTCCCGCCCCTTTGTATCGTGAAGAGCGAAATAGATGCAATTCTCGACACGACTCAAAGAACTTTGAAATGCGGCTGGGCTCGACTGCTCGGTCCCATTGGGCGAAATACCCTCAAGGCCAGGCTTTGGCCCTTTTAGCGAGAGGAAGTTACTCAGACTGAAAACTGCCTCTCCGTTCTCTCTGCTTACTCTACTCCCCATTTATTCTTTACTTCCTGTTCGAAGCATTCCCAAAGACAAACCCCGAAATGCCGAGCAAAAAAAGGACCTCCGGATAATCATGGCACATCGATTCAGCAGTATTGCATTCGCTTTTTATTACCGCTACACGAGTCTGCTGAACAGAATTTTTCCACAGATCACTCTGGCTGGTCGGAAGTTGCGAGTGTCGCCAACGGTCTACAAACCACTGGATGATGAACATCGGCTGGCCGACTGGGTTGAGGAAGGGAAGACGGTTCTGGACGTCGGTTGCGGTTCGGGGGTCTTGACGGTTTTCGCGGCGCTCAAGAGCAAGCAGGTGACGGCCGTGGACATCAATCCGGAAGCAGTCGAAAATACACGACGGAACTGCGAAGCCCAGGGCCTGGCCAACACGACGGTTTTGGTGAGCGACATGTTCCGTGCCGTGGAGGGACTCTACGATACGATTATCAGTTATCCGCCTCTGTTTCGCATTCCTTTCACAGGAAGTCACCAGCAATGGGGCACATCCACCTACTTCGTGGATGTGCTGTTCCGGGATGCGCGGAAGTACCTGCGTCCGGGCGGACACTTGATCGTGCTACTGCCCAAAACCTACCAGCCTTCCCCTGAGAGCCTGGGAGGAAAAAACGGCTACTTTCTGGCGAATCTTGATCCGTATCCGGCCAGAGGGTGGTCAGCGTGGCTGCACGGTTTAATTTATCTTCATAGGAGATTCAATCTTCAAGTCTATACGTTTGAGGTAAACGATCGATGATGTTGACAGCCGCTTGAGGCAAGGAATAATTGTCGATGGTACTTGTTGCCAAATTCCGGGCCGAGCGAGGGCAAGCAACTACCCTGAGTGAAACGGCAGTGGCGGGAATCAGGCTCCCCCAATCTTCCTGCGGGCGTGTCATTTCACTTTCGCACGATTCGTAGGGGCCCCTGTGGAACCAGCTTTGCCACAAGCGACGTACCAGTTGTGGCCGTCTGGCCCCATTGTAAGCATCGGCCAGCAGTACGACGAAGCCGTTGTGCGTGCAGATGCCGACGTTTCCTTGCGGCAGTTCCTCAACGTGGCGTCCCAGAGCGACCTGCACGGCCACTTCGCAAAGATTGATGCCGCTGGCCTGGGCGTTGAAGGCTTCGCCAATACGCGGGTTGGCTTCGATGTATTGGGGCTGGCCGGTGCTCGAATCGTAAAAATAGTCCAACACGAGGGGGCCATGCCAGTTCAAGTGGGTTCCGAGCCGACGCAGATGGTCGACGACGACCGGATGCGAGGTGCTGGTGCGAAAGCTTGGCCCTCCGCCGATGCCGGTGGCCATGACGTCGGCGCAAGCCACGGCCACCAGCCGGCCATCTTGAAAGATGCCACTGACTTCGGCCTGGCGCCCTTGGGCGGGTTGCTGGAGCAGCAACTCGGTTCCTTCCGACCAGAGGCCGGCTGTTTTGAATTGCGCCAAGGCCATATGCAATTCCCCCTTGTCGCGGACATGGACTACGCCGAGGCTGGCCGTGCTGTGTGCCAGCTTGGCATAGCAGGGGAATTGTGCGAGAGCTTGCAACTCTTGTTCGGTTCGAGCGGCATGCGATACGGGAGCCGGCAGATTCAACGAGCGCAGCAACCGCATCCATTCCACCTTGCTCTGCACCTGACGTATCACGTCGAAGGCGGGCAACGCCAGGCCGACACGCTGGGACAGCAGGTCGCGGAATTTCGCAAACAGATAGACCTGCTCGTGGGTCGGAAAAAGAACGTCGTACTTTTGGCGACGGAGCAAATCCGCGACGTATTTCATGTATCCGAGCGGATCTTTCGCCACGCTGGGGCAGCGGTACCAACGTCGGACAAAGCGGGAAAAACGACACTGGCACCATGGTGAGGGATCGACCAGATCGATCTGGTAGTTTTGCCCCAAGCCATAGAGGGTTTGCCGGGCCGAATTGCTGGAACCTTCGGACAGCAGTATTTTCATGCGGCCGCCGGCGTCATTCACATGCGCTCCTTTTCGCCGGTTGCCCCGTTCGCTTTTGCTTTCTGGAGGAACTTGCCTTTGCGTACACAACCTTTGTTTTCTTCGTTTTCTTCTGTAGACTTTATTAACTTCGTGTTCTACCGCTGTACCCCCAGTGAATTGATGTCGAAGTTATTTTGAGCCGTTCCTTCGTTCGCAACCCTGCCGCAGTCGTGTTGTCTCTCATGCCATTGCATTTCACTATGGATGCGCAAGCTTCCGTGGTCAAGGTACTCCGGAGTTCCAGATATGGCTTCTCGTCGACAGTGGCTCCACCTGGCATTTCGATCTCCCACCCTCTATGGGGTTGTTGGAATACTGCTGGTTGGCGCGATCCTGGCCCATTGGGTCACCTCGATGGGAGGACTTGCCACCTTGCGAGACGATTTGGGTGGGGCGGCTCCATGGATAACGGTGCCGATCCATCTGGTTCTG
Organism: Planctomycetota bacterium; assembly: GCA_024276705.1. GTDB lineage: Bacteria > Planctomycetota > Planctomycetia > Pirellulales > Lacipirellulaceae > JAJRWS01. Next base: position 166 of record JAJRWS010000462.1, on the reverse strand, counting down.
GCCATGACCCCTTTTCCCGCCGATCTGGTCTCGATTGGAAACGGGGCTTTTTATGGTCTTGCTCTGGGTACGGCACTCAGTTGGCTGGGGTGGTGGGGGGCCGCCTTGCTGGAATTTGGTCTGGGAAGACGGGCCAGGAAGGATTTTGAGTTGGATACGCATCGGG
>JAJRWS010000461.1 GCA_024276705.1 Planctomycetota bacterium | reverse complement strand
GGCCTCTTCCAGCAGGATTTCGTCAGCCGCCATATTCCACGCACCCGGTTTCGGGGGATCGACCAGCAAAAGGCAAGGGGTGGTCTGCATGGGGGTGTCAGGTGTCAGGTATCGGGTGTCAGGTGTCGGGTATCAGGTATCGGGTGTCGGGTATCAGGTGTCGGGTATCGGGGGTCAGCTATCGGGTGTCGGGGGTCGGGGGTCAGGTCATAACAAAGTCCCCTCTCCCCCGGCCAATTGCCGCCGAAAGATGCTCCACGCCGTATGAGCATTCCCGGCAAGTGGTTGGGGGAGAGGGCTAGGGTGAGGGGGCTGAAGTGGGTACCAGGGTTCAAGTAAAAGAGGGTCGGGTGTCAGGTGTCAGGGAAAAAGGGTTTAGTGTTCCTTTGCTTGACAGCGGGCGCCAGAACCAATTTGAACTGGCCGAACGACGCCAGCAGGCTTAACCCCTGCCGTATCAGTTCATTATGTTCATCAGTAAAGTCAAACAGTCCAGGTAAGAGAGTGGGCCTTATTCCTCAGGATGCGATAGAATCGGATGGCGGGCGGCTCGGACTTCGTCGGGGCGGCTGATCGACGTTGTGTGGGGGGCGTCGTGCAGCAACTGAGGGTCCTCTTGCAGGATATGGGACAAGACTTCCGCAAACGCGTCGAGTGTTTGTTTCCCCTCACTTTCGGTCGGCTCGATCATGATCGCTTCGGCTACCGTGAGTGGGAAGTAGACGGTTGGCGCATGGAAGCCGTAATCCAATAGCCGTTTGGCGATGTCCATGGCCGAGATGTTTTTCTCCGCCTTGAGTTGGGCCGCCGAGGCGACAAATTCGTGCATGCACCGATCGCCTTGCGGCACGGGCAGCATCGTTTTCACGCGACTGAGCAGGTAGTTGGCATTGAGGACCGCGTTTTCCGCAACCCTTCGTAATCCCTCCGGTCCATGGGTTCGGAGGTAGGCATACGCGCGCAAGAGTACACCCACGTTGCCAAAGAAAGCGCGAACCTGGCCGATCGATTTGGGTCGGCTAAAATCGAGACGATAAACGGGGGGAGAGTCCCCATTTTTTTGGAGATCTTGTTCGTTTTGCCGGACGACCAGCGGGACGGGCAGGTAAGGAGCCAGTCGCTCTGTGACACAGATCGGCCCGGCCCCTGGGCCGCCACCGCCGTGCGGTCCACTAAACGTTTTGTGGGGATTGTAGTGTTGCATGTCGGCCCCAAAGTCGCCCGGCCGGGTGATGCCCAGAATGGCATTCATGTTTGCTCCATCGAGGTAGACCAACCCGCCCACGGCGTGCACCTGGTCAGCGATTTGGCGCATGTTCGGTTCAAACAGACCTAACGTGCTGGGGTTGGTGATCATCAGCACGGCCACCTGTTCGCTCAGGTGGGCGGTCAACTCGGCCATGTCGACGAAGCCAGCCGATGTTGTTTTGATGGAGACCGTCTGAAATCCGGCCATGGTCGCACTGGCAGGGTTGGTGCCGTGGGCATTGTCAGGTACCAAAACGATTGAACGCTTTTGCCCCAGGTCGCGAAAATAGGCACTTGCCACCAGCAGGGCGGCCAATTCGCCGTGAGCGCCGGCAGCCGGTTGCAAGGAGCAGGCTGCCAGCCCCGATATTTCCTGCAACATCTCTTGCAATTCGTAGAGTATCTGCAAGATACCTTGCAACGTAGAGTCGGGTTGGTAGGGATGCAGGTCGGCCAGGCCAGGCAGACTCGCGGCCCGCTCGTTCCGTTTGGGATTGTACTTCATCGTACACGATCCCAGCGGGTAGAAGTGCGTGTCGACGCTCATGTTTTGGGTCGACAAATTCACAAAATGCCTGACCACTTGAGGCTCGGATAGCTCTGGCAGGTTCGGAGGAGTCTGGGCGAGGGCTGTCGATGGCAGCAACTCGGAGAGGGGCCGTTCGGGGACATCGCATGCGGGCAGCCTGGCCGCCCTGCGGCCAGGCCTGGAAAGGTCGAACAACAGTTCGGTGTCTTGAGTATTTTTCATGCGGAATCCCCTAATACACGGACCAGACCGTCGATCTCTTCGCGGGTTCGTTTCTCAGTAACGGCGACCAGGAAACAATCGGCCAGTTCCGGGTACCACGACTTCAGTGGGATCCCCGCCAGGTAGCCGGAATCGGTGGCCGATTGCAAAAGTTCGTCGACTCGATTTTCCGCGTCTCGAATGACGAACTCCTTGAAGGTGGGTTGGTCGAACGCTGGTGAAAACCGCGGCTGGCGGCAAAGCTGCTGGCTTGCATAGTGGGATTTTTGCAAGCAGAGGTTGGCCGTTTCCCGCAATCCCTGTGGGCCAAGCTGGGCCAGGTAGACCGTGGCTCGCAGCGCGAATAGCCCCTGGTTGGTACAGACATTGCTGGTTGCCTTCTCGCGGCGAATATGTTGTTCGCGAGTTTGCAGGGTGAGTACGAAGCAGCGTTTACCGTGACGGTCGACGGTTTGTCCGGCAATGCGACCAGGCATGCGTCGCACCAGTTTTTTGTCGCACGCCATGATTCCCAGGTAGGGGCCACCGTAAGTCATCGGAGTTCCCAGGGATTGGCCTTCGGCCACGGCGATATTTGCGCCATCATCGCCTGGACGCGTGAGTAAGCCAAGACTGATCGGATCGAATATCGAAACCAGCAAAGCACCTGCATTCTGAGCGATCTGGGCAACTTTCACGGGTTCTTCCAGGCAGCCAAAAAAATTGGGGTGCTGCAGCACGACCGCGGCCGTCTGGTCATCCACGGCCTGGGCAAGATGTTCGGTCTCGGTAACGCCCATGGGGGTTTTCAGCCAACGTATCTCGACGTCGAGGTTTTCAAGATAGGTGGCGATCGTGGCCCGGTATTCGGGATGGACGCTGTGAGGCACCACGACATTGCCATGTCGGCGCGTGGTACTGATGGCCATCAGCACTGCCTCGGCCGTGGCACTCCCGCCGTCGTACATGCTGGCATTCGAAATGTCCATGCCGGTCAGTCGGGCGATGAGCGACTGGTATTCAAACACGACTTGCAGGTTGCCCTGGCTTGCTTCGGCCTGGTAGGGAGTGTAGGAAGTGTAAAATTCACTCCGTGAACCGATGGCATCGACCACGGCGGGCACAAAGTGATCGTAGCTGCCACCTCCCAGAAAGCAGGCGAGGGTGCCCGCGTGTTGATTGCATCCCGCAAACTGATTCAACTCTCGATCCAACTCCATCTCCGACAGGGCTGGTGGTAAGTCGAGCAATCCGGACAATTGCAGGTCGCCCGGTATGGTGTCGAACAAATCAGCTAGCGAATCCGCCCCAATGGCGGCAAGCATTTCACGCTGATCCTCGGGCGTATTGTAAAGATAGGGCATGGATTAAATGCGGAATGCGGAATTCGGAATTCGGAATTCGGATTGCGGAATGCGGAATGGATTAAATGCGGAATTCGGAATGTGATTTTAGCCGACACCTTTATTTTCTCGAGAAAACCCTCGGCTTTGCCGGGGGCCTGGTAGAGTATGATAGTTCCGTAGTCTTTTTTGTTTCATCGGGATCGCGATGATTGTAGTGGATGATTGTAGTGGACTCCTGGGATGGTGCCTGAACCCCCCTTTCCTCAGCCTTCCTCCTCACATTGGCGTTGGTACGTTTTATAGTCCATGAGATGGGTCAGTCCGGCATCGTCGGTGATGCGGATTTTTGCAATCCATCCCGCTCCGTAGGGGTCTTCTTTCAGTGTTTCCAGCGCGTCAGGCAGGGTGTCGTTGACGGCGACCACTTCTCCAGAGACAGGCGCATAGAGATCGCTGACCGCCTTGACCGATTCAACTTCGCAAAAGGGCTCTTCGGCTTTTACCTGCCGACCCACTTCAGGCAGTTCAATAAAGACCAGATCGGACAGCTCCTCCACGGCGAACGCGCTGAGCCCCAGCGTGGCGAACCGCCCTTCGTCTTCCGTGGTGATGGCTACCCACTCATGCGTTTTGGCAAACAACAAATCATCCTGGTTCATGATGCAATTCCTGAAATTATGGATGTCGATTCCCTAAGCTTTTCCGCGCTGATAGAAGGCCGCGTTGATAAAAAGGTAGTGGCACCACGACTGCACGGTGCAGCTTGCCACGGATATCGATTTGGAGCGTTGTACCAGGAGCCCCGGCCGATTGTTTGACGTAACCCATGGCGATGGGGCGCTCGAAGGTGGGGGAATAAGTTCCGCTGGTGACTTCGCCAACCGGCTGGCCCGCATGCAATATCGTGTAGCCTTCGCGCGGTACCCGCTTGCCATCCAGCTGCAGGCCAATCCGTAAGGGTTGATGGTTCTCTGCCTGAAAGTTCATGAGGGCCTCGTGCCCCACAAATTGGCGATTTTGCAAATTCAAGGCGAATCCAAGCCCTGCTTGGATGGGATTGGTTTGTTCCGTCAGTTCGTGGCCATAGAGGGGCATGGCTGCTTCCAGCCGTAGTGTATCGCGTGCGGCCAAGCCAATCGGGGCTGCGATCCCCCCCTTTCCAGTGGCCCTTTCAGCGCCATGCCGCAGGATACTTTCCCAGACGGGAGGGCCATCGGTCGCTGCAACGATCAATTCGCAGCCGTCTTCCCCCGTATACCCCGTGCGGCTGACATAACAGGACCACTGGGCGAATCGCGTCCGTTTGCCTCGGTAGTACCGTAGCGCTGGCAGGTCGCAGTCCAGGAGCGGGTCAACCAGGGAGATGGCCAGCGGTCCTTGGACAGCGATCATGGTGGTCGCATGGGTCACGTCATGAAACTGGACATCGTAGTCCGCTTTCTGGCGAGTGAGCCAGTCGAGAATTTTTGTGCGGTTGCTCGCGTTGACCACCATTTGGAATGAGGGGTCCGGACTTCGCGGGGTCGACGAGGAATGTGGTGTCGCCTGCGATCCAGGGGTTTCCAGACGATAGACCAGCACATCGTCCAAAATCCCACCTTGCTGGTTGCAAATCAGGCTGTAGCGAATTTGACCGGCATGCATGTCGACCACTCGACGCGTAAGCAGCGAGTCGAGAAATCGCCCGACATCCGGTCCATGGAAGTGGAGTCGTCCCATGTGAGAAACGTCAAACAGCCCCACCGCCGTACGGGTCGTCTGGTGTTCCTGAAGAATGGTGGAGTACTGCATGGGCATCGACCAACCGCCAAAGTCGACCATCCGTCCACCGTGGGCGACATGCCAGTCGTGGAGTGCCGTGCGAGCCAGGTCGGAAGGTTTCGTTTTTTGGGGGACAGTCATAGGCGGCGGCCTGACGGAAAGCGAATGAGAAAAGGGCTTTAAGTACTTCTAAATCGCCACTGGGCCTTACGTGGGGCAGGGCGATAAGCCGGTGCGGGAACCGAGTTTTTACTGTTAGTGTGTCTGTCCGGGTCGGCTTCATCGGCCATCCATTGGAACTACGGACTTTATTTTAGAGACTCACCCACGATCTGCCAGGGGGGAAGAAGGTGTCGGGGAATTTATGATTTATGATTTGGACCCAATGAAAAGTCCCACTCTCGGCCGAAGGGTTCAGGAAAGAAGGGTGTCGGGTATCGGGTGTCAGGTATCGGGGAAAGTGGGTTGAAGGTTCAGGGTTCAATCGTAGGCCGGAACGAGCTCCGCGCTGTTCCGGCAATGCGTCTCATCGGGACTCGGGATCGGGACTCGGGATCGCTATCGAATCCCGCGAATGCATAAGGAGCGGAATCTTCTTTGAGCGAGTAGCCTCTGCCGCCTAACCCTACAGCGTTGGGTAAATTTGACAAGGAACAAAGAAAAAACCGCGAATGGACACGAATGGACGCGAATCCATGGAGATATAAAGTTGCCGTTTTTCGTTGATGACTTTCTGCTTCATCGAGAGACGGTAAACATCCAGTTTTTCGTGTCTCAGATCCATGTTATTTCGATCCCGATAGCGAGCCCGATCCCGAGCATGGAATAGAGATACCCAGCCTCTCCATTCGATGATGGAGGCAAAGAAACAGGAGTTCTATTTACGCCGCTTGTGCCGTTTGGCCGTTTTTTGGCCGGGCTTTCGCGGTTTTTTGGCGGCAGATTTTTTACCCTGGCTCGATGGGGTCCCCCCCTTTTTGCTCCGTGCCGACCGGCCTTTTGGGGAGCGGCCCTTCTTGGCGTGGGCATGCTCCAGCAAACGGAAGTCGAGCTCTCGTCGATCAATGTCCACCGAGACCACGACCACCCGTACTTGATCTCCCAGTCGGTAGGTATTGCCTGATCGGTATCCTTGCAGGACATGCCCCGCGCGGTCGTAACGGTAGTGGTCATCGGCCAGCGAACTGATATGAACGAAGCCTTCCGCTGGGATTTCGGTTCCGAGGACAAATAGACCGAATCGTTCCACGCCGGTAATGATGCCGCCGATTTCCGTACCAATTTTATCTTCAAAGTAATGCAGCAGTTTAACTTTGTTTAGTTCGCGTTCCGCCTGCGTGGCTCGTTGTTCGCGATCGCTGCAGTGGTCGCCAAGCAGGAGCAGAGTCTCCATGGTCTGTTGGGGTGGTGCGGCCCGCTGGAGCGAGTCAATCAACCGATGGATCACCAGATCGGGATAGCGGCGAATGGGAGAAGTGAAATGGCAGTAATTGTCGGTCGCCAGGGCGTAGTGCCCTTCTTCCTCGGGGCTATAGACGGCCCGTTGCATCGAACGCAGGGCCGCATAGTTTACGGCATATTCACGCGGATCGCCCTGCACGTCGCGCAGTAGCTGTTGCAATTCAAAACGGCTTTCCAGGTTTTCGACCTCCAGGCCCAGTTCCTTGACGAATTCAGTCAATGCTTTGAGTTTGCGCGGATCGGGATTGGCGTGAACGCGTCGTAAAAAGGGTATCCCCTTTTCAATCAGGGCGTCGGCCACCGCCATGTTGGCCGCCAGCATGAATTCCTCAATGATTTGATGGCTTTCGGTATTTTTTTCCAGATGCGCTCCACGGACGCGGCCTTCGGTGTCCAGGTCGATTTCCAATTCCGGCATCGTCAGTTCCAATGCGCCTCGTTCAAATCGGCGCCCACGTAGTAGCATGGCCAGGGTGTGCATGTGCCCGAGCAGGGCATGGACCTCGGGAGCGAGCTGCTCTTGCCACGCCTGGCGATCGACCAGGAACTGATCGACTTCATCGTAGGTAAATCGGCGGCTACTTTGGATGACGCTTTTGAACAAATCGGTCGAGATCGGGGCTCCCTCCGCGGTAAATTCGATCAAGGCGGTCACCGCGTAGCGGGGCTTGCCAGGCTGCAGACTGGCAAGGTTATTGGAGAGGATCTCCGGAAGCATCGGGATGACCTGGTCGGGTAGATAGACACTGGTCGCCCGCTGGAATGCTTCGCGATCGAGTGGACTGCCCGGTTGCACAAAATGCGAAACATCGGCAATGTGCACGCCCAGTAGCCAGTGACCATGGTCTGAACGCCGGAGTGAAATCGCGTCGTCGAAATCGCGGGCTGTGGCGGGGTCGATGGTGAGGATCGTCTCACGAGTGAGATCTCGCCGTCCACTGGCCGAGTCGCCACTGGCCGAGTCGCCACTGGCCGAGT
>JAJRWS010000460.1 GCA_024276705.1 Planctomycetota bacterium | reverse complement strand
CCAGTGGTCAGCATGTTCAGAACCATTTTGGTCGCGGTTCCCGCTTTCATGCGGGTGGAGCCACTGAGTACTTCCGGGCCCACGACCGGGGCAATGCTCAAATCGGCCCGTGCGACGAGCGCCGCATCCCGGTTGCAGCTCAAGCCAATCGCGTAGGCGCCCTGGCTGCGGGCATAGTCGAGCGCTCCGATCACGTAGGGAGTGCGGCCACTGGTCGCAATGCCGACCACGACATCCTGGCTGCAAAGTTCGATTTTCCGCAAGTCTTCGGCGGCCAGCTCGGGAGAATCTTCCGCTCCTTCGACCGCCTTCGCCATGGCTTTGGGACCTCCGGCGATGATGCCGATCACCTGCTTGGGATCGGAATTGAAAGTTGGTGGGCACTCGGCTGCGTCGAGCATCCCCAGGCGGCCCGAGGTTCCAGCTCCCACATAAATCAGCCGGCCACCATGGGCGAGGCGGTGCGCGATCACTTCAACCGCCTTGGCGATTGGTTCGGCTTGGCCGGCAACCGCTTCGGCGATTTTGCGATCTTCAGCATTGATCAACTGCACGATCCCCAGCGGGCTGAGCGCATCGAGATCCTCAGAGTCCGGGTTCCGTGCTTCGGTGGTCAGATGTTCCAGCATAATATTCGATTGTAATAGTCAGTCGGCCAGTGAATAGATTTCATGCGCGAAAAAGAGAAAGATCTGCGCTGTTCAGCCTGTTAGGTGGAAATTGAGCTGCTGTAGGCTACGTACGGCTTAGGGGCAGCCCTTTTTACTACTGCCATCAATACTATCGCTATCGGGATCGCTATCGGGATCGCTATCGGGATCGGGATCGAAGTAACATGGGTCTGAAACACGAAAAACTGGATGTTTACCGCCTCATTGTCGCTATGCTCAGTCGCTTAGGCATGGCTCAATAATAACTTCCCTACTTCCAGACGAGGGTTCGGGGTTCAGTATGAAAGTGAATGCCAATTTGGACTGCTATCCGCTTATTTGAAGTTGCCCCATGCCGATCAGCTTTTTTGTCCTTTTTCCCTGAACCCTGAACACTGAACACTACCATTTACCGAAGTTATTTTTGAACGGTTCCTTAGGCGGCAGAGGCTACTCGGTCTAAGAAGATTCCGCTCCTTATGCATTCGCGGCTGATTCGATAAAACATTTGCCCCGACTTGTTTACCCATGAGTACCCAGACTGGTGAATCTCTCCATCAACACCATCGATAGCATCATTGTGCTGGTCTATCTATTGGCTGTGTTGGCCTTTGGTCTATGGATAGGGCGTAATCAGCGCAATGCGGCGGATTATTACCTGGGGGGCAGGTCCTTGCCGTGGTGGGCCTTATTGTTATCCATCGTAGCTACCGAAACCAGTACCGTCACATTCCTGAGTGTCCCAAGCATGTCTTGGGCAACCGATCATGGCGATCTTCGTTTTTTACAGATTACCTTTGGTTATATTATCGGTCGAATGGTCGTGGCCCGCGTACTGTTGCCGCTCTATTTTCGTGGAGCGCCATTTACGGCCTATGAAGTGCTGGAATCACGCTTTGGCAAGGCCACACGGCGGGCTGCTTCGGTGTTGTTTTTGGTTACACGCAACTTGAGCGATGCCCTGCGACTTTTCCTCACCGCCCTGGTCCTGCAGACTGTTTTGGGACTGGACATGGTTACCTGCGTGGTCGTGCTGGGGATCATCACGATTCTATACACACTCGTAGGTGGGGTGAAATCGGTTATCTGGAACGACTGCGTGCAGTTTGTTATCTACATGCTTGGGGCGGCCGCGGCTGCGGTGATCCTGATCCGCAGCTTGCCGGGAGGTTGGGAAGGATGGCTCCAATTTGCCCGGGAGAACGAAAAGCTGCATCTGTTCGACTTCGACTTCAGCCTGGTCAAACCGACGATGACTTTTTGGGCGGGCCTGATTGGAGGCATGTTCCTGACGATGGCCACGCACGGAACCGATCAGTTAATGGTCCAGCGTTATCTGTCGGCCAGGAGGCAACGTGACGCGGGCCTGGCTTTGGTGGTCAGCGGCCTGATCGTCTGTGTGCAGTTTGCCGTTTTCCTGCTCCTGGGCGTGGGCCTGGCCTGCTATTACACAACCTTTCCCCCTGCTACACCTTTTACCCAGGGCGATAAAGTGTTTGCCTATTTTATTGTCCACAATATGCCGACCGGGCTGACGGGGCTTACCCTGGCCGCCGTGTTTGCCGCGGCCATGTCGACCTTGTCCAGCTCCCTGAATTCTTCCGCCTCCGCCCTGGTCAGCGATCTTTACTTACCCCTGCGTGGAGAGGAGTTGTCGCCCGCGAGCCAGTTGCGAGTCGGCCGTCTGGCGACGGTGTTGTTTGGGATTCTGCAGATGGCCATAGCACTGGTGAGTGGCGAAGTCGGTGCCACCGAAAGTACCGTGATGCGCGTGCTGGCGATCGCCGGTTTCGCGACCGGTCCCGTATTGGGACTCTACTGGCTGGCGGTCTTTACCCGTGGAGTCCAGCAGACGTCAGCCCTGATCGGGTTTGGGATCGGCCTGACGATCCTTACGGGAGTCGCGTTTGGCACGTCTTTGAGTTGGCCCTGGTATGCGGTAGTCGGCTCACTGACCACGCTGCTGGCTGGCTGGCTGGTTCAAAAAATCGTGGATGCCAGGCAGTCCGCCCGACCCACCGAATGAAACACTTTCCCTGCCTTCAGATCTGATTGCCTCAAACCGAACAGTAACCAGCTATGCACTGCAAAAATCGCCAACCTCTCCGCCTGGCCATTGCCAGCTTCCTTTTGGGGAGCGGCCTTGCCTGGTCCGCGTCCCCCTGCCCTCCCCTGCAGGAAGTCGAGCCGGCAGCGATCGGTCTCAGCGCCAGCCAACTCGCCCGCATCGAACCGTTGATTGGCCCGGAAATCGAAGCGGGCCAATTGCCCGGCTGCGTCGTGCTGGTGGGGCGTTGCGACCCGGCCACAAAACTGGGGTCGATCGCTTACCTCAGGGCCTTCGGCCACCGTCAGTTGGAACCAACGGCCCAGCGGATGACCACCGACACCCTGTTCGACCTGGCTTCGCTGACCAAGCCGGTGGCGACCGCTACCAGCATCATGATTTTAATCGAGCGGGGTATTCTGCGACTGCACGACCCCGTGTCAAAACACATTCCCGAGTTTGCCCAACAAGGCAAGGAGAAAGTAACCATCGAGCAACTTCTCACTCACCAGGGAGGTTTGCTGCCGGATAACCGCCTGGCCGATTACCAGGGTGGACCCGCCAAGGCCTGGGAGAGGATCTGGGCACTCGGTTTGCGACAACCTCCGGGGGAAAAATTCGTCTACACCGATGTGGGCTACCTGGTGCTGGGCGAACTGGTCCGGCGTAAGACGGGCCAAGATATCGCCCAGTTTGCCCGGGAGAACATCTACCGCCCCTTGGGGATGCTCGAGACCGGTTATCTGCCGGAGGAAAAATTGCGCGCCCAGGCCGCGCCGACCGAAAAACGCGACGGGCACTGGTTGCGCGGCGAAGTTCATGATCCGCGTGCGGCCCTGCTTGGCGGAGTGGCCGGACACGCCGGCCTGTTTTCCACCGCCCGTGACCTGGCCCGGTACGCCACGGCGATGCTCCGCGGCGCTGACAGCGAGTCGGCGGGCATGATGAGCCATCAGGCGGTCATCGAAATGATCCGGCCGCGCGCAATCGGCGACCAGCTGCGCGGTCTGGGTTGGGACATCCGCAGCAAGTATTCCAGCAACCGGGGAGATCTATTCAGTTCGCGTGCGTTTGGCCATGGAGGGTTTACCGGCACGGCCTTATGGATCGATCCGGAACTGAACCTGTTTGTGATCTTTCTGGCCAATCGATTGCATCCCGATGGCCAGGGTTCGGTCAATCCACTAGCTGGTCGTATCGGCTCGATTGCCGCGGCGGCGATTGAGCCTGTTGGCGATTGCCGTTCCGAATCCGCGATGCGAGACGACGGAGAAGCATGCCAGAAGAAAAATCGGGAAGACCGTTCCCCAGTTCGAGTCGAACGACTCGTCCGGACCGGTATCGATTGTCTCGTCCGCGACCAGTTTACCCAACTGGCGGGCCGCCGGGTGGGGTTGATCACCAATCACACAGGACTCGATCGGCGCGGGGAGCGCACGGCGGACCTTCTACATGAAGCGCCGGCGGTTCGCCTGGTTGCTTTGTTCAGTCCCGAGCATGGCTTGCAGGGGAAGCTCGATCAGGCCAGGATCGAGGATGCTCGCGATCCGGCAACCGGCTTGCCCATCTACAGCCTCTACGGCAACTCGCGACAACCGGTTGCTGACCAGTTGACTGGGCTCGATACGCTCGTGTTTGACATTCAAGACATCGGCACGCGTTTCTATACCTACATTTCGACAATGGGGCTGGCGATGGAAGTGGCTGCGCGGCACGGTTTGCGCTTTGTCGTGCTCGATCGGCCCAATCCGATTGGCGGAGTGGTGGTGAGCGGTCCGGTACTCGAAGCAGGACAGGAATCGTTTGTCGGATATCACCGGCTGCCGGTGCGGCATGGGATGACCATCGGTGAACTGGCCCGGATGTTCCAGGCGGAACGAGGTTGGACCCTGGATTTGCAGGTGGTGCGGCTGACCGGTTGGCAACGTGCCGACTACTGGGACGCTACCGGGATTCGCTGGGTCAACCCGTCTCCCAACATGCGGAACCTCACGCAGGCAATCCTCTATCCGGGAATAGGCCTGCTGGAGACGACCAATGTCTCGGTGGGGCGTGGTACCGATACGCCGTTCGAAGTCGTTGGCGCGCCTTGGATCGACGGCCCGCAATTGGCCCGAGAGCTGGGTTCGCACCGGCTGCCCGGAGTTGGTTTCGTACCGATTCGCTTTACCCCGAATGGCAGTAAATTCACCGGAGAATCGTGTCGAGGAATCAACATCGTGATAACCAATCGGCACCGTTTCCAGTCGGTACGGACCGGTTTGCAGATCGCCTGCGCGTTACGGCGTCTTTACCCGGACCAATGGCAGATGGAGCGTTACCTGCGTCTGCTCGCAAATAAGGAGGCCTGGCAGGCGATTCATGCGGGCTGCGACCGGGAGACGGCCTGCCAGTTGACCCAACTGGGACTGGATGACTTCCTGGCCCGACGGGAAAAATTTTTACTGTACCCGCAATAAGGACGATCCTGAACGTTCCGATTCACGCGCCACAGTCGGCAGAAAAACGTCCTGGCTTTCTCTTTACGGCCTTGTTGGGCATAATGGATATTCTTGGGGCGTGATGTGGCTCGCGCCTGGTACGGTCGCCCTACCCTCTAGGAAGTAGCAAACCGATGAAAATCTTTCTATTCACCCTCACCCTGGGAATCCTTGGCATGTCACCCTCTCTTTCGCACGATACGCATGCAGCGGAGCCATCCATTACGAAGGCCCTCTTCGGTAAAACGGCGGACGGCGCGGCCGTGGATCTTTATACCCTGGTCAATGCCCGAGGGATGAAAGCGACGATCACCAATTTTGGCGGAATCGTCGTCTCCCTGTGGGTTCCCGATCGGGACGGCAAGGAAGCCGACGTGGTGTTGGGATTCGACAAGCTTGATGGCTACCTGGGCAAGCACCCCTATTTCGGCGCCCTGGTGGGCCGTTATGGAAACCGCATTGCGGAAGGGCAATTCGAACTCGACGGGAAAACGTACAAGTTGGCTCAGAACAACGACGGCAACCATCTACACGGCGGCTTGAAGGGTTTTGACAAACAGCTCTGGGCCGCAAGCTCCAGCATGACCGGCGACGGCCCGCAACTGGTGTTGAGTTACCTGAGCTCCGACGGCGAAGAGGGGTATCCGGGGAGCCTTTCGGTACAGGTCACCTACACGCTCACCGAAGAGAATGCGTTAAAGATCCATTACCACGCGACGACCGACAAGCCGACACCGGTAAATTTGACCAACCACTCCTACTTCAATCTGGCTGGCCAAGGGGAAGGAGACATCCTCGGTCACCAGGTCGAGCTATTCGCCGACCGGTTCACTCCGGTGGACCAAGGTCTGATCCCCACGGGGGAATTGCGTTCGGTGGCCGGCACACCGATGGATTTTCGCCAGCCGGCAGCCATCGGCGCCCGGGTCGATCAGGACGACGAGCAGCTGGTTCTTGGCAAAGGGTACGATCACAATTTCGTGCTGAAAAAAACTAAGCCGGGCGCGTTGGAGCTGGCGGCCCGAGTTTACGAGCCGACCCATGGTCGTGTACTGGAAGTGCTGACCACCGAACCGGGCGTGCAGTTCTATGTGGGCAATTTCCTGGATGGCACGAATATTGGCAAGGGCAACCGCGTGTATCAGCATCGCTATGGCTTCTGCCTGGAAACTCAGCATTTCCCCAACTCACCTAACCTGCTGCAATTTCCATCCACCATCCTGCGCCCGGGTGAATCGTACGATACGACCACCGTTTATCGTTTCAGCACCCGGTAGGCAGCCATGAACGGAACAGGTTGGCATTCGAAAAATCAGGCCGTGGTTAGTCCATCTGGCCGCACGCGTCTGTTAGTATTGCTGATTTTACTGGGATCGGTCTGGACTGTCCTGGGTTGGGCTGTCACGGGCAGAGCTGGGCCCAATTTACCGGAGGTGGACCGGTTGCCGGTGATCGAAGGCTTGCCCGACCCGCTCGTGTTCCAGGATGGTACGCAGGTCAAGAATCGGGCTGACTGGCTGCGGCGACGGGCGGAAATCGTTGCGCTGATCCAGTACTACGAATATGGCCATCTGCCACCCGCGCCCCGAAATGTCGTGGCCGAGACGATCTCCTCGGAACCGATCCTCGACGGTGCGGCGACAGAAAAACGCTTGCTCATGTCGATGGGGCCGGGCCGTCAGATCGGTGTTCATGTGCGGATGCTGATCCCCCGGCATCGAAGTGTTTCCCTGGGCAAGGCTCAAGCTGGTGTGCCGCCGTCCGCCGGTTCGAGAGAGGCTTCACGTCCCTTTCCGGTCATCATCATCAACGATAACCACCAGAATGGACACACGCCGATCGATCGGGAGCTGATCGAGCGGGGTTATGTGCTGGCCATTTACAACCGCACCGATCTGGCTCCCGACAAGGAAAACGATCCGCAACGCCCACCCGGGTCGGCCCGCCTCGCCTACCCTCAATACGATTGGGCCACGCTGGCCATCTGGGCCTGGGGCGGAATGCGAGTACTGGACTACCTGGAAACGCTCGATTGGATCGACCCGGCCAAGGTGGTGATCACTGGCCATTCCCGTGGCGGGAAAGTCGCCCTGTTGGCTGGGGCGCTGGACGAACGGTTTGCCCTGGTGGTTCCCAATGGCTCGGGCTGTGGCGGCACGGGCAGTTTTCGGGTGCGGGGAGAACGTTGCGAAACGCTGGAGCTGATCACCGACCCCAAACGGTTTTCTTACTGGTTCCATCCGCGCCTGCGAACATTCGCCGGCCAGGTGAATCGGCTGCCGCTGGACCAGCACTACCTGCGAGCCCTGGTGGCGCCGCGCGGGCTCCTCTCGACCGACGCCCTGGGAGACGCATGGGGCAATCCGCTGGGCACCCAGGCAACCTTCGAAGCAGCCCAGGGAGTCTTCGATCTGCTCGGCGCGGGAGACCGCCAGGGGCAGCATTTTCGGCCGGGAGGGCACGACCAGTTGGCCGAAGATTGGCGCGCACTGGCCGACTTTGCCGATCGACTCTTCTTTGCCAAACCGACCGAGCGTGACTTCAAGCAGGCGCCCTTGGATACGGCCAAGGCGGCAAGCCGCTAAGAGTCTGCCAAAGCTTTCGTGTCAGTAATGCCTGCAAGTCACGAATGGGGCCACGCAACCCCCCCCCCTTGTTTAGTTACTCAGACAAGTCGGCTTTGGCAGCTTTGTCCATCGTGCTGCGTCGAATGTGGAGAACAAGAATACGGTCTCTTTCGATGGTGAAGAGTACTCGATACCGTGAAGTACGTTTGCCATGAAAGAACTGGTATATCAATTGGTCAACGAGGTCGTTTTCTGGTGCCAGCGGGCAACGCGTGGGATTGGTGGAAAGCGTCTGCAGGGCTTCTTCGAATCGGTTGAGCCAGCGAGCGGCAGTCTCAGGAGCGTGCTCAGCTGCAACGGCGTAGTAATGCCGCAGGTCGTCTTTCGCCTTTTGCGTAACGATAACAGAACGTGTCATTCCGTTTCAGAAGCCCTAAATTCTTTTCTGATATCGGCGAATGCCTCTGTGACCGACTGCGTCCGTCCGGCGGTTACATCATCTAGCCCTTGTTTGATTCCCATGGTTGCCTTCTGGCGTTCCTCACGGAGCCAGCGAAGTGCCTGGACAACGACCTCTACGCGGCTTGCGTATTGTCCCGTGGCAAATTCTTGCTCAACCAAGGGCTCAAATTCAGAGGGAAGCTCGATTTGCATGACGTCCTCTCCTGTGTGATTTTCGATTCAGTATACCACGGCCGGCAAAAATCGGTCAAATCAAGGCCTGCCCGTCCTCACTCGATAATGAATGCGGCTTCCCTACGCCCTAATCCGAGCCTCTCGGACATGTCATTCTGTTTCGGGGGAACGAGGAAAGTAGTCCTTGGCGTCCGTTACGACTACGACTCCACGAGAATTTCGCCCAGCAGATCGGACTGCGGATAGGCATGCCCGGGATGCTGGATGAAGGCTTCGGCATACTCGACTCCCAGCAGACTGCCACGCATCGTACCATGGCGTTTCAGCGCTTCGATGTACTCATCCATTCCATGGTGCTGTCGCAGCCATTCCCGCTGTGATGCATGGCAGGCGAGCATTTCAATTTTACGATCGATCTGTTCGGTAACATCGATGCAGATCGAAGGTTGCACCGGTTGCCCCGTGTAGGGATCGCTCCCCTCCAGGGGATCGCAGTAATAGAGCCATGGGACCATCGAGCGATCGGAGCGTGGGAGGGACGAAGCATTGGGCATCGCATAGCTGAAGGTTGCCGCCCGGGCGAGCAGATGGACCTGCTCATGGTCGAGCATGTAATCGTGGCGGGGATGGGTAAAAACGAGCGAAGGTGCGATTTTCCGAAACAGGTCGATCGCTTTCTGACAAGTCGGCTTGTCAAAAACGACCCGTACGTCGATTTCTTCCAGGCAATGGTACGTGGCGCCCAGCAGAGCCGCGGCCGTAGCCGCTTCCTGCCGGCGAATGTCGGCAATTTCCCGTGGTGGGAGTGTCATGCTGCCGCAATCACCGGCGGTGGCGGTGGCAATATGGATTTCCCAGCCGGCGTCGGCCAGTCGCATCAACGTGCCCGAGCAGAGAAACTCGGCATCGTCCGGATGGGCCAGGAATGCCAGGGCGACCTGTGGGGAGGATGAAGGGCTCATGGGGAAGGTTCCTGTCCAGGTTCAAGAGCGGTGATTCTTTTCGATCGCGACGATTCCTAGAACATGTTTTAAAATTCAAATGCCCTCACCCTAACCCTCTCCCGCAAGCGGGCGAGGGGACTAGAGGAGCCGCTGCGCGGCCGATTTTCTGAATTTTAAAACATGTTCTTAGGGATACTGTACTGTAGATCGGCCTGGAGTAAAATGACGGGGGCGTGGCGGGTGGCCAACCGCCGGGCGAGGTCTGGCACAATTTTTGGCAGATCCGCTATTTTAGCCGATGGGCGTTAAGCCGAAAACTTGTACCTGACCCCCTCCATGTGGGTTGCTCCAAACAGGACGTCCATTGGCAATTGGCCAGCCACCGTGGACCCTTCAGCGGGCCAAATCCAATCCCGGTTGTTTCGAGGATGCAATACGATGAAATCTGATCTTGGGTCGAGGCCGTCGCCTCGGAATTGCCGGTTCCAGACCTGGGCGATCGCCGCCGCTTGCACACTGCTGCTGGTGATCGGCAGCCAGCGGGCCGCGGCGTTGCAACCGGTTCCCGAGAAGCTGGTGGTGCTGACTTTCGACGATTCGGTGCGATCGCACTTCACGGTCGTCCGGCCGATCCTGCAGAAATATGGATTCGGCGCGACCTTTTTCATCACCGAGGGTTTTGACTTCCCAACCAATAAAAATGATTACATGACCTGGGAGCAGATTGCCCAACTGCATAAGGATGGATTCGAGATTGGCAACCATACCCGGGATCACATGGGGGTGACGGCGGAGAGCCTGGACCAATTGCCCGAACAGCTCACGGCCATCGACCAGCAGTGCCGGGAATACGGAATTCCCATGCCGGTCAGTTTTGCCTTTCCAGGCAATGCCATCGCTCCGGGGGCGCTGCCGATATTGCGCAAGCATGGTATCCATTGGGCCCGGCGCGGGACCGAACCGGAATACGCCTACAAGGAGGGACAGGGGATTGGCTACCAACCGGGATTGGACCATCCCCTGCTGATCCCGACGGCCGGCGATGCCAGGCCCGACTGGGAGATGGCCGACTTTGTCCGGGCAGTAGAGCGGGCCACGCGAGGGCGAATCGCCGTCCTGCAGTTCCACGGTGTACCCGACCTTGCCCACCCCTGGGTACATACACCACCCGACAAGTTTGAATCTTATATGCAGGCGCTCGCCAAGGGAGGGTACCATGTCATGGCGATGCGCGATCTAGCAAAATACGTCGATTGGCGAGTCCTGCCGCTTAACGCTTACGATGTTATCAAAGACCGCCAGCAGGCAATCGCCGCGGGCGAGACCCGTGACAACACACGCCCCGCCACCGGTGCTGCCCTGCAGCGGTGGCTTGAAAACATGGCCGTGGTTCATCAGTTTTCGATCGGCGAAATTTGCGCGGCGACCGGCATGTCCGCCGAGCAGGCGCAGGCGGCTTTGGCGGCAGCTGGCCTGGCCAATCGGCCTTTTCCCGCTAGACAGCCGGACCAGCCTTTGACGATCCTGCCCTATCCGGGCGGTCGCCATCCACGCATCGGTTTTCTGGATGGCGCGATCCGGCCCCAGCGTGAAACGAAATTCAGCCTCTTTGCACCCTGGAACGATGGCGGTTACGTGGTGGTCGACCTGCCAGAGGCGATCTGGATGGAGCAGGATGCCCAGCGGCAACTTCTCTACCTGGCCCATACCGACGTCCCCACGATCTGGGACCAGAAGGGAATCCGGCTGCAACCGTTGGAGTGGCAGCGTCCGCAACAACATCTCCTGGAAGTGGCGCGCCACCTGCCCAACAAAGTTTCGTTTGGAGCCCGAGTCGAGTCGAAAGTCGACCATGTCCGCATGGAATTGTGGCTTCGCAACGATTCCGACCGGCCGTTGAGTGGGCTGCGCGTGCAGAACTGCGTGATGCTCAAAGGGTTGCCCGGGTTTACTTCATTCACCAATGACAACAAACGATTTCAACCGCCTTATGTCGCCTGTCGAAACGAGGCGGGAGACCGCTGGGTGCTCATGGCCTGGCAACATTGCGTGCATGCCTGGGGCAACGAGCACGTTCCCTGCCTGCATTCGGACCCTCAGTTTCCCGACTGCGGGCCGGGCCAGACGCAGCACCTGCGTGGCTGGCTGTCGTTTTACGAGGGAACCGACATCGAAACCGAATTCAAGCGGATCGAAAAGCTGGGTTGGCGGCAAACTGCGGAGTCGAGGGAGTGAAAAGCGGAGAGCAGAGAGCCTTCTAAACCAGCTTGAAGTCAGCATGCTCCTGGACGTACTGTTCGACATATTGGTGATAGTACTTTGCGGTCTGTCGGGTGATTTCACCACCGCCAGCGGGGAACTCGAGGATCTTGCCATCTTCCAGCCGCAGGCTCACCACCGGCATCACTTCGCGGGTCGCGCTGGTGACAAAGCACTCGGTGGCCTTGGGTAGTTCGCTGACGTGAAGGTCCTTTTCTTCCACCTTCAGGCCGTTCGTGTCGCATGCCTTGCGAATGGCCGTTTTGGTGATGCCCCGAAGGTTGCCGGCTCCATCGCCCGGTGTCACCAACTGCCCCCCGATCACGAAAAACAGGTTGCTGTTGGAGGCTTCGGTCACCAGACCTTCCCGGTTGAGAATCGCACAGTCGTCCGCACCGAGTTCGACCGCCTCGTGGAGCGCCAGGATATTGTTCAGGTAGTTACCCCCTTTGATATTAGGATTGAGGGCGCCGATCGGGTTGCGGCGGACCTGGGGAATCGCCAGACGCATACCGTGTGAGTAGTACTCGGCTTTCCAGGTGGGGACTTCCTTGGCCAGAATCACGTAACTCGTCTTGAGTTGCGGGTCGGGGTTGAGATCGACCGGCCCCGCCCCGCGCGTGATGTGATAACGCACATAGACATCCTGCCCACTGGGGGTGTCCTGGGCGGAGGCGGACAGGCCCGTAGCCCGGATCGTGCGGCGAATCTCTTCGACCAGCTCGTCGCGACTTTGAGTCATCGGCATGTGGATCAACCGGGCCGAGTTTTCCAGACGGTCGAAGTGCTCCTCGAAAAAGAGGCCCACTCCCGAGTAAGTGCGGAATACCTCGTAGACCGAATCGCCATACAAAAATCCACGGTCAAAAATCGAGATCTTGGCCTCCTCGGCCGGCGTAATGAGGCCATCTACATTGGCCATCCGTTGGAATGCGGGGTTGCTCATGATCGGTCTGCTGTAGCTGTTGGAAGTGAAATAGGAGTTGTACGTGTACGGTCTGGTTCCATGGCCGCGTTGAAGATGGCATACCCCCCAAAGAGATGTCGAGCGTTGCATGCAGGCATGTTAATTTGTAGCGAATAGAAAGTCTGTTGTCGATCGTTAGCAAACGGCAGAGTTTTGGCACAACCTTCTGACTTCTGCTGAGCAGGACCATCGTTCCCGAGAGCATGGCAATTCGAGTGAATATTTGGCTGGGGTTCCCCTGGCTTGGCCAGCTTTGATTTGGTAACCTTAACCAAGACGATTCCTCCTCGGATCAGAACAGGCCCCGTCGAAAGAGTCGCCGGCATGGTTCCTCCAGAGGGAGGAGCCGCATTAAGCACAGTAGATAAAGCAAAAGCCCCCGTAGCTCAACTGGATAGAGTGTCGGCCTCCGAAGCCGGAAGTTACAGGTTCGAATCCTGTCGGGGGTACTGTTTTATTGGCGGCTGTCGAACTTGGACGGCCGGGGCGGCTACGCGGTTCTCTGGGGGCGGGTCTGTTTGCGCCCCGCCCCGCCAAGATTCTCCATCCGCATTGGCCCGTTTATTGGCGGCTGTCGAACTTGGACGGCCGGGGCGGCTACGCGGTTCTCTGGGGGCGGGTCTGTTTGCGCCCCGCCCCGCCAAGATTCTCCATCCGCATTGGCCCGTTT
>JAJRWS010000459.1 GCA_024276705.1 Planctomycetota bacterium | reverse complement strand
CTCCGCGGCCAGGACGGCATTGTAAAACGTGGCAACCAACGTTGCCAGGAGAATCGTCTGTCGAATCATGGTGTGTCTCCAGTGGAAAGATCGTTAGAGGTGCAGAAATCGTCAATAAATTATTTGTCAGTCTACGATTACTTGCCAGTCCATTGTTGCCAGGCAGTGATCGAACGTTGCAGATGAATTTGCGCGTCGCCGGGGATGGCCCAGCACATCAGGCCGATCGGGCCGCGGTAGTCCAGGCCACGCAGTGTCCGCAGCAATGCGGGCACATCGTACGTGCCACGGTCCAAAGGCTGAATCAGCCGCCCCCAATCTGGATCGTTTTGGCCGGCGGGATCGGCGCCATTGACCGTCACGACAAACAGATAGGGCAGGGCGGTCTCGAACGTTTCTCGAAGATGATCGGGGCCCTCGTTTTTCAACCAGTGGCACAGGTTGAAAATCACGCCGAAATTCGGCCGTTGAACCAGCTTTGCCAGACGCACCGCATGGTCCACCCGGCTGACCCAGTTACCCGTATGCGGATAGAGAGCGATACGTACCTTCCACCGGGCCGCCTCCTCCGCGAGTCGCCGAAGCGTTGCAACCGCGGCCTGATCGCTCGACGGCTGGCCATCAAGAATCAAATACACCACGGTCGGCCGGTTCTGCAATAGGGGCAAGGCATGCTGGAACGGAACCAGAGCCTCCTCGGGAGAATCGGCAAGGTTCACATTCGCACCAGCAAGAAACAGTTGCAGGCCCACGGCGTCGAGCGATTGGAGTCGCTCTTCCAAGTGTTCGAGCCCCACATGGCCGACTCCGTCGAATCCGAGTCGCTTGATCATTCCGGCTTGTTGTGCCAGCGTGCGCTGGCGAGCATCTTGCTGATCGAAGCAAAACGCAAAGAAAGGATTCTTATCGGATGGGGTGTTACCCGCGTCCTCCTCAGCCCAACCCAGGGATACCCAACCCAAAGGCACGCCCAACCACAAGAATCCGGCTAACAACAGACGAGCGTTAAACCGTGTGTCTCGTTTCATGACCACTCCTCCATCCCTCAGCATGAAAAAAAGGACTTGCAACCGACGCGTCGGCAAGAAATTAAAGCAAGTTATAGTGCTGGATGCTAACGTAATAGCGTTTTCACTTTGAGTTAATTGGTGCCCCCAGGTATCATCGAGTTGCCTCACGGGCAACGGATTTGAATGAACAAGGCTCGCTAAAGGCCAAAAGTTAAAAACTCGTGGTTATTCATCGAACCGTAACGGTGTGTATTGCTCATAGTCATGAAACCCATGCCGAGCCGATGCCTGGGGAAAGGACATCAGCATCAGAGGATCTACGTACGATTTTGAAAAATCATACCGAAAGACTCCAAAAGTCCACTCTGCACTGCTACTGGGTTGCTCCAAGTTGGAGAATGCGGTCAGGGGAATCGCGATCTCAACTGTGTAGCCCTGGTCGTCATCATGGCAGTTGTCATCGGTTCCGTCCAGGGCGGATGCAATCCGCGCACCCGCGTTCCATTTGCCAAATCGGTTGCTGAGTCCTGCCCCACGGCTTGGGTAGTGGGCATCGTAGATGGCGCCGTTGGGAGCAACAACGAACTCGTAATACGCCAGGCTGTCCCGACGCGGCTTGATGAACAGTTCAACCACGTCTCCCTGATAGAGTGGATCGTCGTTGACATCGGAGTACGACCAAATATCGTCGTCGTCGCATTCAAATCCCACGTACAGATACTGGCTATCCCACAACAGTCGTGCCCTGGTCGCCGGTAAATGAGGAACAGCGACTGGACGAAAAAGATAGAACTGGGTAATCGTATTCGCTCCTTGCCACGCAGTTTCGTCGAGCCGACCATCGATGACTACTGGCGTGGGAGTCTTACGGACTCGGTAGACCGGCAAATTTTCTTTTATCTCGTTCGGTTGCTCAATCTGGCAACCGATGTTTGACAACAGATAAATCAGGCACGCCAAAATTTTTCCAGACCGACGAGTCATATTGACCTCCTCAATTCCGCACAACGGTACCGTCGTCGCGGACATCACGTTTTGCCACGGCGAGATCACGGTAGAGACGACGCATGTCTAAGAGACCTCCGCAACAAAACCAGACGGTCGTGCCGATTCCGACAACGAGGCTGATGCGAATATGCCACAGCCAGTAAGCCGCCCAGGACGATTCGGAAACCTCGTGCGTCAAGTTGTAGAACGTGCCGATGGCAAATGCCAGCAACCAAGCCAACGACCAGAGTAGTTGACTGTAGAAAATAATCCGATCGCCCCTCGTAAATTCAGCGCTTGGGACGAGTGCTCGCAAGCCCGTAGGAACTTTCGCATCGAGACGGCCGTGGTCTTCGGTCACCTGATACCGACCGCGGTGCAACACACGGTCCATATCGGTCGGCGTCCTCCGTAGAATCAACCACGTGAACAGGGAGCAGGCAATATAACTACAAGAAGCTGCGACGATTGTGAAGAAAAATATCCATTGACTGTCGATTGGAAACGCTTTGGGGGTTACTTTCCAATTGATGCCGGGAATGGCATTGGCGATTGATTCGACAACCGACGTGAGCGTCTCCAACTGTCGAGGGGCATGGGTCTCGAGCAGGGGGTAGACCACTTGTGGCCAAAGCTGAGAAGCAACTATTCCGCCGACTGACAGCGTCGCTCCAACGATCATCGCTGCCCAAGCGCCAGAGGTAGAACCGTGCTTCCAATACAGACCGCCGATAATAGCTGCCCCCGCGCCGCCCATGAAAATCGCACCGCTGATCATCAAAAACAAGACAATTCTCTCGTTCTGCGGGAAGAACAGGCTAAACAAAAAAATGAACAACGCAACGGATAGAATCGAGATCCGTAACAGCCACAAATGTTGACGTTGCGACAACGGATGCTTACGTAGCGGCAGCACCACATCTTGAATGAAAATACTTCCCCATGAGTGAAGGTAGGTGTCGTGCGTGGAGATAAAGGCTGCCAGCATGACCGCACATAGCAGTCCAGAAATCCCGGTTGGCAGAATTTTTGACAGTGTAACTGGAACGGTTACCTGCTTCTGTATCTGCTCGTTATCGATCCGTGCAAGTACACTGTTGACTTCGTTGGCCACCGCTGCGTGTGAAGAGTTATGTAGAACGACGTAAGCTCCTATCGGCAACATGACGACGACCATCAATATGATGAGCGTCCTCCATTCACCCAGGATGCCAGCCATTTTGGCTTCATGGGCCGACTTGGCTGAGCAACTGTTCCCCTGCTCCCCTTGCCAAGCCAAGCGATACAAGTAGATCGTGGAGATAGCGGCAATAATATAATAGAAAAAATTAAAACTCTCAACTTTACTCGAGCGGAATGGGTGTATTAGCGATGCATCGGGTGGTGCCTCCCGTAGCGTCTCGATGATCGACACCCAGTCAAATTCCCAAAAGAAAAAGCAGAGGATGATCAAAAAGGCGACATTCATGAAAATGCCTTGTATGAAGTCGGTCACCATGACCGTCACTTGCCCCCCGAGAAAGACGAGCAACAGTGAAACCCCCAACAAAAGCATCATGGTAATCGCCAGCGTCAGATCAAATTCGGCTCCAAGCAAAGTAACTGGATGCTGTGGAAGTCCGCAGTAATAAATGAAAAACCGTGCACCGACGGCCGGGAAGATTCCAAAATTAATGACGCCCGCGGCCCAAGCAAGCATGCCCGTAAAAACGCGAAAATTTCGGCTGTAGCGGATCTCGAAGAACTGCGCCAACGTCAGCACTCGCGTTTCTCGATAGCGGTAAACCAGCCAACCCGAGAGCGACAACAACGAAGCCAACATCAATGCCAACATGGCCCACCAGATCGCGGTAAATCCCGCGACGTAGTAAATCTCAAAATACCCCACAATCCCGATGGCACCCATTTTCGCCATGCCGCCCGAGACGCACAGCAAATAGCGGCCCGCGCACCGATCGGCTGCTAAGAAGCCGGCGACGCTCTTGGTGAATTTCCTTGTCGTAACAGCTACCGCAATAACCAAGGCGAGCATCGAAAAGATGATCAACCAGTCTAGCCAATGGAGGTTCATATGCAGTGGCGGCTTGAAGCTAGAGTTGCATGGGACTGGGGTTGCATAGCCAACGTATTAGGCATGTTGTATAAAAACAGCAGGGGCCGAGGATTCAGATCTAGAGTATGCCCGACAACAGCACCCGACAACAGTATTTGAGTAGACATTGCATGAATATTATATGCATTCAGAATGACTTTTCGAGCCATTTTCCTAATTTACCTAATAAAGTGTCTAGAACTGCAGTATAATATGTATGTAATCCTACATCTTTATTAGATTGCAGCTATAAAATGGATTATGATCCGCGATTAGATCTCGGCGTTTTACGGAAACAAACAAAGCAACCTCTGCACCGCCAGCTCTATGAATTGCTTCGAGGGGCTATCCAGTCGGGCGTCTACCGCCCGGGTGATCGCATTGAATCGGAACGTTGGTTTGTCAAACGCGCCCAACTGAGCCAGCCAACCGTGGCACGGGCCATCCGCGATTTGGCCAGGGATGGGTGGGTAGTTCGACGCAGAGGCTCCGGAACGTTCGTTAATCACATAGAGACCTTAGAGAAACCGTCATTGCAGCGTGTTGGAATCAGCTACTACAATATTAAAACTCCTTACTTCGAGCGGATTAAAACGGGCATA
The DNA here is from genome assembly GCA_024276705.1 of Planctomycetota bacterium. Classification (GTDB taxonomy): domain Bacteria; phylum Planctomycetota; class Planctomycetia; order Pirellulales; family Lacipirellulaceae; genus JAJRWS01. The sequence continues at coordinate 16,442 of JAJRWS010000459.1, read as the reverse complement.
CGAGCAGTGACTCACTCGAAAGAGATTGAGTTGGTGCTCGTGCCGACAGGTACCGATGTCGAACACGAAGAGAAGGCGGTACAAGCTTTAGATCGGAAGCAAGTCGATGGAATGATCGTGATCCCCTTTGGCACGGAGTCGATGCAACGGCATCTGATACATCTTGTCCAGAGCGGGCTGCCTGTTGTTGCTATTGGAGTGCATATGCCCCGACTGCTGTGTGATACCGTCGGGTTCGACTTTGAACAAGCCGGCTATCTAGCGGCCGAGCATGTGCTCATGCAGGGGCATCAGCGATTGGCTTTCTTCTGTTCGGAAACCCTATATCCCAACACGGCAAATCTTGAAATGGCGTCGGGCATCCGCCAAGCGTGCTTAGCATCGGACGGAAATCTCAAGGACTCAAACATTGTACGCGCACCAATCGTTTTTCGCGATGTAGGAGACTCGCAACCTCGGCGCGCACTGCGATCGCTGTTCGATCAGCCTGCGTCAACGCGCCCAACAGCATTGATTTGTGAGACCGATGGGTTGGCACGGATTGCCTATTGCGTTCTTGGTGAAGCGGGCTTAAAGGTGCCCCGTGACGTGTCGGTTACTGGCGGTGCGGATCTACCGATGGCCTCACAGTTGGACCCCCCGCTTACCACCATCTATTGGCCGCTAGAGCGAATAGGCCGTACCGCGCTACGGATGTTATTAGATCGGGCAAATCACTCGGATCGCCAACCGATTCATCGTGTTCTTGATACGCAACTGCTCATTCGGAGATCGACTGCTACGAAACTGGATGATTAACGTCACGAGAACCAAATGCGTAATCATCACTTCGTTTCCATTCACCATGGACTCAGCTGCTTCCTGGTTGGGACGGAAGCCAGTGGTTCCGATGCTTGTTGCTCGCTTAAGGAAACTAGCTGCGACCATCGTCAATGCCGATGACATCATCATGACACGGCTGCGCAGCATCAAATCGCCGGAAGAGATTGCCTGTTTACGGGAAGGATTACGACTGGGCGAAATGGCCTTGCAAGCCATGGTCGAATCGGTCAAACCCGGCATGACCGAACTGGAACTGACCGGCATAGCGGTTGAAGCCTTGTACCGCTACGGCGCCGAATGTGAAGCGCACACGGTCTATGCCTTTGGCGACCGTTTTAAGGCCTCGCTGCCTGGCCAACTCCCAATGACGTTTTGCTCGTGGACCGGGGCCGACGGCTGAAATTGAGTATTCGCCGATCTTTCCATCGATGCCGCCCCGCTGGATGGGTAATGCCCATTCCATTGACGTAGAGGTAAACGCCTATGCCGTGCTGTTTGGCCCGTTGGGAAAGTCGCTTGAGACTGGCCAATCGTTTCTCATGGTCGTCGCCGAATTCGGGAAAGTGCTCTCCTCCAGGAGTCAATTGTCGTAAGACCACATGCAGCCAGACACCGTTCACGCCGAGGTCGGCGAGCTTGGCCAAGAGACCGTCCGGATACGGGTCCATGGCAATATCGATTAGCGCGTCGCCGTAGCCTCCGAAGTAGGAGTAGATGAGACGCAGCCCTTGTTGTGAATCCTGCTTTGTAGGATCTCGCTTCGTTACCTTTTCCTCAGGCTGGGCGAGCTGCTCCACGAAGTGGAAGCGAGGTTCCGTGGCGCTCGACAGTAGGTTGCCGAAATGTTGTTCCACGATGTGTTTTATTTCTGCTTCCCGCGTTCGAGCCCTAGCGTCCGGATTGCGATATCGTAGTGGCGAGCATTTCGGCTTCAGGCTTCCTAACTTGAGGTAGAGGCCATCATCTTCGTACAAGGAAAACGCCAGCTCATCGCCGCTCATGCCCAGTAACGTAAGTAACTGATCGTACGGTAGCAGATGCCAGTTTCGTCGAACGAGGGTGATGTAGCCGCGCTTGCGCATGAGCGGGGATATTGGCGAGTCGGACGGTAGTCCCATGGATGTGGCAATTGCAACAAGGTTTGCCGTGGAGGTACCGACAAGCTGAGCCAGGCGGTCCGGCTCGACCAACTGCCAGTTGCGCCAAACGAATGCGTGTAGTCGATCTGGAAAATGAGGTGCGCCAAGAGGTGTCGGGTGAGAGCCGACAGGAAGAAGCTTCTCGGCCTGCACGGGGGACTGGGACATCATTACAAACTATGCTTTGAGTTGGATTTTCATACAGTTGCCCCTCGGGATCGCTGGCCAAGGTGATCGGCTTGCCCCATTGGAGAGGTGTGAACAGCATCAAAAACGGCGCCGCGATCAAGGATTTCCATCTGCCAGGCTCTCCATAGCGAGATCGTGCATTTGGCGGCGCGCTTTGCGATAGGGGCCGTAACTAAGATACCATTGGACTGGGTTGTCCGCCCACAGAGACGATAGCCAGGATTCGATTGTTTTGAGTTTTTCTTCGTCCAGGTTTGCTCGTAACGTTTCAATCAGGGCCCGATATTGGATGCCGTCTCGCATCAGTGTCAGACGGTACGAAGGGATGATCAGATCGGTCGGCTCTTCGGCTGGGCCGCGCGGATCGGGTGGGTAGAAGAACGACAGCACGCCCGGGCCGTGGTGGTAGAACGGGTTAATCCACGGGTTCATCACTGGCCCGGTGCCGTACTTGAATCCACCTCGCTTTCCCTCCAGGTAGGCGTACGGCAGCGACCAGATGAAGCATTCCCAGTCGTACCAGCCGTCGACGCCCAGATGCTGGAGCCTCAACGGCAAGAATGTCGTGCTCAGGCCTGCATTTTCGAGGTTGAGGTGGTCGGACTCTACGTTGTAGACCCATTGAATCTTGCCGGGCTTCTCAAAACGCGAGTTCCACTCGGGCTCGAAGTAGTTGTAGTGTTCATCGTTGACTGGCATGGGTACGTCGAGCACCTCGTCCATCAGTAGAGCACCACCTGGCAAGCGGCGAGTCCATGCAGCCGTTTTCTGAATCGTATGACCGATCTTGATTTGGCTGGCGTAAGGCCGTGATTTCATGGCCATCACATAAGTGTGGATGTTTTCGTAGGTTTCGGGCCCCGACTCGTCGATCACGAACAGCGCTCGATCCAACACGCCCCGTTCCTCGAGGTGGCGGGCGATGCCATCAAAGTAGTCACCGACGAGCTGGCCGAACTGCTCTCGTGATAGCTTTACCCAGTTGGGATCTTCGAGGTTGGCTTCGACGCTGTACGTCACACCGTTGCGGAGTTTGAGCTTATGCATCTGGTGGCCGTTGCTGTGATAGACCGTTAGCCAGGGCATGTTTCGACCGATGACGAATTCTTCGAGGGCTTGATCGAACCCCTTCGAGAAATCCCAGTCGGCCAGCTTTGGCGCAAGACCTTGCCCCTGTTCGACAATGTCGTAAGAGAAATCGAGGTAAAGCCCCGGGCACCTGGGTGACAAGTGGTGATCTAACAAGGTGTGAAAGTAGCGCTCGGCCAGGGAACGCACATTGCACGACCCGCCGCGAAGGGAGTTCGGAGAAGGCAATTTCGCCGTAACTTGAGGTGACAAGTCATCCCCCTTGAGTCCATGGAACGTGGCGATCGAAACGCTATCCTCCGCCATGTTGGCCACGCCCTTGGGCCGAGCCAGCAGGAACAGCGAAGCGCCAAAGAGCGAACCGAAGTGGCGTTTGGGCTCGATCGACACCGGCGCGATTCGTAACCCGACAGGGATGGTCAAGGACCGGTTGCCAAACCGTAGGCTTATGTTGCCGTGTTGTTCACCTTCGGAAGTATCGCTGCATGGCGTGATCGTGGCTACGATCAGATGCAACCCGTCTTCGCTGTCCGGATCGAGAGCATAGTCTACCGGTACCATCGCCTCGTAGCGTTTTTCGATGAGACAGCCCTTAAGCTGACCGTTGACGGTAGGCCCGTCGTATACCGGGATGGTCGCCAGTCGGTGGTAATGGACCTCGGCGGGTAGGTCGCTGTGAATCTCGAGGTCGTCGAGCCGTGGCGTACCCGCATCCACGGCGATCACCAGCGAAGCCGTGCCACCTCGAAAGACATCGACGCGCGCTTCCGCTGATGCCTGATCCCTTTTGGGGCGATAGCCGCGGATCATGCCAACTTTCATCGGGAGCGGCGGGTCAATTGTCCATGCCGCGATTGCACCATCGGTGATGCACACCGCGCCGGGGTTGAGTGTCTGCATTTGGGCCTCGCCTAGCTCAGCGGTGACTACGTCACCCTTACTCTTGTCCACAAGCATGCCGTTGGTGGGGACGGTTAGTCGATGACCGGCCCGCGCCATCATGTAGAGTGTCAGCTCGTTGGTTGGTTCATCGGGTTCAATGATCAACCGCCATGCCACTGGTTGCAAGCGGATCTTCGCAATGCCACCCTGCCCGACGAATGCATGGGCGATCCGTAGATCGACGTTGAGCGGAGACAGCAAACCAACCGAAGACGTTCGAGAAAGTTCGGGCCGAACGATCACGCGCTGGTGCTCCCACGAACCGGGCGGGGGCATCTTGTTGAAATAGGAGTGCCTCAGTTGTGAGAACAGGCGGTGATGAGGGTGGTGGAGCATCACCCTCATCTCGCCATCTACCGTGTTCATCATAATCCAATATTCGAGCAGGTAACGCTGCCCTGACACCAGCTGCACGGTCTGCTGAAGCTTTACGTTGGCAATCTTTTCTTCCCGGATCATGAGCGCCGTGGACGACTTACCACCTAGACGCACGGGTTTGAAGGCCATCTTGTCTGGTGCAAAGCCGTGCCACGATGGTTCGCCACCTTGCAAACGTGCAAACGAGCCATCGATTTCAATCGCGGTGTCGGTACGCAAGAGCCGGAACCGCCCCACCGTCTTGCCGGTTTTGGGGTTGAGCAGCACGGCACGCTCGAACGCGAACGTCTCGGCATTGACCTGATCGATGGCGATCTTGGCGACGCGCTCGATAATTCTCCGCGGGTCCAGGGCGACAACCGTCGGCTTGGCGATCGGACGTTCCAACTTCAGCCCGATGCGGTAGGGATGGGAATCCACCGCCCAGTCGGAGCCCTCCACGAGAACCGAATGTCGAGGTCCGGCAAGAAACAGAACACAGAGGATCAGCCCTCGTCTCTGCAAAGCATTCATGGATCATTCACTCCCATTAACCATTAACCATTGAACACGACAAATGGAATGCTCGTGTATTGTTCTGGCTCATGGCGTCGCACTCTCCATCGCTAGATCGAAAAGAAGACGCCGTGCCTCCCGGTAATGGGTATAGTCGAGGTGCCACTGCACTGGATTGTCGGACCAGAGCGCCGCCAGGTTTATCTCGACACGGCCGAGTCGTTGGGCGTTGGCCTTCAGTACGCTGCCGACATCGTCGCGACCGGTCTGCAGGGCGCTGAGCAACGCTCGTTCCTGGATTCCGTCGCGCAGTAGTGTCAAGCGGTAAGAGGGGATCACCAGATCGGTCGGCTCCGACGCCGGCCCGCGCGGGTCAGGAGGGTAAAAGAATGAGAGTACGCCTGGGCCGTGATGGTAGAAAGGGTTGACCCAAGGGTTGATCGCGGGGCCCAGGACGTACTCGAATCCGCCCATGGCGCCCTCGCGATATCCGTAAGGCATCGACCAGGTAAAGCACTCCCAATCGTACCAGCCCTGGACACCGAAGTGTCGGAGTTTCAGCGGTACAAACAGGGTGCTCAGGCCGGTGTTCTGCAGGGTGATATGATCGCTTTCGACATTATAGACCCACGAGACCTTACCGGGCCGCTTGAACCGCGAGTACCACTCGGGCTCGAAAAAATTGAAGTGCTCGTCGTTGATCGGCATCGGCACGTCGAGCACCTCGTCCATTAGTAACTTGCCGCTAGGCAGACGGTGCGTCCATGTCGAGGTATTGTAAGTGGTATGGCCGATCTTGATCTGGCTCGCGCAGGGATGCGACTTCATCGCCATGACGTAGGCGTAGATGTTGGCGTAGGTCTTGGAACTTGACTCATCGATCACGAACAGGGCCCGGTCGAGCACGCCCAGGTCCTCGAGGTGGGCCGCGAAATGGTTCCAGTAGTCGCCGACGAGTCGATCAAACTCTTCGCGGGAAAGCTCCACCCAATTCTGATCATCAGGGTTCGAGTCGATACTATACGTCTTGCCGTTATTGAGCGTGATCCGGTTGATGAGATGCCCGTTGGTGCGCCCGACCATCAACCACGGCATGTCACGGCCGATAACAAACTCTTTGATCGCCTCGTCATACCCGTGGGAGAAATCCCAGCCGGTCAGCTCCGGTGCCAAGCCTTCGCCCCGCTCTACGACGTTGTAAGAGAAATAGGCGTAGATCGCGGGGCTTTGTGGAAGCAGATGATGGTCCAGCATCACGTGGAAGTAACGCTCGGCCAAGGTGCGGACCTCACGCGTCCGAGTGTCGGGCATGTCGGGGATGCTCAGGCTCATGACGGTCTTGGGCGACAATCCTTTGTCGTCAAGACCGTGGAACGCGGCGACCGTGGTGGTGTCCTCGACCATCCCCGCGACACCCTTCTCATATCCGACCAGGAACGAGATGGCGCCGAAAAGCGTGCCGAAGTGCCGCTTGGGGGCCAAGGTCATCGGCGCAATGTTCAACTGGACAGGCACATCCAGTTCCTGACGGTTAAATCGTAGGTTGATCGTGCCGTGTTGAGTGCCGTTGGGCGTGTCGTCACCCGGCGTGATCGTTGCCAGCAGCAAATGCACGCCGTCGGTGCTATCGGGATCCAGCGCAAAATCCAACGGCACCATCGGCTCGTAACGCGTTTCGAGTAGGCGACCCTTAACCTGGCCGTTGACGGTTGGCCCGTCGTAGACCGGGACCGTCGCCAAGCGGTGGAAGCGTACCTCGGCGGGCAGGTCGCTGCGGACCTCGAGGTCATCCAGTCGCGGCGTGCCTGCATCCACGGCGATAACCAGCGACGACGAGCCGCCCCGGAAAGCATCCACCCGTGCTGCGGCTGCAGCCTGACTTTTTATCGGTTGGTAGCCACGAATCAAGCCGACCTTCAGCGGGAGGACCGGGTCGAGAGTCCAAGCGGTCGTCTTGCCATTGGCGACAACCGTTGCGCCGAAGTTGAGAGGTTGAATCTCTGCTTCACCCAGCTCAGCGGTGACCTGATTACCGGGTGGATCAGAAGCGAGCAACTCGTCGGTCGGTACCGTGAGCCGATGGCCAGCCCGCGCCATGGCGTACAAGTCAAGCACGTCGGTCGGCTCATGGGGATCGACGATCAATCGCCACGCCACGGGTTGAAAGCGGATGTCCGCGACACCGCCATGGCCGATTAAGGCGTGGGAAACCACGAGCGACACGTCCATGGGTTCGGGCCGAACCTCCCGTTGGGCCCGCTCGATCCGAGGGCGAAAGATCACCCGCCGATGTGCCCACTCCCCACGCGGCGGCATCTTGTTGTAGTACGAGTGTGGCAGTTGAGCAAACAGCGTACGGCTGGGGTCGTTGAGCATGACGCTCATCGCGTTGTCTTGGGTGTCCATCATGAACCAGTATTCAAGCAGGTAACGCTGCCCAATCGCCAGTTGCACGGTTTGCTGGACCTTCGCATTAAGGACACGCTCTTCTTTGATCACCAACGCCTGACGCGCCACGCCGCCGAGTTCGACGGGCTTGATGGCCATCATCCCAGGCAAGAAACCTTTCCATGGGGATTTGCCTTGGGATAGGTTTATAAACGAGCCATCAATATCAAACGGTTGGTCGAGTCGCACGAGCTGAAACCGCCCCACCGTTTTTCCGGTGAGCGGGTTCACCAGCAGAGCCTTCTCGAAGGCGAAGGTCTCTTGATTCATCTGATCCACCGAAGCCTTGGCAACTCGCTCGATCACCGACTGTGGGTCGAGCTCGATTGCCGTCGGCCCAGAGATCGATCGATCCAGCTTCAACCGCAGGCGGTAGGGATTCGCCGCGACAGACCATGGTGAGTCAACCGCTTCGGTTAAGGCCGAGGCAGGCATCGCGATTGACATGAACATCAACACTGGAGTCAAAAATAGCATGGGAAACAATGTGAAGCGTTGCATAGTAGGCGGGTCTTCCTTGAATGAGAGTTGTGCTCACCGAAAAAAGAGCGTGGCCGTGGCATGAAGACCGCCGATCAGAGTGTGCCTGGCAGCGCCACGGGCGCGAATTGCACAATGTTCAGAAACGCCATCATCCTACGAGGCTTTCCAATTCAGCAACCCCCGTCAGGTGGTTGCCATGAATACCGCTGGGAGGTAGAAACGGGTCAAGTAACGCGCGGGACTGGAGGCTCCCAGTCCCGCGCTAACTATTGAGCTTCGACTTAAACTTTACGGCGTCTGGCCATGGTGAATATCACGGAAACGCCGAATAGCGTCAAAGCCAGCGACGCGGGCTCGGGGACGGCAGCCGAAATCTTGAAATTATCGATATCGCCTTCATATCCGTTGAACCAAGTAGGGGTACCGCCAGTTTGCGCGATGTGGACTTTAGTTGGTGAGGGGTCTACGATTTGATAGAGCAAGCTAACACTGCCTGCCAAAACACCATCATTAAAGATTTCAATTTGCGAAGTTTCGGCGCCAGTCTCGGTATAAACCAAGGCAAGGTGCTGCCACGCGCCCGACACGAACTCATTGCCAGCACTGAGTGCAATGGCTTCACTTTGAAAACCTCCGTTCGACGTGAGAACCGTCACCGAGCTGATACTGGCATTATTTCCTGACAAAGTGGGGTCCCATCGTAGGCTCACCGTCGTTCCAATCGTCTCGCCGATAGCAAACAAATAATCATTCGCGGAAAAACTAGTTGGTTTGATGTCAGCTTCCACGGTAAAAGATCCGAAGTCAGTCAGTGGCAGCGGTTTAGTCACATCGTCCCACACAACCGCTACGTTGCCAGAGACGGTCAGTGCCGTATGGACCGCAAAGTCACCTCCAAGTCCCGTGGAACCGGAAACCCATGTGCCTGGCTGCGCAGCCAGATCGGCGGTCATGGCTGCATCTCTGCCAAAGCCGGAAGAATCGGCGACCGTCGTACCGGCCCCTTCATCCATGGAGTACGACAGCAGGACAACTGCCGATGCAGGCGCAGCCGACAACCACACTGCCGCGGCCAGAGTCACACCCAAGAACATTTTGCTGCTCCTCGTTTTGAGCAGACCCATCAAAAGCGTTCGTGAAACTACCATTAGCTTTCCCCTTTTTCAAAAGAACAAGAAAAGAACAAGATAAGTAAGCGAGACTTGAATGACTTATAAGTAAAGTTTTTGATATCCATTTTTCAGTTGTTCCTGCTAAGGAAGACTCTCATCAATTAGCGATCGCTCGCGGGCCAGCCAGTAGGTCCAAAGCCAATAAGTGACATATCCGGTATTGAGGATGTTCTGTTCGAATTCGTGACCGGGGGGAACGTGTCGGGAATCGGGGGCGGTAATTCCTCGGAAGCATTCGAGTGAGAGTTTGTTTAGGATCAATTGCATGGTGTCGTTCGCGTCGGAAAGGTGCAGTCGGTCGGCGATGATCGCCGCTGCAAACGCCGTCTGTGAACTCCCCGCGTTCTGACGCAATCCACCCCAATTGAGAACCGAAAGATTCAGTGGGTTTTCCAACTCTTCGATCACACCAGGATCGGTAAGGTAGGTGCGCCCGGTTTCGAAGTCATATCCGACGATGAAGTGATTGAGCCCTGTTTTTGAGTCGAGTGGAACCCTTAGGTCGTCTTCCCAGAAAGTCCGCAGCGACTGCCGCCAAAGATCGCGATACTCTGGGTCTCGATCCCAGATGTCGTCGATCGCCATTGCCTTCATCATGATCGCATTCTCAACTTGCCGAAAGTACATCGCCGCGTCATAGGTTTCTCCACGACGAAATGTGGCCATCAGCGTCTGCGGCATGCGATGCCCTAAACGCTGATGATGATGTAAACGATCGTATTCGCGTTGCAAACGAGGTGCGCCTGTCGCGCAGGCAGCGATGCCAACGATGCCAAGAAAGACCGAACCCATGTAATCGTCGAGATGACAGGAGGAAGGGAGGCCGAAGTAGCTGGTTTTATAGTCGATATCGATCCAGTAGGCGGCCATCCGTTCCAGCATATCCAGAACGGCAGTCTGACGTGGATTGTCTGCAATCGTCAAGTACTCGACCAGGCCGGTCATTACGAATAGGTATTGGTCGCGGCTGAAATGGTTGCTGTACCGTCCGGCGTAAGGCTTAGGGAAAAAACCGGGGCGTTTCCCTTTCGCACCGAGTTCATAGATGGTGCGAATCCCTTCAAACGCAGCGTCGGCATGATCACGAGCTTCCACTTCTTTCGTCACGCGATAACGGAGAGTTTGCGATGCAAGGTAAGCGCCACTGGCCATGCCTGCGTCTTCGTAGGCATAAAGGTTTTCACAAGAGATGTTGTCCACGAGGTTTTGAGGTGTGCCAGTGTCTCCCGACTGGAGAGATCGGAGCGGCTCGAAGCAAACGTTGCAGCAAATAATTCCCTGCTCATCGCAAGCGACCCGTTGGATCATTTGATTGAAGGACGCAGCTCGTTTATCGAGTGCAGTTATGGTCGGCATGGATTTTATGGACAACGATAAATTCCTTTTCACGATACAAGGCAGAAGAGCAATGCTCAGCGTTTGGGGTTTTATTTGTGACAATACTGCAAACAATCGTTAGCATTCGTCACGGTTTGAAAGTTACGGTTTGAGATTAAAATGGTGCTCCACTCGCTTGGTGCCTGACTCGATGGTGATTCTGATTTCGGACTTCTTGTTGTACTTTTCCGGCAGGAGCTGGGTTGGCGTGGGACCGAGGCCACTGCTGGAACCCTCGGTGGGTTGGTAGGACCGAAGTTGGATTTGATAGGTTCCGGGCATCACTCCCCCTAAGGCGTCCACGGAATATCGACCGTTCTTGATCGGTCCGATCGAAACGGGGCTGACCGTACCTTTGATTGGTTGAAAACGGATGACTCCTTCCGCGACCGCTTCACCCTCATAGGTCACTTCGCCAAAGACCACAATACGCTCGGGACCGCTTCGGCCACATCCGCTGATCAAAACGACCACCAGTGCCGCTCCCAGCAAAGCTCTGCGAATCGCCGAGACGGCCATCTCGGCTGTTCTAATATTCATAATTGATGACCTCCCCATCCGCTCGAGTGGTGAGAGCTGCGAGGGTGAAAACGTCGATCGACTCCGAAATAAAATGGACACTGCCGTCCGCAAAGACAAAATGACAGCCGCCGGGATGAAAGCTGCTGAATCCCCCCTCGTCCACGCTATGGGTAACTCCTCGCGGATAGGGGCCAGAGAAGGAAGTGGTGTACTGGAGAAAGGTATTGATCGAATTGGCCGTGTGCAACACGTCGTGGCTGACCCACATGAAGCCGGCGTTCGTCCCCGGACCGACCCCCACGACTTCGCCAACCAGGAGAGTGTTGCTGCTACCGTCCGTAATCTCGGCAAACGAAAGCTTCGACTTCGTGAATAACATCCCATTGCCATCCAAACGTGCAAACGAACCACCCTGACCGCACGTGAAATCCCTGGAGTCGGCTACGCCCGCCATATTTGAGCGGCCGACGTCTTCTTCCTGAGTTCCACCATTGAACATGGGCGAGCAGCAGTCTATAAGCTCTTGGTCTTGGGGATCGGAGGGGCACAAGTACACGGGAAGCTGTGTTGCGGCTGCCACAAACGAATCGCCGATGGCGAACCATGGCTCGGCGACTCCCGGCATTTCAAAATCCATCCGGTCGTATACCGCTTGCTGCTCCAAGTAAGGCAAGATAAAAGTGCCCCATCCCCAGCCTATTCGCCCTGGAACATTGCCCGTCCTGCCGCCCGGATTGGCACAGTTGAAACGCCCTCTCCAGACGTTCTGACCCGACGGAAAGTGACCTTTCGCGGAAACAAAATTTTGCATTGCCACGCCGACCTGCTTGAAATTGCTTTGACAAGCGGCTCGCCTGGCCGCTTCACGGGCCGCTTGGATCGCTGGCAACAAGAGTGCAACCAGGATACCGATGATGGCGATTACGACCAAAAGCTCCACCAGGGTAAAACCGTGTAGGGGCTTTGATAAATTAGTGCTCTTACCCATGAATCGGCCTGATTGTGTGACTCCGACATCGCTAAAATCTGATCGGCCACGACCCAGCCGACAATCGACGATATGGTTCTGATCATCCATTGAACGCTCCCTTTCCAAAGAATCACCCACAATTGAGTGGCTCTTAGTTCGTCGCCTGTCGACATGCTTCCTAAGCAGTCGAAATATTCCCGCGCAACCGTGCGACGCCCCGATGATTAGTGACTTTTCCTCCAACAAGCATCGCTGTAGCCGTTAGCAGAAGCCAGAAGCTGGTTGGTTCGGGAACGGCGGCGGTCGCTCCGGATGCCGTGGAAAGTGCACCGGGAGCACCGAAATTGCTTTTCCAAACCGCTAGATCGGACACATCGTACCCATCTCCGAAACCTCTTTGCCAAACCAAAAAGTCGGCGCCGTCCACATCCCCATCACTGTCGAAGTCACCCGGTATGGTTGCCAAACCGGGAAAGAGACCATCTCCGAACTTAAACAGATCGCCAGTGCCTCCTGGCAGCATCAGATTAAACACATTGCCAGTCAGCACGATCTCTTCAACCAAACCGGTAAGACGATTTAGTCGCCAGATGCTGTTGACGGAACTGTCAAAAGTGAGGGTGTAATCCACAGCAGCTGCGGCAGCGTCGAGGCTATCTCCATGGAACATGTTGGCCAGCATGAAATATTCGCCGGAAGCATCATCCGTAAAGTAGCCAACCAGGGCATCCTTCAAGTCGGTGGGGGTGCCATCGATGACGATTGCGTCAACCAGGCCGTTGCCCGCCGTCGTGTCCCAATCTAAAATCTCTGCTGGGGTAGCACTGACACCGCCGGACACAAAACGCCAATCACTGCTCGTGAGATACCTCAGGCTCTTGCCGAGATTGATAATTTCGGTATTCGCAGCCGCGACAGGAGCGTACAGAGAACTCGTATCTCCGCTCGGATTTACCAATGCGAAATCTTCACTGATACCATTTTGGAACCTGAAATCGACGAAACCTTTCACGCCTGCCGAGAGCTTCGAAAAGACCTCCGCGCGAAATTCCGACTCGGTAGGGAGCCGCCGATTGTCGTCGATCGTATTAGCTCCAGCGATCAGATCTTCGAAGGTCTGAATGTAAGCGAAGTAAGCAACGTCGTGGAACAACGTCCTTTCTCGCACCAGAGCCATGTTGGTCAAACTGGGTCCCCAATCATCCGTGGCACTGCTCGTGCCCTGGAAGGGATAAAAGGCATGGATCACCGCGTCCGGCTGGATGATCGTGATGACCTGGTCGATATAACTGGGCGACGTACTGCCAAGTCCCGCGATCAGCAGGGCCTGATCATCGACAGAGCGGATGTAAGTGGCCACATCAGCGATGCCGGGAATATTGGCCACGGCAATCTCGTCTTTCAGCATGAATGCGGAGTAACCGTCATTCAGAGCGATTTGAATATCAGTCAGAGCTTTGTTATCAAGCTGCGTAAACGCGCCCAGAAAATGAGTTTCGACTCCGGCCGCGAGGGCCTCTGGGCCCCCGCCCTGGATCGCGGTGAACCCCGCGGCGCTATACAAGTCCAAGTAGTTTGTCGAAGCCCACGAACTGATTGTGAAATCGCGACTCCGAAGCCATTGGTCAGTGAAGGCAGACCCTCGCGGTGGGAGCACCGGAGGCACCGTGCCAAGCTGTGTGTCCCAGGCCAGTTCCCCCACACCGGTGCCGGTGCCTGGGAGCAGCGCCGTGTCCGAGATGCGAAACTCATCAATCTTAAAGTGGTGTGCTCCAAAAAAGCCGCCTGGGTTGGTTCCGAAATTAACGAAATCAGTCATCGCCGGCGTAGCTATTCCCGCGGCCCCAATGGCCGACTGCTGAACCTGGTTCCCGTTGAAGTAGGAAGTCAATGTGCCGATATTGTCCACTGAAAACGCCAAATGGTTCCAATTGCCGTCAGCGGGGTCATAGCCCTGGCCAAGATCGAGCGTGCGTACATCTGTCGTTGCTGCACCAAAGCCGGCGAAAAATATGATGTCCCCATTGCTGTCGCCATAGATGCCCCAGTCGCCGTCTCTATTGGAGGTGGAGCCACCATCATAACTTGCCACGTAGCCCACGGTCGGCGAAGGAGCAACGTATTGGAGCCAGAATTCAAGCGTCAGTTCGCCTGTTGTACCGCGGTTCAGCAACGTAGTGCGGGGAGTTTTGAATTGTCGCGCACCCCCATTATTGCTGTTGAGTGAGTACGTATTCACACCCATCAGCGAAGGCGTATCGAAGTCCAACGCGATGGTGCCGAAATCCGTGCTGGAAACGAAATCGAGACCGTTGCCCGAGGAGTCGAGCAGTGTTTCGCCACCGGGCGGGTCGAAGGTGCCCGCTGTGAAAGATGTAGTATCCTCCATCGTATCGAATAGCCACAAGCCCACGGTATTCCCCATGGCGGACGGGCAAGAAAACAAGGCCATGACTGCTGCAATCAATGCCGTAAGTCCTCTTAATATGGACATATAGAACACCCTCTGGAAAAGAGTTGGTCTGAAAATGGAAATTCACGAGCCTCCAGCGGTACGCCTGCCCACGAATCACACAGGTCGCCTGAATTGAATCCACATCGAACGTAATTGACTACTATTGCTGGAATAATAACTGCACTATAATCGGAATGTCAAGGAAATTTTCAAATATATTGAAATAAATGGCTGTATATACCCAATAAACTATATGTATTACCGAGCTGTTGGTATAAAATGCTACTATGGGCCACCGAACAGGGGGGGCCTCCACTTGGCAGAACCAGGCTGGAAGATACGTTTCGCTCGATTCTCTCCAAGAGGGAACCGCGGCTAGCTCACCACTTGCTTCAGCAAGGCCACGGCGGAGCTGGTCAACTCGCGTCCGGCGGTGGGAGCGAAGGGGGGCAAGCCGATGATCTTGGGTACGGTGATGGCCGAGTAGTCGCCCGCCTCGTAGGCGGCCGGGTCGGGCAAGTAACCGACCAGATCGTTGGTGTAACCGACCACGAGCGTGTTGGCCAGCGGCGAATCACGTTGGATCATCAGTCCATAGCCGCTGTAGAGTTCCGCCGGGTGAAAAACCATCCCCAGTTCGCCCAACTGCATCGCGGCCATCGGCACCATGGTCCGGGCCTGGCTGGCGTCCCGCTGGCTGGCACTCTGGAACCATGCTTTAGCAAACCGCGCATCGACCCAGGGACCCGTGTTGCATTTTTCAGGATCTTGGCGATAGGCGGCGAGCCACTGGGCGAACCGTTCCCGATCGAGGGGCAACGGGACCGGTTGCGAGCGCATCCGCAGGCAATCGATCCGCACCGACCGGGCTGAATCGAGCGACCGTCCAATTGCCGCGGCGACGGGGCCTGCCGTATTCTCCGGTGTGCCGATCCAATGCTCGGCATCGCCCGCATTGACATCGCCACTGTGGCCTTGCAGGAAGGAGGGAGTCAGCTTGTGCTGCTGCCGGACCAGGTCGGCGACCAGCCCTGGCCAGTCGGGGCCCGCCTGGTCGTCATGGTAACAAACCGGATGGGCCGAAAAATGGTACCAGAGCAGGCTTCGCTTGCCACGTGCCCGCTCAAAGTGGAGCACATGCACCATCGTATCGAGCCAGCGCTCCGCATCGGTGGAATCGCCACTGAACTGTTCCTCGGTCTTCCAGGTCTTGGTCGTGCGGTTGTTACTGGCCCCCGGGGCCTGGCTCTTGCCCAGGGAGAGTTTGGCCGGTGCCAGGTCGGCCTGGGCGAGTTGTACCGCCTGGACGATCTTCGTCTCGACCGACTCCATGTATTCGGGCGAAATGGCTCCCCACTGGCGCAGGTACCGAAAGGTCGGCATCGAATGCGTGTGCGTGGCACTGAGGTGGATATTCGAGGCGGGGATACCCAGTTGTCCGGCAATACGTTGCTGTACTCGGGCTGTCATCTCGGCCGAAACACCGCAAATATCGAGCGACACGAGAGCTGCCTGCACCTCACCCAGGCGCAGGACCAGCGCCCGGGCGGCGGTCTGCTGGCGGATGCCTGCGATCCGCCGTTCCTTCCCCAGTGGTCGGTGGAAACCGGCCATCTCGATACCCAGCGGTGGTGTCGTATCGACCACGCCTTCACCCGCCTCCAATTCTGGTTTGCTTGCCGATGCAACTCCCGAGCGCATGGGCAGCGCCAACGAGGCGGCAACGCCACCGGCAACCGTGCCCAGGAACGATCGTCGCGGCAACAGGTTAGGCCTCGTATTTCGCATGACCTATTTCCTTATTCATGTAAGAAAACCCTCGGCTTTGCCGGGGGACTGGCAGAGTTCGACAGTTCCGTAGTGATATTGCTCGTACTCGTACTCGACTGGAACCATTGCATTCAACAGAAACATAAGGCCATGGATATTGATGATGACCGACCTTGCCTCCCAGTCGGGTT
>JAJRWS010000458.1 GCA_024276705.1 Planctomycetota bacterium | reverse complement strand
TTGCAGCACGGATCGACGAAAACCAGCAGCTTTGCCGTATCCTCAATGCCTCCGTCAAGACAGCGAAAAAGAAATAGAATCGTCAACGAATGATCCTCCGTTGAAACTAATGACAAATGACTATTGACAAATAACTATTGATAAATAACCCGTCCCAGACCCCGCCCTCCTGACTTTACCCTTTTCCACCCGACACCTTTATCCTGAACCCTGAACCTTCAACCCTCAACCCTCTCCCCATGGATACTGTCTCTCTTTCCGAACCCCACGCATCGTTACGCATTTACAATACGCTGAGCAAGCGCAAAGAGCCTTTCCGCACCGTACAACCTGGCAAAGTGGGCATCTACCTCTGTGGCCCTACGGTCTACGACAAGGCACATATCGGCCACATGGTGGGGCCGGTGATTTTCGATTGCATCAAACGCTATCTGACTTACTGCGGCTACGAAGTGACCTGGGTAGTCAACATCACCGATGTCGATGACAAACTGATCGCCAAGGCGCGGCAACGCGACATCTCAATGCTCGAGGTGGCCCAGGAGAACATCGCCGACTACCAGGAAAATCTCGCTTCACTGGGTGTCGACCAAATCAACCATTTTCCTCGAGCGACCCAATGCATGGACGAAATCATTGGTCTGATCCACTCGCTGGTGGAACAAAGCTTTGCCTACGCATCGGATGGTGATGTTTACTTCGATGTGACAAAAGACACCGGCTACGGCAAACTGAGCAATCGCTCGGTCAGCGACCTTCAGGGCGAAGGGGGAACCACAGTGGGGCGTAAACAAAATGCCGCCGACTTTGCTCTTTGGAAAGGGGCCAAACCGGACGAACCCTCATGGGAGAGCCCCTGGGGCAAAGGTCGACCAGGTTGGCACATTGAGTGCTCAGCGATGAGCCGGCGATTACTGGGCAAAACTTTCGACATCCACGGTGGCGGACTCGACCTGGTTTTTCCTCACCACGAAAATGAAATTGCCCAAAGCGAATGCTGCCATTCTCGTCCGATGGCCACCTACTGGGCCCACAATGGCCTTTTGCGCTCGTCCAGCCAGACCGGCAAAGTCGGTGGACGAAGCAAACCGGGCAGCAAACTCAACAAAACCTCCATGGCCGATTCGGCTGCCAACGCGACGGCGACAGAAGGGGGAAAAATGAGCCGTTCCAAAGGAGCGGGCGGACTGGCCGAACTGATCGCCCGGCAAGGGGGCGAGCGGATTCGTTTCTTCCTATTGCGAACGCATTACCGTAGCACCGTCCAATTCAACGAACCGGCCATTGAAGATGCCGGAATAGGCCTGGAATCCTTCTATCGCCTGCTGAAAAGATACCAACGAATCACCGGCAACGATTTTTACGACCTGGTCGTTCCCAGTACACGGACCGAGGGAGCCAGCGCAGCCAGCGACGATCCCACGCTGCAAGCAGCCTCGAGTTGCCGTGACAAATTCCTGGCTGCAATGGATGACGATTTCAATACGGGTGGTGCGATTGGAGAGCTGTTTGAGTTGGCCAAACTCATCAACAAGTTCTGCGACGAATCCGGCTTGGATCAGGAAAAAGGCGATCCCGTGGAGCGTCACCAGGATACGGCTGCCCTAGGTAAGCTGCGGCAGTTGCTAACCATCTGGAAAGAACTGGCAGGCATCCTGGGGATCTTCTGCCAAAAACCTACGGCCACGAACGCAACCAGTGACCGATTCGAGCCTTTAATGCAACTGATCGTCGCATTGCGTGCCACGGCCCGAGCGAAGAAAGATTTTGCCACCGCGGACACGATTCGTGAAAGCCTCACTTCTGTCGGCATCACCCTGGAAGATCGAACTGGAGGCTCCGAGTGGACCGCTGGCGACGCCAACTCGATCGAGGGCTTGATGCAGTTGCTTATCGCGCTTCGCGCAACCGCACGCGCCAACAAAGATTTTACCACCGCGGACACGATCCGCAATCGACTGGAAGAACTGGGCATCATGCTGGAAGATCGCCCCAGCGGCACCGAATGGGTACAAAATGCGGATTGCGGAATGCGGATTGCGGAATGAAGAAAAGCGCGGAACCCCCATTGTGTATCCTCGGCATCGATCCTGGCTTGAATATTACCGGCTATGGAGTGCTGAAATTGGTCGATCGACAGCTTCGGCTGGTGGAAGCTGGCGTGGTACGAGGCCGTTCTCGAGGAACCCTCGCCGAGCGAATCCACGATATTCACGCTGGCGTCACGGAGGTCATTCAGACGCTGAAGCCCAACGTGATGGCGTTGGAAAAACTCTACTCCCATTACGATCGGCCCACGACGGCCATCTTGATGGGACATGCGCGTGGCGCGATCTGCCTCGCGGCTGCCCAGGGCGGGCTGGAAGTGGCCGACTATGCCGCCACCCAAATCAAAAGCCTGGTCACCGGTAGTGGCCGAGCGCCAAAATTCCAGGTACAACAGGCGGTCCAGCGCGAGCTCAACCTTTCGGCCCTGCCCGAACCGCCCGACGTAGCCGATGCCCTGGCGATTGCCCTATGCCACTACCACCTGGCCCACGGCCCCGCCGGCGCATTGCTACGCAACACCCAGTAACGCGGTCCCCTTTCCCCCAGCCCCCAATCTCCATGATCACCAAAATCACTGGCACTCCGGTTCACGTTTCGGGCGAACGCCTCACCTTGGCCGTCGAAGCATTCGAATATGAAGTCTTCATCCCCGAATTTACTCGTCGCCACCTCCAGGAAATGCTAGGCCAGACAATCAGCCTGTACACGATCGAATACCTGGAAGGCAATCCGATGCAAGGCCGACTGACTCCTCGTTTGATTGGATTCTTGAGCGGCATCGAACGAGAATTTTTTGAACTGTTCTGCCAGGTCGACGGAGTGGGAGTCAAGAAAGCCCTGCGGGCCATGATCCGCCCCGTCCAGGAAGTGGCCGCGTTGATCGAAGACCAGGATGCCAAAGGGCTCAGCACACTGCCCGGCATTGGTCCGGCTACCTCGGAACGTATCATCGCCAAGCTGCGGCGAAAAGTACCCAAATTCGCTCTATTGATCGCCCGGGACGCACCCACGCATGCCGACGTCGAACGAGACCTGGTAAGCGAGGCGTTCGAAGTCTTACGCGCACTAGGGCACAGCGAGGCAGAGGCCCACCGCTTGCTGGACGATGCCTTGGGCCGCAAAAAAAAG
>JAJRWS010000457.1 GCA_024276705.1 Planctomycetota bacterium | reverse complement strand
TCGACGAGAGTGGCATCGTAAAAACAGGCACCTACGTCAAACCGAGCGATATTCGTGTGGGCAAAGTTTCGCCCAATTCCAAAACGGAATTGACGCCGGAGGAAAAGCTGCTCCATGCGATCTTTGGTCGTGCGGGAGAAGATGTCAAGAATGATTCGCTGGAGGTTCCCTCGGGAATCGAAGGTATCGTGATCGACACGCAAAAATTTTCGCGGCGGATGAGCCTGGGTGAGGATGAGCGCAAGCTATTTGAAAAATCGCTCAAGGAGGCAGAGAAGGAAAGCTGCGAAAAAATTGCCGCAACATTCAGCGAGCTGGTTCTGGGAATCGAAGAGATTCTTGCCCGTAAGCTGATCGATGAAGACGGCAACGAGCTGATTCATCATCAGGAGCCAGCCTTCGTGGCCGAGCAGGCGCGCACCTTCAAACTCGATTCTCTGGAAATACGCAGCCCGCAGAGGAAGAAGGACGTGGATAAGGTGTACCGCACGCACTGGCCCGAAGTCGAGGCGGCCCTTGATGCTCGTGATCGTAAGTTGAACTCGATGAAGCGTGGCGACGAGCTTCGTAGTGGCGTGTTGCAAATGGTAAAAGTATACATCGCCACGAAACGGGTCATCTCCGTGGGCGATAAAATGGCTGGTCGTCATGGCAACAAAGGGGTCATCTCCAAGATCTTGCCAACCGAAGACATGCCGTTTCTTGAAGATGGCACGCCGGTTCAAATTTTGCTGAATCCCCTGGGTGTGCCAAGTCGTATGAATGTGGGCCAGATTTTGGAAACCCATCTTGGCTGGGCTGGCGCGAAACTTGGCTTCCAGGCGCAGACGCCCGTTTTTGATGGTGCCACGGAGAGTGAGATCAACGACGCACTGGAGGAAGCCGGTCTGCCTCGCCATGGCAAGACCAAGTTGCTGGATGGCCGTACGGGCGAACCGTTTGAGCAGGAAACCACGGTTGGGTACATCTACATGCTCAAACTTCATCATCTGGTGGATGACAAAGTGCATGCCCGCAGCACGGGCCCCTATTCCTTGATTACGCAACAGCCATTGGGAGGAAAGGCACGATTTGGTGGCCAGCGCTTTGGCGAAATGGAAGTGTGGGCGCTGGAGGCCTATGGCGCCGCTTACATTTTGCAGGAATTGCTCACGGTGAAAAGCGACGATGTGGAAGGTCGCACAAAGATTTACGAGTCGATGGTTAAAGGTGAAAATACCTTGCAGGCAGGCACGCCCGCCAGTTTTGATGTGCTCACCAATGAGATTCGTGGGCTTGGCCTGAACATGCAACTGGAAAAGCGTCACTTGTAGTAAGCAAGTAATTTGTGCGCGGACCCTACCCCAGCCCCAGCCCCTTACCTATTTGCCATGCCGCTCACCCAGGGTGACGGACGGAGGAGTGTCGGATGAGTGTTCTGGAAGGTACCAATTACGATCGTGTCAATGATTACGGCTCGGTTAAAATCAGCCTGGCACGGCCGCATGATATACGTAGCTGGTCTTTCGGCGAGGTGAAAAAGCCAGAAACGATTAATTATCGAACCTACCGTCCGGAAAAGGACGGCTTGTTTTGTGAGCGGATTTTCGGACCGGAGAAGGATTGGGAGTGCTCGTGCGGTAAATATCGCGGCATGAAGTACAAGGGCATGATTTGCGACCGCTGTGGCGTGAAGGTCACGCATAGCCGAGTACGCCGTAAACGGATGGGGCACATCGAGTTGGTGGCCCCCATCGTTCATATCTGGTTCTTCAAAGCGATGCCGAGTCGTTTGGGGAGCCTGCTGGCGATGAAAACCACCAGCCTCGAAAAGGTGATCTATTTCCAGGACTACGTGGTAATCGATCCGGGCGAAACTTCCTTGAAGGCGCGGCAGTTGCTCACGGAAGAGGAGTATCGCAATGCGCGCGAGCAGTACGGTAATGGCTTCGACGCCGACATGGGTGCCGATGCGATTCGAAAATTACTGCAAAATCTCGATCTGGTGCAATTGTCCGAGGATCTCCGGCAGGACCTGCGGGAGACAGGCTCGAAGCAGAAGGCCAAGGATCTGGTGAACCGGCTCAAGACGGTCGAAGCCATACGGGATTCGGACAACAAGCCGGAATGGGTGGTGCTGGATGTCATTCCCGTAATTCCGCCCGACCTTCGTCCCTTGGTTTTGCTCGACAGTGGCAATTTCGCGACCAGCGATTTGAACGATCTCTATCGGCGAATCATCAATCGGAACAACCGATTGAAAAAGCTTGTCGACTTGAATGCGCCCGAAGTGATTATTCGCAACGAAAAACGGATGCTCCAGCAATCGGTGGATGCGCTGTTCGACAATAACCGATGCAAACGGCCGGTGCTTGGTTCGAGCAATCGGCCTCTCAAGTCGCTGACCGATATGATCAAGGGAAAGCAGGGACGATTCCGCGAAAACCTGCTCGGCAAACGTGTCGATTACTCGGCCCGTAGTGTGATCGTGGTGGGGCCGCGTCTCCGGTTGCATCAATGCGGGCTGCCTAAGAAGATTGCTTTGGAACTCTATCAGCCGTTCATCATACGCAGGCTGAAAGAGCTGGGGCATGCCGATACGATCAAGAGCGCGAAGAAAATGTTGGAGCGCAAGGATGAAGAGGTCTGGGATATTCTGGAAGAAGTGATTTGCAATCATCCCGTCCTGTTGAATCGCGCGCCGACGTTGCATCGAATGGGCATCCAGGCTTTTGAGCCGGTGCTGGTCGAAGGCAATGCGATTCAGCTTCATCCCCTGGTCTGCAAAGGCTTCAATGCGGATTTTGATGGCGACCAGATGGCTGTCCACTTGCCCCTGTCGATCGAGTCACAGGTGGAAGCGCACACCTTGATGATGAGCACGCATAACATTTTCAGCCCCAGTAATGGAGCGCCGATCATCAGCCCGTCGCAGGACGTGGTGATGGGGTGTTATTACTTGACGATGAACGTCCCCGATGTATTGGGGGATGGCATGATCTTTAGTTCCCTGAATGAAGTGGATACTGTCTATGCGGCAGGCAAGGTGGGGACGCATGCCCGGATTAAAGTGCGGCTGCCAGCGAATCGACGCTTGAAGGAAGACATCGAAACCGAGAGTGGCCTTGGCAAACTGATCGATACCACGGTTGGCCGCGTACTGTTCAATATGGTGTTGCCGGAAGGTATGCCCTTTTATAATGTTCCGCTGCGTTCGAGCGAGTTGGCCCGTGTCATCTCGGACAGCTATGTCATGGTGGGACGCCGGGCGACGATTGAATTGCTCGATGACATGAATCAGATCGGTTTCCGCCAAAGTACACTGAGCGGATTATCCTTTGGGACCGACGATCTGATCACTCCCGCGGCGAAGGGAACCATCATCGCCACGGCAGAAAAAGCCGTGCTGAAATTTGATAAGTTGTTTCAGCGTGGCGTGATTACCGAAGTGGAACGCTACAATCAGATCCTTGATACGTGGACTCACGCGCGTGAGCAAATTACGGTTGAGATGATGGCCGGTCTGGAAAATGATTACCGGCAAGGGGGCTACGTAAATCCGATTTATTTGATGGCCCATTCCGGTGCTCGAGGTGGTGTTGAGCAGATGCGCCAATTGGGTGGCATGCGGGGCTTGATGGCCAAGCCATCGGGGGAAATCATCGAAACCCCGATCCGGGCGAATTTTCGCGAAGGCCTATCCGTACTGGAATATTTCAGCTCCACGCATGGGGCCAGAAAAGGCCTGGCGGATACGGCCCTGAAAACGGCCGACAGTGGTTATCTGACGCGTAAGCTGGCGGATGTGGCGCAGAATGTCGTGGTCACGCGCGATGACTGCGGTACCACCCAGGGGATCACCAAAGGGATTATTTATCGAGGGGAAAAGGTAGAGGTGAGTCTTGCCGATTCCATTCATGGGCGAGTGAGCCGGGCGAATATTGTTAATCCGATTACCGATGAAGTGATTGTCGCGGAAAATGAGCTCATCACGGCGGATGTCGCTCGTAGTATCGAAGAGATGGGTCTGGAGAAAATCCAGGTGCGCAGTCCCATGACATGTGATGCCAAGCTGGGCATATGCCGTCGTTGCTACGGAATGGATTTATCAACCGGTTCGATGGTCGAAGAGGGGATGGCGGTAGGGATCATCGCGGCGCAGAGCATTGGCGAACCGGGCACACAGCTTACCATGCGGACTTTTCATATTGGCGGTGTGGGACAGCATGATATCGAGGAGAGCGATATCAAAGCCAAAAAGGGTGGCATTGTCAAATTTGCCAGGCTCAAGGTGGTAACCAATGATGCGGGGCAACAGATTGCTCTGGCACGTAGCGGCGAAGTGACGTTGGTCGATGAGAAGGGTCGCGAGGTTGAAAAATACGAAGTACCTACCGGAGCGATTCTCAAGGTAAAAGAGAACCATCCGATCAAGGCAGGCGAAGTGCTGTGTGAATGGGATCCGCACAGTATCCCGATTCTCGCTGAAACGGGCGGAAAAATCCGTTACGAGGATCTGGCCGAAGGTGAGACCATGCGGGCCGAAAGAGATCCCAGTGGCCATGTTCGTTACGTGATCATGGAGCACAAAGGCGATATGCATCCGCAAGTCGTGGTAGAGGATGCCAAGACCGGGCAGATTCTGGACTTTTATTACATGCCGGAACGGGCCCATTTGGAAGTGAAAGAAGGGGATATCATCACTCCCGGCAAGCTCATTGCCAAGACCCCCCGCGAAGCGTCGGGAACTCAGGATATCACCGGTGGTCTGCCTCGAGTGACGGAGATATTTGAAGCGCGCAAACCGAAGGATCCTTCGGTGATTGCTGAAATCGACGGTGAAGTCGAGCTTCTCAGCGAGAGGAAACGAGGGAAACGGGCGATCGTGGTTCGCAGTGAGGCAGGCATTGAGCGCGAGCATTTGGTGGCCCATAACAAGCACCTGCGAGTTCACTCAGGC
>JAJRWS010000456.1 GCA_024276705.1 Planctomycetota bacterium | reverse complement strand
TGAACACGAAGTGGAAATCTCTCTCGCTCTCAACCCGGATAACCAACACGTTGATTGAATGGGCAGCGAAGGGCAGTCGATGGACAAACTGAACCAGCGTCTGGCGAGCCTATCGCCAGCCAAGCGTCAGCTTATGGAGCAGATGCTCCAACGTGGCAAGCAACTCGCGGAGCCAATCGCGATTTGCGGAGTGGGCTGCCGTTTCCCGGGTGCCCCGAGCGTCCATGCCTACTGGCAATTGCTGATGCGCAAGGAGGATGCGGTTGGGGAGATCCCTCCCTCGCGATGGGATATTGATGAATTTTACGATCCCACGGGAGAAATTCCCGGTAAAATGTCGACGCGGTGGGGCGGTTTCCTGGATCATGTGGACCAGTTCGACCCGCTTTTTTTTGGCCTTTCACCACGCGAAGCGGAAAAAATCGATCCCCAACAACGGCTGCTGC
Organism: Planctomycetota bacterium; assembly: GCA_024276705.1. Classification (GTDB taxonomy): domain Bacteria; phylum Planctomycetota; class Planctomycetia; order Pirellulales; family Lacipirellulaceae; genus JAJRWS01. The sequence goes on along the minus strand of JAJRWS010000456.1, from coordinate 3,323 downwards.
TCGAGGTGGCCTGGGAAGCGTTAGAGGATGGGGCCATCGCTCCGGACGATCTGGGCGGCACGAAGACCGGCGTGTTCATCGGCATCAGCGGCGTCGACTATTCGCGTATTCCCTCTCAGCTCGAGGACCACTACCAGCAGATCAGTGTTCACAGTGGAACGGGAAACGCGCTGAGCATTGCCGCCAACCGGATTTCCTACCTGCTCGACCTGCGTGGCCCCAGCCTGAGTGTCGATACCGCCTGTTCTTCGTCGCTGGTCGCGTTGCATTTAGCCCTGCGCAGCTTGCGCAGCCGCGAAAGCGATGCCGCGCTGGTCGGCGGTGTCAATCATATACTCACTCCGGAAACGACCATCGCGTTTTCCCGGTCGAGAATGCTTTCGCCTACCGGCCAATGTCGTCCCTTCGACGCCCAGGCCAACGGCTATGTTCGGGGCGAAGGGTGCGGGGTGGTGGTGCTCCAACGCCTGGCCGATGCGGTAGCCGACGGGCAACGTGTATTGGCCGTCATCCGCGGTTCCGCAGTCAATCAGGACGGACGTACTTCCGGCATCACCGCCCCCAACAGCCTGTCACAACAGGCGGTCCTGCGGGCCGCATTGGCCGAGGCTGGGCTGACCGCGAACCAAATCAGCTACATCGAGGCCCACGGCACGGGCACGCCGCTGGGTGACCCGATTGAACTGGAAGCCCTGAGCAAACTTTATGTCCGCAAATCCCCGGATGATCTCCTCTGCCACCTCGGTTCGGTCAAGGCAAACATTGGCCATACCGAAACCGCCGCGGGAATTGCCAGTTTGATCAAAGTCGTGCTGATGCTCCAGCACCACCAAATCCCCGGGCAGGCACATCTGGAACAAATCAATCCGCACATTTCCTTGCAAGGCACCCGACTGGAGATTTCCCGGGAACCGGTTCCTTGGACCTCCGCAAGCTCCCGACTGGCCGGGATCAGTGCATTTGGGTTTGGCGGCACCAATGCCCATGTGATCCTGGAAGAAGCTTCGGCTGCCACCGGAGACCCGATTGCTGGGGATCAGATTACTGGGGAACGTCCCATTCACCTGCTCACCCTCTCCGGCAAGACTGACGCAGCCACTCGGCAACTGGCAAAACTCTATGGCCAATTCCTCGAGTCCCATCCCGACATGCCATTGGCGGATCTATGCCATACGGCCAGTGTCGGCCGAACTCACTTCGCGCATCGAACCGCAATCGAAGCCGAAAGCCCCCAGCAACTACGAACACAACTGGAAAAGGTCGCCGGTGGTCAAACCACACCAGCCAGCAAACGGGGCACCACCCGAGCCGCTCACCGCGCACGGGCCGCTTTCCTGTTCACGGGACAGGGGTCGCAGTACCCGGGCATGGGACGCGAATTATTCCAGACTCCCGGTCCGTTTCGCGAAACCTTGACCGAGTGCGACCAGATTCTGCGTGACCTGACCGGCGAATCGTTGCTGGACCTGATATACCCCAGCTGCAGGGAAGGGGATCAGCCTGCCCGTGCCCTGAATGAAACTGCCCACACTCAGCCTGCGCTTTTTGCCCTGGAGATCGCATTGGCCAAACTGTGGCAATCTTGGGGCATCGAACCGGAAGTGCTCCTGGGGCATAGCATTGGCGAATACGCGGCGGCCTGTTTTGCCGGTGTCTTCACACTCGAAGAAGGTATGCACCTGGTCACCCATCGCGGCCGGCTGATGCAACAGTTGCCCCATGATGGCCTGATGGCCGTTGTCTTCGCCCCCCACGAAGCCATTCGCCAGATCATCGCGCAGCATTCCGATCGGGTTTCGGTAGCGGCCAGCAACGGCCCGGAAAATACGGTGATTTCAGGCGCCGCGCCGCAAGTCCGCGCACTGTGCGAAGTATTTGAAAAGAGTGGAACACAAACTCAACTGCTTGCCGTCTCGCACGCATTCCATTCATCCCTGATGGATCCGATTCTCGAATCCTTCGAACGCCAGGCCGGGAAAATCGATTTTCAGACGCCGCGGATACCCATCATCTCAAACCTCACTGGCAGATTGATGGCGAAAGAAGGACCCGATGCTCGTTATTGGCGCGATCACATTCGCAGCACGGTCCAGTTTGCCGAAGGGGCACGTCTACTGGCACACTATCAACCCGACGCGGTCGTGGAGATGGGCCCCTCGGCAACACTCCTGGGCATGGCCCGCCGGGTCGCCGGCGATCTGCCAACCGCGTGGCTGCCTTCCCTGCGAAAAGGTCAACACGATTGGCACACACTGCTTGCCGGCCTGTCGGAACTTTACGTTCGTGGCGTGCCGATCGACTGGCAGGGAGTGGATCGGCCTTGGCCAAGGCGGAAGGTCAGCCTGCCCACCTACCCATTCCAACGCCGCCCCCTATGGTACGACCTGAGCCACCGGCGTGGGCGGCAACTGCCCGGTTCGGTCCACGGCGAAACGGTTCATCCCTTGCTAGGCTGGCAAGTTCCCGTGTCCGTTGCACCCACAATCTTTGAAAACCGGTTCAGCCCTTCCTGGCCCAGCTACCTGGGTGAGCATCAGGTGCAAGGCTCGGTACTCGTGCCCGCGGCCGCATATCTCGAACAATCCCTGGCAGCCGCGGAACAACAATTTGGCCAGGGGCCACACGTACTGGAAAACATCGCCGTGCAGCAGGCACTCATCCTCTCGGCGGATAGCTCGTGCGTGGTCCAACTTGCCATCGCAGCAGAAATGGCCGGCCAGTGCACGGTCGAAATTCACAGCCGCAAAATTGATTCGGAGACGGACAACGCACCATGGGTTCTCCACGCCTGCGGCACTTGCCGTCCGGCCCGCGACGAGGAAAGCACCGAGCGGCCAGAAAAACATGCGCTGGCTGATATTCGGGCACGACTGGTCGAGTCCGAAGCAGAGGCCAATTCAGAGTCAGAGACCGGGTCAGAGTCAGGGACCGAATCGGAAGTGCGTGCAGAGCGCAATGGGCAATCCCCGACAAAATCGAAGACGTCGTTTTATCGCGAGATGGCTCAGCACGGCCTGGAGTATGGCCCCACGTTTCAGGTTCTTGCGGAACTGAAGCGTGGTGAGGCGGAAGCCTTGGCCCGGGTGGAACTCCCCGCGCAGGTTCACGACGAGCAGACCGAATACCATTTGCATCCCGCCTTGCTGGATGGGTGCTTTCAGGCAATGGCAGGCGTTATTCCGCGTGACCTGGATGGAAGCGACAGTCCTGATACTTACGTACCGACATTCATCCAGCGTTTGCGGCTGGTTGGCCAACCGGCAGGCGGCATGTGGATCCATGTAGTCCGCACGTCGGCCGACGACCGGCCCAGACCGGAGACG
>JAJRWS010000455.1 GCA_024276705.1 Planctomycetota bacterium | reverse complement strand
TTGAAAACGAATGGAGTACGCGTTCGATAAAGTCGATTCGCTCCAGGCATCGGGCGGCCAACTCGTCGTAGGCGATGGGCGCCATCTCGATATCCGCATTCGTCGTCGTTAACATTGGATACACCCTGAGTACGGATTGGACGGATAAGCAGATACCACCTGCCACCTGAGCAAAGAATAGGCCATGCGGGACGTATTCGCAAAACAATCTCTCGTCGTGTGCCCCAAACGACACAACCCGTGTGACCCCAACCAAACTCGCCTGGACAAACACCAACGTACGCACCGAGTTGGCCGATTCTACTACTTCCACCGGTAGTAAGGACACGCGTGGCAAGTGGCGGGTTGCGAGTTGGGAAAGGGGCCCCAGGCATCATCCCAGGAGTCCACTACAATCATCGAAATCGGGATCGCTATCGGGATCGGGGTCGAAGTCCTAACGTCCAAGTTTCATTCCGTTTCGATAGCGATCCCGATAGCGATCCCGATGAAACAAAAAAGACTACGGAACTGTCAAACTCTACCAGTCCCCCGGCAGAGCCGGGGGTTTTCTCGGACGAATAAACATAATAATAACCGAAAAATCACGACGGAACGGCGAAGCCTGATGGGTACTCACCAGCAGAGCTGGTGGTTTACGAACGGGAATTATTGCCCAGCAAACAGGCATGGGAGCGCAACCTATGACTGACTACTTCAGCGTCCGAATTTGGAAATTCTTCACGGTGGCGGCCGTTTGCCATGTGGCCAGGCCCAATGGACGAGTTGGAAGCATCTCGCTGCGCAGCGAAATCTGGTGCCGACCCAACTCTTGATTGATAACCTGCTTGTCATCCAACCAGGCTTCGATCCGTGTGGTGGTCACGCGAACGCGAATCCGATACCAGTGATTGTCCTCCAGAGAGAGGTAACGGGTCGTTTCATTTTCCGACGCATCCATTCCATCGATACTGGAGAGCCCCACGACCCCTCCCCCCCAACCTCCCACGATCAGGCTGCAGTGCGACTGGCGGACAGGAAAGGTTAAACCACAAAAAAAATCGGTACCCGAAGTTCGTTTGGCTTCCAGACGAATTTCATAATCCAGCGTGGGCACTTTCCCAAGGTATCGCAAGCCTGACATCGGCACTCCGAAGCCAATCTCCAATTGCCCCTGCGTGGCACGAATTTCGCCATCCCCGCCGAACAGGGATACTTTCCAGCCGGCTAAATTCTTGCCATTGAACAGGGACTGCCAGGCTGGATGAGCTCGATCCTGGCTTCTCTCGGCCGTGGGCTGAATCGAGCCAGGCTCTTCCGCGCACGCCGTGCAAACCCACAATCCAATGAGCAGCAACATCCCTCTCTCCATGGTTTTGCCTCCGAAAACAGTCTGCCACAACCAGTCGAGCATCTGCATGGCACACACGCTAAATCTGGCCGTTGCTGGATATACACTACCCCATGAGGTCATCGTCATTGTCTCCCATTTGCAAGTACCATGGCAAGCTTCCTCATGCCACCGACTCCGCCCGTCATGATAGCCTACTCGCGCAGCTCGGGAGGTTCCGTGGCGGAAACGGATTCTCCGATCGATTTTGGCTGAAATTTCTTTCGATACTGACTCGGAGTGAGATCTGTTTTCGTTCGAAAAACTTCGCACAAGTAAGAAGCATGCGTGAATCCAACCCGATTCGCGATCTGGGATAACGAAAGATCCGATTCGGCCAGCAACCGCTTGGCCCGTGCAAGTTTTACGCGCAGAATCTCCTCGTGCGGCGTGCGTCCGACCACTTTTTTGAACTGCTGTTCAAAAGTCCGCCGGGAAAGGGAAACTTCACTCACGATATCTTCGATCTTGATACCATCGCACGCATTGGAGCGAATGAGCTGCAAGGCCATGACGATATCCGGGTCATCGATGGCTGTCACATCGGTCGATTGACGCAGGTGGACTCCAAAGGGCTCCAAACGGACGATTCGAGGCGAAACTTCCTTTCCCGTCATTAAACGTTCGAGCAGCTCCGCAGCCTGGTAGCCTGCCCCCGAGGCATTGGTCGTCACGCTGCTCATGGGAGGAAATGTCAAGCTGCACAAGGTTTCATCATCTCCCAGAGAGATCACAGCGATTTGTTCGGGAACCGCAATCCCTTGGCAATGGCACGCATCGAGCACTTGCTGCCCACGAAAATCGTTGGGAGCCAGCAGGCCAATCGGTTTGGGCAATGCCTGAAGCCACGTAGCCAGCTCGCTTTGCTCCTTCTCCCAGTCAAGCTCCCCGTCCTTGGTCACACGAGGTCGGTAGGTATGGCACGCGCCTCCGACAGCCTCAACTCGCCGTGAAAAATCTCGCTCGCGGGTGAGGGCCCATACATACCTGGACATCCCGCAGAATGCAAACTGCTGGTGGCCCCGTTCCAGAAGATGCCTGACTGCCAGGTCGATCATTGCCTCTTCGTGAACCACCACCGCCGGCATGGTCTTGACGAAGTCGGTGGAGCTGACATTCACGACCGGTACGGTTGCCTTGGCAAGGACCGAGGCGATCTGTTCATTCTCGACTCGGGCGATGATTCCATCACCGTCCCAAGCCCGCAGCCACCCTGGAACCGCAGCGCCTCGCTCATGCTCTCCCAGATAGAGCGACCAGGGCCGATGATCACGCACATAGGCGGCGATTCCTTCCAGTAGCTTTCGGCAATAAGCGTTGGAAGTTTCGATCAAAAGGGCAACGTGAGCAACTTTTTTCATCGAGCGACCACGAGGGTTAGACGGCAGGCCCAAAGAGACAATCTCATCGCTCCTCCTCGAAACTCCACACAGCTTATCGAATCGAGAGTCCCGCACAATCCATACCGGACCGTGGATCCCGTTTGGGAAAACCAAAACATCGAGAGTTCAAGGCAGAAATTAAATCCTTACCTTCCCCCGGCCGGCTAAATGCACGAGTCGCGGAAAAGCTTAATAATTGCTGCGCTATTCCGTCATACCACAAGCCGCCGGGTTGGTACCATAGGGGTTAGGCACCGATTTTGTCGGTTTGTGGCAGTGATGGTTAACCGGGGAGGTAAAGCGGGTATCCTGAGCCTCCGGCTCCGATCCCGAAATGAGCATGTCTGACGTTTCTTTTACGAAGACCGGGACTATGATGACTGTAAATTCTATTCTGCGAATGAGGGGGACTATGGCAAAAATGCAGTGAACCGTGATGCTACCAATTTCACATTGTTGTTTCGTTGTTTCATTTCATCTGGAGAAAATAGACTAATGAGAAAAAATTTGCAAAAAATTATGGCTTTTAGTTCGGTTCTGGCACTGTTGCTGACCGCGAGTTTGGCCCAGGCAGCTTCGATATGGACCGATGCCGGTAGCGACGATCTTTGGTCCACAGCGGCCAACTGGAACACTCCTCCGACTTCAGGGTCTGATGTGAACATCAATTTTGGAACTTCGGAGTATGACGCTGGCACGCTCGGTCTGGGCGTGATGATTCTGAATGCGGATGCAGGTTCCGCCGCAGATTCCGAGTTGACGATTAACAGCGGGGTACTCACGGCTGCTTCCTTTATGCAAGCGGGTTCAAAAGGCACGGGGACCGGTACGCTGAACATCGGCGGCGATGCCGAGGTAACCGCCGAAATTAGCCTGCTGATTTCCAACTCCGGCGGCACCAACGGAGTCCTCAATATGACCGGTGGCACGCTCACCATCAATAACGGTGGGCAGAACAACTGGTATAATACCTTTGGAATTGGTGATGCCGGCACTGGCGTCATGAACATGAGCGGTGGCACGGTCGTTGCCAACGCGGGCACGAAAATTCCTGCACGGAGCGGCAACGGAACTCTCAACATGAGTGGCGGCCTGTTTTTACCTGGCACACTTTCGATGCTGGGCTCAGGGCTGGTGAACCTCTCCGGCGGGACGATGCTTCTCGACTACGCCGATGTGTCTGGAGGCCTTGTGGATATCACGGACGACGGTCTCCTGATGACGAGCCAGTGGACCGGTGGGGTTGGCGAAGGACAGGTGGATGATGCGATCGCCAATGAACGTATCGTCGCCTACGGTGGTACTGGCATAGTTATGAAAACGCCTAATAGCGATGGTACTGTATCGTACACCGCCAGAGTTCCCGAACCGACAACCGTGACACTGCTGGGGCTTGGCGGCTTGCTCTTGAGTCTGCGCAGGCGCCGTAGAAGCTAAGCGAAGTTTTGCGACCGCTTGGGTATGCCCCAGGGCACGATCCCCCAGTTGCTGCTTGTGAGACCGTACGGCTCTCCCTCACCCTCGTCCACCCTGCTCGAAGCCATGGCTTCGAGTGAGGGGGCGAGGTTTTTTAATCGGTCTTCGGAAAGTGATAGCCGAAAGTTCGACACAATACGTAACGGGGCATCCTGCAATAATGTGTAATAACTCCTGCGCTATCCTGATGTCGTGCCAGTCACCAAGTTCGTACAATAATCAGTAGTTTCAAGGATGGTCGATGAAGCCGACCCGAGCAATGCGATAGCCGTTAAAGGCGTCGGTTCCCGGGCGGCTTATCGACCTGCAACGCGAAGGGCAAGGTGACAATTTGGAAGTAATGATCATGGTATTGCACACCTGCGTGAAAGAACGTCAGCACGCACCGACCCGGACTGCCAGGTGCGAATCAGCGGCCACGTGCGCGTGCGTGCATAACAAATCAACAAAACTTTCCTTCTGGCAAGTCCCTGCCGCTGTGTGAGTCCCTCTCATGCTAACCACCACACGATCCCACCCGGTTTTTGTGCATGGCCGAATAGCCAAGGCCCCACCCCCTCTGGTACTGCGTGCGGGGTGCCTGTCGATGCAATTTTTCCCGAGCCTGGCCTTTCTGCGCACAATCCAACTCGACCGGTCCGACGGGTCGCGGCAAGAGGTTCTCCGAGGCTCCTATGTGGCCGTGCGAGACCACGATTGGGATACATTTGCCAACGATACCAGGCTGCTTCAAGTCGACACGTCGGAGAATGGTTTTACGCTGACTTTTCAAACTCGCAGTTGGGGGGCGACCGGCGTGCTGCAGTGGCAAGGTACCATCACCGCCAGCGCGAATGGCACGGTTCGCTATGAGGTGACAGGAAAAATCCTCGAACCATTTCAGCGGAATCGAATTGGTTTCTGCATTCTCCATCCCTCGGAACTGGCTGGGCATCCTTGTGAAATTCAAACGGTTGTTCCCGTAGCGACGGAAAACGGCAGCGGCCTGGAAAACGACGGGACCAACGAAAGGGAGGCCTCTGAAAGCGAAACATCTAATGACCACTGGTGGCCCAAACAGTTCCCAACTGCCATCGCCCCGCGCCAGCCGATGAAGAATCTTCGGGCCATCCGCTACGATCTGGCCGATGGCCTGCGGGCGGAAATACGGATGGAGGGGGATACGTTCGAGATGGAAGACCAACGCAACTGGACCGATGCCTCGTTCAAAACGTATTGTACGCCGCTGGAGTTGCCATTTCCGGTCGAAGTGAAGGCCGGCGAGGTAATTCGCCAATCGGTCACCGTGAAGATTCATGGCCTCCACTCCACCACTTCTCCCGCACCGCTCTCCGCGCTGGCTCGTCTGGACAGGACCCGTCTGGACAGGACCCGTCTGGACAGGACCCGTCTGGACAGGACCCGTCTGGACAGGCCGGCACCTCAACCTGGCTCCCATCTGCATGGCCCCAGAGAACGCCTCCAAGAAATACGGCGGCTGACACTGAACCCGGTAAAACGTCTCCCCATTCCCGCCTTGGGCCTCGCTCAGTCGAGTTCGACCCAGGAGCTCTCGGGGCAAGAATTGGAAAGACTCAGACGTCTGCGACTGGCCCACCTTCGGGTCGATTTGCAGCTCGCCCGCGAAGACTGGCCAGACGCATGGAACCGGGCAGCTACCGTGGCCCGCCAGATTGGCATTGGTCTCGAAGTGGCGATCTTCGTCACCGACCAGGCAGAACACGAATTGGATCATTTCCGCAAACACCTGGTCTCATGGAAAGATCCCCCAGAGATGCCAGTTGCCGCCTGGCTGATTTTTCACGACCGGGAAAAGTCAACCCGTGCCAGGTGGATCACTCTGGCGAGACAGTATCTTGCTCCCCTCTACCCGGAAGCCCAATTTGCCTCGGGGACCAACATGTATTTTGCCGAACTCAATCGGCAGCCTCCACCCGCGGAACTTCTCGATGCGGTCTGCTATTCGATCAACCCACAAGTCCATGCCGAGGACAACCAATCGCTGGTCGAAACACTACCGATCCAGGCAGCCACGGTGGAAAATGCCAGGAGCCTCAGTGGTGGCCTGCCGGTGCGCGTCACGCCGGTTACTTTCCGCCCGCGTTTCAACCCCAATGCCACCAGCCAGCAACCGAAGCCCGCCACCGGTGGTCTTCCCGAGCAAGTCGATCCGCGTCAGCTTTCGCTCATGGGAGCGGCATGGACTCTGGGAAGTCTCAAGTATCTGGCTTCCGGCGGTGTGGATTCGATCACCTATTTCGAAACGGCGGGTTGGCTGGGAGTGCAGGAAATCCAGAGTGGCTCTCCCACAAACGATGCCCAGCGGGAAGCTTTTCCCTCCACGCCCGGAACTGTTTGTCCACTGTACCATGTCCTGGCCGACGTGGGAGAATTCACGGGCGGCGAGCTGCTCGAATGCGTCAGCTCATCCCCGCTGAAAATGGAGGCCCTGTTCCTGGAGCATCAGGGACGACAGCGACTCCTGCTGGGAAGCTTTGTCGACCAGCAGCAGCTCGTCCACATTGATTGCGGACGGAAAATTTCCGGAGCCCGGCAACGTCTGCTAACGACTGAAAATGAGATGGCAGCGATCCAGACCCCCGAGGCCTTTCGAGGCCCCGATTCGACAACCTGGGTCGCCGCCGAAGGAGAGACAATCCGATGCACCCTCCCTCCCCATGCCATCGCCCGACTCGATCTGGAGGATCTCCCATGAGCGATCGAATCGTCGCAACCTATCGCATTGAAACAAGTCTGCCGGTAGCGCAGGTTGCGGAAATCCTGGCCGGGGAACAATCGTCCGGTACATTTGTCCCACTGCCGGGCGAAACGGATGCGCTCAAAGCCAGATTTCGCGCCCGGGTCGAGCGGATCGAACTGCTGGGAGAGACCGCTCGGCCGAGCCTGCCTGGCGGCAAGCAGCCACCCGAAGGCGGCTCTTACCGGCAGGCGGAAGTGCTCGTTTCCTGGCCGCAGGAAAATGTGGCCAACAACCTGCCGACGTTGGTCGCAACCATCCAGGGCAATCTCTATGAGCTGAGTGAATTGAGCGGCTTGAAATTGCTCGACCTCCAGCTTCCCGCAGCCTGGGCCGAGGCTTACCCGGGTCCCCAATTCGGCATCGAGGGAACACGGCGACTCGCTGGAGTGTACGATCGGCCCATCCTGGGCACCATCATCAAGCCGAGTCTGGGCCTCTCTCCCAAGGCAACCGCACACCTGGTTGACGACTTGGCCAAGGCAGGGATCGACTTTATCAAAGATGACGAACTGATGGCCAATCCTCCCCACTCTCCCTTGGCCCAGCGGGTCGCGGCAGTCATGGAAGTGGTCGATCGCCACGCCCAGCGGACCGGTAAAAAAGTGATGGTCGCCTTCAACATCACCGATGAAATCGATGCCATGCGTCGTCACCACGACACGGTCGTGGCGGCCGGTGGATCGTGTGTCATGGTCTGCCTCAACAGCCTCGGTCTGCCGGCGGTTCACCACCTGCGAAAGTATTGTCAATTGCCCATCCATGGCCACCGCAATGGTTGGGGGATGTACACCCGCCACCGGTGGCTTGGCATCGAATTCA
>JAJRWS010000454.1 GCA_024276705.1 Planctomycetota bacterium | reverse complement strand
CGTTGCCCATGGCGAACCGCTCTGGGCCGGAGCCGCCAAAGTCGACATTACCGACATGGAAGCGAAGCCGGCCAACGACCCGTTGTTTGTGAAAGCACTCGTGCTTGGCCGCGGTCCGACGACCGTGGCGATCGTCACGGTCGATGCCGTGGCCATCGGCGAAATCGGCCGCATCGGGAATGACTATCTTGGCAATGTGCGTAAGCGGATTAAGCAGGAACTCAACATCGAGCCCGCGCATGTACTGATCAATGCCAGCCATTGCCATGGGGTCGTCTGCCCAGATGTGGAACAACGGACGCTGGCGGCGGTGCAGGAAGCATGGCGGAATCGAGTTCCGGTCGATGTGGGTGCCGGCGTCGGGCATGAAAATCGAATCATGGAGAACCGCCGGCTCAAACTGAAAAATGGCAAGGAGGCGGATGTCCGCCACGCGTACTCGCTGCCGCCCGACGATGAGGTCGCCGGAGTGGGTCCCGTCGACCCGGAAATTGGCGTTCTGCGACTCGACCGGAAGGACGGGCGGGCGCTGGCGGTTGTTTACAACTTCGCCTGCCACCCCATCCAGGGAGTCCCCAATGGAAGAAACACCGCAGACCTTACCGGTTTCGCTTCCCAGGTGATCGAGGACAATTTGAGCGACGGCACCATCGCCCTCTTTCTCCAGGGATGCGCCGGGGACATCAATCCGGTCTTCTACAAAGATGTCGATCATCCTCGCGATGCGGAACCGTTGGGAAACATGCTGGGTCTCAGCACGTTACGTGCTTTGGGAAAAGTGCAAACGAAAGAAGACGACCGGCTGCAGGTTATCCGGCAGGTGATCGAGCTGCCGAGAGCCGACGTGGCCGGGCGCATCATTGAACTGGAAGCCCAACGGACCGACCTCCTTCAGTCCTTGCAAGGAACCAGCCTCAACCTGAAAACGTTCATCCATCTGTTGGTGAAATACCGTCTGGCCGACGAGTTCCCGTCGTCTGATTCCCACGAGTATCTGCATGACCAACAGATTGGGCGTGACGACCTGGCCAAACTGGATGCCGGGAACCGGCGGAACATCCAGCCGTACATTCGCAATGTCCACACCATGGAACGGCTGACGCGAATCAACACGAATCTGGCTCTGTTGCGGAAACATCAGACGGACCTCGATGCGGCCGGAAAGAAGACGATCACCGTGGAGCTGCTGGGTTTGAGAGTCGGCGATTTCGTGCTGACCACGTTTCCCGGGGAGCTGACGGTGCAAATCGGGCTCAACATTAAAAAGCGATCGCCCCATGAACTGACGTTCGTTGCCGGCTATACCAATGGCTACATCTACTATGCACCGACGGCAGAACAGCTCAAGAATGTGGGTGGAGCCCAGGAGGACAGCGACTGTCTGCTGGCGCCGGAATGGCAGAAACAGTACGAAGACAGGGCCGCGGAAATACTGAAAAATTTATAAACTATTTTCCCAAGTAGCGCCTAAAAATTGACCTAATCCCGAAATCCCACCGTCATGACCCGAACCGCATCGAACAAGCTGAACCAGCGCCGAGCCTTTCTCCAATCGATGGCCGCGTCGAGCCTGGCCAGCGTCGGATCGGCCTGGCTGGGACGCCCAGCGATTGCCGCCGAAACGGAACTTCCGCCAACACGCGTGCTTACGCACGGCCCGAAACACCACTGGTTCGGCTACTACGATTCTCAACGACACCTACCCCGACTCTAACCGCGCCCAAAAGCCGTATTTATATCACGTGGCCAGCGGCCGCGTGGTACCGCTGGGGGCATTTTATTCGCCGCCCCGGTATACGGGTGAATGGCGCTGCGATACCCACCCGCGCTGCAGCCGTAACGGCCGCCTGGTGGTCATCGATTCCCCTCATGCCGAGGAGGGCCGCCAGCTTCATCTGATCGACATCAGCCATATCGTGGGGTAATAACCCCGTGTTTCCTAACGTTTCATTAGGAAAGCAAGAAAGCGAACGATGGTCAATGACGATCGATTGGTGGCCCAAGTCAGCCAGAAGCTCCTTGGGCTTCCATCGCTGGGCAGGAGCTCAACGTTTGCGAGTGGGTAAAAAATCCAAAGCTACGGCTACGCCGCAGCACTCCATATTATGGAGTGCGACTGCGCAGCTGTCGCTTTGGATTTTCGAACAAGTTAGCCCACCAATAACAGCCAGATTCGAGGGGGCGGCTCCAATCAGGGCAGGGCTGTGACAGGCACCACGAGTGTTAGCGCAAATCCCGGACCAACAGCGACGGATCGATCCCCTGGATGCTTGCCTCCTGCAAGAGCTTCCAATCACTTGAGAAGCATCTCAAAAGGACGATTACGGCCCCAGGATCGCGATTGTGGGAAACTTCGCCAGACGAAGCCGGAGCAAAGAGGTCTGTTTTCGCGGGGTCCTATTTTGTATTACAGATTCGACTACTGCGGATCGTTGAACACCTTCTCTAGCCATCGTGGTAGTGGCCTGGCCAGCGCCGTCGGCGCACCATTCTCAAACACGGCCAGCTGATGGCAGGAGTCGGCGAGGTCGCTGTTGTCGAAGATCAGCACGTGTGGTAGCAGGGAAATTGCTACCTTCAGGTTGGCAAGTATCCGTGGGAATCGGCTTCTGAGCTTTTTGGAGGGGACATCGTGCCCTCCTTGCGAGACCCGCATCGCGACACGCTCGGTCGAAAGCCGCGCCGAAGACAATCCGATAAAGCAAAGGGCGACCATGTAGCCGCTCTCGGCGGTCTCTTTTAAGAAGCGGAGCTTGTCGCCAACCGGATCGGAGAAGACAGTCTCGAAAGCGAAACTCTCGCGCTGTCGGACGAGTTCACGGCGGAGACTGTCGGCGACTTGCGCCGCTTGGTACGGGTCGATCACCAACTCGCTGGCCAACTGATCGGCGTTCACCAGCCGTAGCCCCGCCCGTTTAAGGTGGGCGTGATAGAAAGTGGTTTTGCCGGCGCCGTTCGGCCCGGCGACGGCGACCATGATGGGGCGATCATCGAGCCAAGCCCACCTCATTCCCGCGCCGCCTGTTTCTTATTGGCTGCCTTGCCGCGCTGGCCGCTGCCGGTAGAAGACTTAACCGTGCGGAACTTACGGTCGACGAATTTGCCGATGGTCCGCTGACCGTCCGCTTCGATCCGCACGAGCAGTCCTGGCTGGTCGGTGGCCGGCTCGTAATGAGGGAACGGCTGTTCTGCGAGCACTTCCGCAACCCTGCGGCGCCCCTCGGCCGCGTCGACAGTGGCCATTAGTTCCGAGAGGGGTTGGATGTCGCCGGTTCGGCGCAGTGCCAGCACCTTCTCGCCACTGAGTAATGGTTCGACGGCCCGACCGAGTCGCGCCCAATACTCAATCTGCCCGGCAATCGACCGCTCGGCCAACTTGCTCGTCTGTCGGGCATCGAGTACCAGGGCATCGGAGATTTTTACGGGCTGGCTCATATTACCATGGTAGCATAATGCTACCCATAAGGCAATCCCGCTAGCTTTGCCTCCCTACAACCGGACTGGTTGGTGGCTTCAGTTTCGGTCTCTGCATTTGGACATATCTCGAATGCCCTATTCAGCACAATCGGATCGGTCGCCTTATCCGGCAGGATACGCTAGATTGGCGGCGGAACCATGCATACCTTGCTCCTGACGAATAGCCTGCTCGACAGTTCGCGGATCACTCCGATCGCCCAGAGGGCAGGGCTGCGCGTGTCGGTCGTCCCGGATGGAGAGGCGCTGATCCGGTTGGCAACGAATGGCGCAGCGAGTGGCCAGGCGGACATCGTATTGATCGACCTGGCAGTGCCGGAGATCGAATTGGAATCGTTGGTGGGCCAACTGCGGCAGCTGGCGACGCCCCCTGAGGCCATCCTCGCCTTCGGACCGCATGTCCGGCACGCACGGCTGGCCGAGGCCCGGGAGGCCGGCTGCGACAGGGTCTTCGCCCGGAGCGAATTCTTCGGCAAGATGGCGGAGATCTTGTCGGCGCATGGGCCGGAGCATGGGGCAGACGGGCCACGAGACGAGTGAACATGGCTAAGAACCTATCCCCGAACCTTTCGGATTGCACGAGGGCAGCGGCTGTCCGGAGTTCTGGAATACGATCTAAGCCTGGGAAACTTTTGCTTCAGACCTGCCTGGCAATACTTTTCGGTATCACTGCGGGAATCGCCGCTGCCCAGCACGCGAGCCCCAGCGATGTCCCGGACAACAATTCGCCTCATCGCCTGAACCGGCATGGAAAAACGCCGCGGCATGAAAAGAGCTCCATGCCGCCTGCCAGGCACCGTCCACGCCCAACGCGGATGTTGGCGGGCACTTGGGTTCCAGACGATCCGCACCAGATTGATTTTTCTGATTTGCCGCGAATCCAGGGCCAGCATGCGATCGTCCATGATGTCCGGGCATCGAATGGCGTCAACCAGCATAACTACCTGGCGCATCACGCCGGCCGGTTTTGGGCCATGTGGAGCGACGGGCCGGGCATTGAAGATCGCGTCGGACAGCGGGTGAAGTTCGCCACCAGTCGGGATGGCCTGAAATGGAGCGACTCCAAGTTCCTGACCCCCGTGCCACCCCACTCGGGAGCCGATTCCGAGTTTTATAACACGCGCACCACCCGAGGATTTCGCTGGATCTCCCGTGGCTTCTGGCAGCGCGATGGCGAGTTGCTGGCGTTGGCTTCCTTGGACGAGGCGGCCGGCTTCTTCGGGCCGAGCCTGGAACTGCACGCTTTTCGCCTGAACCCAAACGATGAAACCTGGAAAGATCTGGGAGTGATCGCCAAAAACACCATCAATAACTTCCCGCCCAAGAAAATCCCCACCGGCCAGTGGATGATGTCGCGCCGGCCCCACGATTACAAAAAGGCGGGCGTCCATTTTCTCATTGGCGGACGGCAAGGCATCGATCGGTGGCAATCCTTCCCCGTCCTCGGTTCCAGCAGCGAACTTTCCGCCGAAGAGCCATTCTGGTGGACGTTGCCGGATGGCAGCCTGATGGCCCTCTTCCGCGACAACCGCCGCAGCGGATACCTGTACCGATCCTTCTCGAGCGACAACGGCCAGACCTGGAGCATGCCGGTTCAGACCAACTTCCCCGACGCCACCTCCAAAATCAACGGCTTGCGACTCCGGGACGGGCGTTACGTCCTGGTGTCGAACGCGAACCCGCGCCGGCGCGATCCCCTGGTTCTTTCGCTGAGCGCCGATGGCATGGCATTCTACCGGATGGGCTATCTGGTCGGCGGCCGCCGGGTCGACTACCCGCACGTAATCGAACATGCGGGCCACCTGTTGATCGCTTTCTCGGGCGGAAAGAAAACCGTTGAGGTTCTCAAAATTCCACTCCTGGAACTCGACCGCCTGGCCAACGACAGAATCAATAGGAATCAATAGGGGACACCCACAAACCAGAAACTATTCGGGGGCGCACGTTTATCCAACTGCAATGCTATTCACCGGTTTATGGATGTCCCACCAATGGTCCCCCCAATGGTCCCCCTGTTTGAGTATGGCGCGCCGATGTTGCTGACCAGGCCACTGCCAGGGTGGCTCAAGAAGGCGCTGCCCGAGTCGACGTAGGATTGAGCCCCTTTAAGGTCGAAGTCTTGCGAGCGCGGCGCGAAACTGCATCGCGAGTCCGTCGATATCTTTTTTCGACTTGTAAGGCACGAACACATAGTCCAGGTCGTTTGTGTAGCGAGGGGATCCGAGGATGCGAAGGACCATCCCTCCGCGCAATATGGCCCGTTTACCGAAATGTTGGGAAATGCAATCCAAGGCCCGGGCAATCAATGCCTCGCCTTTATTTACCATCGGTCCCCCCATAGGCGGTTGAAGAAGCTGACGAAGCGTGGATCGTAGTGATCGAGGTATGCGTCGATGGTCTTCTTGCACAGACTCTCGGTATTTACGTCGGATGCCGGATCGAAGGAAAATCTCTTCCCCCGATAGCTGAAGTAACATACATCCACGAACGCTTTCTCAGGTGTGGCGTAGAGGATGCCATCGGCCGGTTCGAAGCCAAAATACAACCGGCGACTGATGCTTAGGTGTTCGATCGTTCCCAGTGAGCAGCGATACTCGCGCGGACGTCCCACCTTGACAGCCTGCACTCTCCGCACCGGGATCGAGCTGATGATGGCTGATCGAGCCAGGACCGTGCCAGTCGAAAGATAGGCTTCGGGTTCGATGCGACTGCTGATCACTTTCAGTGAGGCCTTGGGAGTCGCGTAGATGCCTCGCTTCACCTTGATGAGCACGCCCGAATCGACAAGTCGCGCAACTTTCTTATACATGGCCGCCTCCGTTCCTTCACCGACAACAACTCGGAGGTCGGACAGCGTGAAGACCTCGTCAAGATCGGCGGCCCAGCGCTGAACGGAATTGACGATTTTATTGTCCATGACCAGAAACTATACAATATTTACAGTTACTGTCAACTGACAGCCAGGTCCCCACACCCTGCCAACCCTCCCGCCTCCCCCAGGATTGGAAAACAACCCTCTCCCCGATAGATGGGAACAAGCCCGTAGCTGGAACAAGCCGTGTGCAGTTCCGCCATTGGCACGTCCCATCCCGGCGATGGGCGTGGTGAGCGATGAGTTGTTTCTCTTTGCGATGGGGGGTTGGACAGAGAACGCTCGGGCAACCACGCCCTTCGTGCCTCAGGGGCGCGGGCACACGATGCCTGGACACACGACGTCTGGCCATGCCTTACCCATGACTCGCCGAAGCTCAGGCGGCAGTAAGCCACCTGGGAACAGGAGCCGCGTTTAAGGAGTGGACGGCGCAGCGATTCCTCGGCAAGTCACCGAATGGATACAATCAGCGTTGGAAACCAAGAGCCATGGAACAGCTCGCTCGAAAAGTCATTCGTGCTAGCGCCAGTTCCAGAACCAGTAGGAATAATCCTCAACCCAACACCGGTTCGATTTTTCCTTCTTCACCTCATCAAGCTCACCCAGCGGCAGGACGGCCAATCGGCGTCCTTCCCTGGCCTCGCACAGAATACCGTAGAATTCGTCGATCATCCGGTCTTTGTGGACCTCAGCGATGGTGCCCGCCCAGCCACCAAGAGGCATGTCAGGATAGTCGGTGTCCCAAATGTCATCTTTGACACGCACCTTGTCGCCAACTTTGAACTTAGCGGGAGTATGTGATTTTCGTCTTTTCTTTGTCATGGCATTCATTTCCGCTGATTAAATAACCTCATCCGATTCCTCTGGAAATAAATGAATTCGAAGTTCAAAATCCAGCCCATGCTCATTCCAACCGATCTCGAATAGCCCTCGGCGCTGGCTGAAATGAAAGTGCTCCAGCGAAACTTCTCGAACCAGATCGGAAAACTCGAACTCGGCCAGCTCATACAGAATGTCTCGCTGCTGCTTCGGGTGACCGTTGCCGCCAGGATCCTCCGGCTCTTCGATTCCCACCGGCCAAACTTCCAGCACGTGGCATTCGCAATCCTGATCATAGTAGCAGTCCGTCTGCACACCATGCAGACCCCAGCAGCCCGCCATGGGGCAGGGAATCATCGACATCACTTCTTCCAACCGGTGGCGTATCTCCTGGTTCTTCATAGTCTTTCCTTCCGATAGGCTTGCCAGTTGCGAATTCCTCTCTGACGCCGGTTTGGTTTTCCGGCCAGTTTCCCTGCGAGATGAATACCGTGAGTCAAAAGGTAAGGTGCAATCACCGATTTGCAGAATTCTCCTTCCGTCTGCCCTTCACAGACGACAATGACTTCACGCATCTCCTTTTGAGTCCAAAGTAAGCGGACCTGCTCCTCGGCCCCACCCGACTGAATATCAAAATCAAAGGCCTCCAGGTAAGGAGCCACTCGGCGCATGGTCTTTTTGATTTGAGCGTACGCTTCGGGGCAAAATTGTTGCAAATTGAAAATTTATGTTCACACGGACACAGTGCCTTCAATATCCTTCACAACGACCATTACCGCAACATCTCCCAATACCCCTCGCCGTTTTGGGTCTGGCAACCGACAAGCCGCTACCGATGGCAACGCCAGCAGTTGATTAAGTGGACGCTTCCATCCTGCAAGGATGCGGGACGATTATCCAAAGCACGCGTTGCTTATAAAGCGACGGGCATCATGACAGATACGAACAGTTCGACGAAAAGGAGCTCGCGTGAAGGTAGGGAATGTGTTTGTCATGTTGCCTTCATGTCAGAATGAGATAATATAACCTGAGCTAGCTTTCGTGGAAGGATTGACAATGACCTTGGATTTGACGGACATATTGTTTTAGTGGGCCCTATGGGGGTCGGCAAGACGCCCGTCGCTGAGATGGTTGCCAAGTTGCCAAGCATCTCAATATCGATAGTGTCCTATTGGACCTAGCAGAAGAGTATCGCCGGCAGGTCGGTTGGCGAGAGGAAGAGGCATGGAGACTGATGGGGCAAGGGGGGGATGTTGCCAGATTTGAATGCGAAGCCCAATTCTCTGTGCCATTGATCGCACGTTTGATGGAGGATTATCCTTCTGCCATCTTTGATTGTGGTGGTGACGACTTGGTCGGCTGGACAGATGAGCAACGCAAAGAGATCAAGGATGGCCTAGCTACTTTGGAGTTGGAACATATTGCGGCAATCCTTCCGTTTTCAGATATTGAAAAGTGCCGCTCTTATTATGCTTCCCGGGACGGCTTGTGTGCGTTGAACGAGTTGTTCCTCGAAAATCCTTCTTATTTTGCAGATTGCCAACAAGGTATTTTATACTGAGGGCCGAGAGCTTGAGCCCATTGCCAGCGCGATCATTGATTGGGTTCTTGAGTCAACGACACATTGAAGAGATAAGGGGTGACCGATTAATAACTTACTGATTTCACACATGATGCCGGGTACCAGCGGCTTTGGAATGTTAGAATAATGGAATACTGGAAGTGCTATTCATTCCATCTTTCCAATATTCCATTACTCCAATGTCTCATGGTCAGGACGTGGCCCCATTTAAACCGGGAAGTTAATTTTCGGCTGTTCCTAAAGTGGCTTTTAGAAGCAATCTGCCGAGCCAGTCGATGCACCTGACAGACAACGCAACCCTAGGGCGATACCATGGCCGCCAATATTTTCTCAACTTATTCAACCGGTGAAAATCGTGTCACAGCCTCGACTCTTGCGGTGCTGGAATCTCTAAGCCTGAGCCGGATCGAGCGGCTACTAGGAGCGCTGTTGGAAAAGCCAGAGTTTGAGCTTGTGCAATTTGCAAACCAGCCTTCCAAGGGAGGTAAAGGTGTCCCCGATGCGGAGATCACAAGCAGTGTGCGTCTGCTCATCGAGACTAAGATCTCACGAAATGCGTTGAATCGGCCCCAGCTTGTTCAACATCTCGAACGGCTTGAAAAAGCGAATGAGGCGATGCGTGCATTGTTGGTGATTACCCCAGATGATCCTGAGCCGGCGGTAATCAAAGGGCTAAAGAGCCCACTGGTAGCCTGGACTTCCTTTGATGCGCTTCATCAAGCAATCGACGGATTACTCACCGATGATAAAGAGGTTGTATCGGAACGTGAGGCATTCTTGCTGCGTGAACTTCAAGCTTTGCTTGAGCGAGAGAAATTGGTGCCGACAGATGGAGACGTGTTAGTCGTTCCAGCACGCAACGCATGGCCGGATTATGGAAATTTCAGCGCGTATATCTGCCAACCAAATCGCACTTTTCGTCCCGTAAAGCGTTTGGCATTTTACACTGGCGGCAATATCCAACCGCTCGTGCCGAGCATCGTCAAGGTATTTGAGTCGGTAGAACTCACCGTGGGGAAGCACAAAGGTCCACTCGGAAAACTCATAGATCAACTGGACCACGAAGGTGCCAGCCAGATAGAACGAGTGCAAAAAGTAATGCTACTTTCCGCCCCTGGCTCTGCGAAGACCATTGATTTGGGGCAAACTATCCCTAACGATTTGACGGCCGATGGTGGTCGGACCATTGCCTTCACGCAAGGCCAGCGGTATGTAACGCTTGATGCGCTGAAGATTGCGAAGACAACATCGGACCTCGTGAAGCAAAAGTAGAATGATCCGAAGGTAGACAAAATGCCCTCGCAGCCAGGACGTTGATGCTTTCAAGAATATGGCCGGAGTCGCAACCTGCTCATCCCACAAGCATATTTTCTGAGACGTAAACGCACACTGTATCTCAAGTATCCTGGGCGCTACCACCCTCCCTAAAACATCAAATTGGGCCCGTCCCAATGCACGTTGCGACGAGTGAAATAATACTGGCGGAATAAAACGAGCGAAGTTCAAATCCAGACAAATTACGGAATAGCCCAGGATAAACGTTCATTGCTCAGATTTCACCGACGCGGTATTACTTTTTTGTTCTGAAGATATCAACTTTGGTTTCAAGGCATTTCCTCATCGATAGATCGTTTGCTCCGATATCGTAGTAGCTGCTTGGCTTCTGGTAAAAGTCTAGCCCACGACCGATTTTGATAGTCCAGCCGTTGTCGATGCGGATTTCGCGAGCGTGCATATTGGGGTTAAGCTTAACATCGAGCTCTATGTCAACTTCCAGCAAACTTTGCACAAGGTCATCGAGCATTTTTTGCGTAGTGCCGAAAGATTCGGTGTCGTCATAACTGGTGATCAGTTTGATATTTTTGACGTTCGACTGGCTCGGGCTTTGCTGGTTGCTCGGCTGACTCGGTTGAAGCAGTAACACTATCGGTTGGGATCTCCTTTGGCGATACATCAGCGGCGGATGAATCTAGAGGTTGTGCCGTTGGCTTCTTTCTCTTTGTAGCGACTGCCTCCTCGATATCGAGAGATTTGCGATCAGGATCGAGTGTGGCTGTTGCTCCAACGGACTCAGGACAGCTGATTACGACCTCTTTTCCCTCACTGTTGAAGTACGACAGGTCGATGAGGGCAAATTCGTCATCCGGCTTTCGCTTGTTCATCTGTTCCTTGACCCGACGTCGGCCTTCGATGGCGTATTCCACGTACTCGTCGAATTCTGAGTCTGTCGGAGCATTGTCCGGGTGCAGCAGCTTCACTAACGCACAAACTGTTTTCTTGATGCCTTTCTCGTCACGCCCTTCCACGGCTTTACCCAACTTGATGCGACGACTCACTTCTTCGTATCGGTTCGTGTGTTTAAATTGGTAATGAAATGCTTCGGCGATGTAGTCGGTGATAAAGACATAGTTATTCGTCAAGAAATCCGAGCTATTTTTTGGCATTTCCCAACCTGGTAGGTAGCAGGCAAATCGATCCATGATTGCCAAGTCGAATTCTTTAGGCAACGGGAGGAATAAGTCGAATTTGGTAGAATTGACGAGCTGTTGGATAGAATGATCGATGTTGCCAACGAATGCCATACTTGCATCGGCGATCACTTCGACGCCTCGTGAGAATCGACCGTTGGCCAGAAAATCTTTCATGATTTGGATGGCATCGGGATCCTTAATTTTAATTCCGGCCACTTCGTCGAATGCGATCGTATCCCAGAATCCAACCAATCCGACTCGGCGACGGGCATTATTATAGAACAACGCCGCTTTTGTAGCTTGCCCACCACTGATTAGCGTTGAGTACGGTGAGAACTCGCTGTAAAAGTAAGACTTGCCAGTACCGCGGGGGCCCAGCTCGATGAAGTTATAGTTGGGTTCCACCAACGGCGCAAGCCTGGCCATGAAGTGCAGTTTTAGCCGACGATAGAGCTTACCCGGTTCGAGACCGACTGAGCGAAGCACGATGTCCAACCATTCATTACGTGTGAACTTTGCTCGTCCCTCCTTATAGGCGTCAAAACCAAAACGGCTTAGCTGAATCGGCCGCATATCTTCGACATAGAAGGCGTAGTCGTCGTCATCGACTTCGTTCGTAACGAGCGTTACCTCCGCCCAGATACCACCCTCCAGAATTCGATCGTTGTTCCGATAAAATTTCTCGCCGACTGCGATGCGTTGCGAATCGAAATTTTCGAGCGATGCCCAGTGTCGCTTTTCTTTTTCGACGTACCGCACGTGAATCTTGTCGATGAAGCGGTGTTTGCCTTTTGTCGCAACACGAGACTGGGCAGCGTTCGACTCGTCCGGACGGACATAATTGTCTTGAAGTGTCGCGAGAACGGCCTCGATTCCTGCCTGGATTTCCGCATCGTCGTCGCTGGCGCAGTAACGCGCGAGCAAGAACTCCAATACAAAAGTAGGGACATTCGTTCCTTTTTTAACCCGGTGGAGCAAGTCCTTGCGAACTACCTTGCCAGAGAACTCGTCATTCAGCTTTGTATCGAGAGTGTCCATGATTTTATAAGTAGTCGGTTTCCAGATTGAGTTTGCCATAGGTGTTCATTGTGACAGGGCCCATCGCCTTGAGCGTAAACTTTCCTTCGTAGTCTTCGTCCATTTTGATTGCTACACGCAGGTTTTGACCCGTACGCAACAGGATGGTGCCCGTTGCGGCATTCACCGGTCCACCAGGTTTTGCCTGACCCACGACCTTCCCATTTTTATCCTGAGCTTCTAAAAGAATTTCAACCTCCGTTAGCATGAAATCGAGTGTTCCACCTTCCACTGGAATCGCAATGTCGACTACCGGGATTTGAGTAGTGATCTTCTTCGACTTGTAGCTGAGTTCCACATTGTATTTTTCTGCTTTTTTTCGTGTGGCGTCGCATAACCGAACTGAAATCACGGGCACGATGCATTCCTGCAGCGAAACACCACCATGAAAATAAGAAACACCAGCACTGTATGCCACCATTCCCCTGGGCCCGGCAAGCCGAGCAAAGTCGCCACGAATGCCGACGTGCTCGGACTGGACTACGAAGTTTCGAACGTCTGCCGCTCCGTCTCCTAACATGCTGCGATTGTGAAAGTTAATCCAATTGCCAGGCGGTTTGGTACCAACATCCCCCGGTCCGGCGTGAGCGTTGATGAAGAAGCCGTGATCCGTCACGATGATGGCATCGTCAAACTCCATCTCACGCAGTTTATGAACGGCGACGCGAAGACGTTTGAGCTGCGTGGCTACGTCGGACAGACCGGCTTCGAGCGATGACTCGAACCGTTCGTCAAGATCGTTGGTGCGGACGGCGAGCAGCTCAATCGATGGGTCGACTTTATACCGCGGCTTGATGAGGTCGTTTAGCTTGACCTCCGCGAAGCGGGCACCGTAGCGATCCTTAAGCACCGCTATCCGGCTGGCCACGGTCTTCAGCTTCGCATCTCTGATCATGACGACGTAGTCATTTCCATGCTTGTCAATCCTTAAGTCACTTCCGGCCCCCGGCAGCAGGCTAGCCATGCCAACTGGGGTTACGCTGGGCAGTTGAGCACATGCAGCCTGTATTTCCACCTTGCCGTCATCGCGGAGTTGCTTCTCCAACGCAACACCCAATTCGTATCGCAAAGCATCGACAAGAATGTAGGCGACGCGGCGGCCGCTTTCCTTTAGTTTGGGAGCAACCAGCTTGTCGAACGAATCCGCGTTAGCCAGCATTCCCGTGGCTGGCCAGCCGTCGATTTCCAAGTGTTTAGTGAACATGCCTTGGACACGCTCGACCAATTTGCGATATGCCGAATGCGCCGCATCAACAATTTGTTGCATGACTTCCGATGAAAGCAACCAGTCGGGGGCCGCTTGCTCAAACTCGCGTTGTAAACGATCGACTTCACGAAGGCTGGCGATGTAGAAGTCGATCAGCGACCGTTGATCCTTGTGATGGTCTGGTAATTGTCGGTCGGCATCGTCGCATGCTTCAATCAGGCTCAGTGCCGAACGGAGTAGTTGCCACTGGGCCTGACTTTCACCTTTACCAATCCACACGCTGTTGGAATGGCGCTCGAGAATCCCGCGGACCTGGTCGATAGCGTCTCGTTTCAAGGCATCAACGGCTAGGGTGAAGAAGGAACGCTCCTCAAACGCAAAAGTATCTCGTTTGCCGAGGTCTTTGATGTCGGTACAGATGGTTGGCAACTGCAGGTCGGCTTCGATTTGTTCAGCGCGTTCAATGTAGTCGTTTTGCGTGCGGCGATCGTTTCGTAATCGGTCGCATAAGTCCTCAATAACAGGCCGGGCTTCTTCGGTGGCGCGCGGCACCTCGGCCAGAGCGTCCGGCAAATCCGTAGGCAAGTCGAAGACGAATTCGCTGTACAGCACGTACCGCCAGAGTTCGTCACCGATGGCGTTCCATGTTTTACCGCGTGTGATGAGCTTTAATCCTAGCGAACTGGCCAGCAACGCTTTGGCTTCGGCGACCCAAGCATCGTTCTCTTTCAACTTCAGCTTTTTCTCCTTCGAAGGGGCCAGCAGGTGGAAGAGCAAGTCACGAGCAGACTCGGCATCGAGTCCTGCTTGGAGCTGTGGCCACCCACCGCCGCCACCGATGGCGTCGATGACGTCGAAGCTAGGGTTAGGGTTATCGCGAAAAACCTGGCGTATTTGGGTGCCGTAGTCGACCTTCGCTTTGAGACAGATGCTTTGGAACTCGTCACCATCACCGTTAGGAAAAACTTCGCCGACGGCTCCGTGGACGGAGAAGGGGTCGCGTTGCCGATCTTCATCAGTCAGCGGCACCGTGGCGGGGACGTAGACCACCATACTCCTTGTCGGGCCGTCGAGTTCACCTAATTGCTGAAGCATTGCCAACGCCGATTCGCGGCTTTCGATGCTGCTTTCGGTGGCATCCACAATACGGCACTCAGCAGTGGCCATATCGAGACAAATCTGCCGGTAATATTTCGCGGGATCGTAGACCACCAGCACACCCGACTTGGCCAATCGCGGAGCGAAGATTTCAGTCTGAATAAATTGTTTCAGTTTCATCGGTTTCAGTTTGGTTTGGTGTCCGCAAATGTCCGCAAAGGCTGAATGGAATGTGGATCAAAAAATGCGCATCTGAGTGTAAGTCTTTTGTTTTCATCGGCTTACGCACAATTCCCGCCCAAGACCGTAAGTAATCCAGTTCCGGCAATCATGTCCGGAAATGTCCGCAAAGCTCAATCCAGCTCCAAATCCGTTCTTATAAAAACAGTACCCTTGCCCACCCCGGTCCGCTCCAGGAAGCCAAAGTCTTCGAGCTTTTCCAGGTCCCGCCGAGCCGTTCTAGGTGTGACCCCCTGAGCGAATTGCTCGTTGTATGTCGTCGTGAGCACTTCCATTCCTGACTGAACTTGCTCGATCAGCGCAATTTGGCGGTTGTTTAAGTCCGAGCGCAAATCGCTTTGAGCTGAATAAAATGTCAGCCGTACACCCTGGTTCACGACTTTCCATTCGGGAGTTCGCATTCCAAAAGCACGGCACTCGCGGACCATGTTGTAGGTTCCCCGCCCAACACGTTCCATATGGCCGTGTAGATAGAAGACATGGCTGATATCCGGGTTAATCAAAATAGATTCGTGCTGTGCCATTTCCAGCTTCTTGGCCGTCAGGCCGTCTGGCAACTTGCCGCTATTCCAAACCTCCAGTCGATCGGGATAAATGCTGATTTTGACACTACCAGAAAACGACGAGTAATCGCGGTGCACAAGCGCATTCACAATACCTTCGTGCACCGAGTCGAATGGAAACTGCGGCACATCCTGACGAAGCGCCTTGTCGGGATCAAACTTCGCTGCCACTGGCACGTGCCGACGAACAAAAGCCAAAATGTCATCGAGTAGCGTTAGGGAGGGTCCTTCCAGTAGCTGATCATCGATAAAGTCCCCACTTCGATCGGTCTCATAGCGCACGGCCCGGACACGGGTTTGAGGGAGCCGTTGGGCCACTTTCCGGCCAAAGACCACGTCGGCAGCATTCGTGAGTTGCCCGAATTCGACAACTTCCAGCTGTTGCAGTACCGTGTCTAGATTGCGTGGGTTCTCGAACACAAAGCCGCGAGTCTCCTGGCCGCGCTGGACCGTGGCGTCAATCAAATCGCGGTTCAAGTCCTTGGTTGTCAACGTCGGCGAAGGACGGCGTTCCCAGCGCTGCACGGCGGATCCTTTTTCCAACACCATGGCACGGATAGCTTGTGAATTGGCGGCCTTCACCGATTTTCCAGAGCGGAAAAACACCTGGCCGTCAAACGTGTAGGGTGTGTCCCGGCCATTGGGCACGTCGATTACCAGGACTGGTCCGTACTGGGTTTCGTCCACGGACACCGACATCACACAATTCGGTGAAACTTGCTCATAGAGGTAACGTCGCAACTTGTCGGCATCTTCGTCCGTCGCAAACTCGTGCACAGCGTTAAGATTGTCGACAGCCGATTTCGTTATCAGCTACCGGTGTTTGGTCATCGAGCCCTTCGATCAGGACATCTTGGATTACTTTGATCGCCGATCGCAAACCGATTCCACCGGTCGATTTGGCTAATGCACCCAGCAGGTGGAGAAGGATGTCAAAGTGCGCGGGCAAGAACGGGTACCACAGCACGAGTAGTTTTCCGTAGAGGCTCAACGTATAGCCCTGAACTTCGAACAAGATTTCTGTTAGAAATCGATTCAGCAGAACCCATGGTCGTTACTTGTGTCGCGTCTGAAGCTGTAATCCATGCCCGATTCCCGAACCATCATCGAATGCGAGTCGGATGCTCGGTCGGAGCTGATATCTCCCAAATCACTTCCGCTGTGCCGGTCAGGAATCCATCATTTACCGTTCACGGATCTGAGTGGTGACGAGTTTGAGATTTTCTGCTTTCTACTTCTGAAATCGGAATATCCGGATGATAAAATCATCTACTATGGAAAGACCAAAGACCTCGGACGGGATATTGTCCACGAGAGGGCTGACGGATGTCGCGTTCTGATTCAGTGCAATCGATGCGGCGAATTGGCCCGAACATTTTAGAGAATTGTTACGCACCCCTCAACACCTAAAGATGTTTATGGGGCGGCTTCAGGGCACATCCGAACACCGTATCTTTACTTCTTATCAAGACATGCTCGATGACCTCTGGGACAACAGGGTTCTTAGCGGCGAAAACAGGAGCGAGCGAGCTGCATTGTTACTGAATCTTGCTGAGCAGATGGCAGAAGTTGAAGAATTGTGGATCCCGCTTGCACAACTCGATGAGCAACGCGACGTCATCGAAGGGCTAGTAGCTGACGGTATTCTTGCGATTCCCGAAGGTGGTCGACGTGTTGGATTTCAGCACCAAACACTGTTTGAGCACGTAAGGGCCCGCGCGTTTGCTGCGGGAGGCATTAGCCTTACTCAGCACACGGTAGATCGACAAAATGGACTTTTTGTGCGGCCGACTGTATGGAGTTCACTGAAGTACCTCCGGGAAGCTAGCCTCGATCAGTACGAACGAGAGATCTCTTCCCTCGTTAACGCAGGACTCCGTTCACATCTTCAGCACTTACTAATCGATTTCCTTGGTCAGGTTGAGGAGCCAACAGACCTCGAACAGATGCTGTTTCAAAGGTGGCTCGATGATGCCGATTATCGTACGCGAGCAATAACTGCGATTGCGAACAATGAAGGCTGGTTTCACAGGCTGGAAGAGACCCATTTGCCGGTGCTAATGAAATTGCCAATTGGCGAATCATGGTCGGTTGTTCTGCTCCTTCGTGGGGCATGGCCATTTGCACGCATGATGTGCCTTCAACTAATGCGCAAACATTGGCTACATGACCCTTCCCGTGACCATTTGACAATTTCCGTCTTGCAAGACCTGACGGTTTGGGATACAGACGTCGTGCGAGATGTTTGTACGATTGTCGAACGCTGCAATATTCATGACTACTATGTGATGCACCTTGCAACCATCGTGTCGGCAACATCGCCTGATTTGGCTCCTCAAATCATAGCCACGGCTCTCCAGAATAAACTGGAGAAGGCTGATGAAGAAGGCGATCCAGAATCGGACCCGCTTCCAGAAAACGCGACAGAGCAGGACAGAATTGTACAGGCAATGACATACCGGCCAAAGGCGCGGTATGCGGCATTAATTCGCCAGAGTAGTGAATATTATGAATTGCCGGCCATTGCTGAAGCCGACCCAGCCGCATTCTTGGAGGCTGTGTGGCCCTGGTTTCTGTCTGTCCTAAAACCACTTCTATATGAGCCACATCACATCATGTGGCAGTATCGCGATGGCCTTCCCCTAGATTTTGAGTTAGAAGGAGACCGGTTAATCATGGTGGCTATCGAAACCGCTGTGCGGTTATTCGCGAAGGATTCACCGGCTAAGTTCGATGTCTTTCTCGAGAAGTGGGACGGGTTCGACGCCCTTGTGGTACAGCAGTTGCTGTGCCGCGGCGTCGCCGAGCGTGCGATCGGTTCGCCAGAAGTTGGCATCAATTTTCTGACGGCAGACCCGCGTCGGCTCTACCTTGGACGTTACGGGGGACATTCGTAGAGTATTCAGCTCTTGCGTTTGCTTGGAGACAATGCAACGGCCGAGGGCATTTGCATACTTGAAGCTGCGATCGAGCAATGGACAGGCTACGTCGACAAGCCGGCAAATGATGATCCCGGCAGTCGATTTTTGCGATCCAAGAGAGACCGAGGGGGTCGGTTTCGGTTGCTCAGCAGTTTGCCCATTGAGCGGCTCAGCGGCAAGGCAAGGGCATCCGTCGAATCAGAAAGAGTTGCTCTGACCGAATACCATGCCTACGGCCTCAATCGCGATTCGATGCCATTGGTCGGAAAATCTATGTCAACAGATCAGATGGGTAGGGCCTCCGACAAGCACCTATTCAACCTGTTCGACGAATTGACGGACACTCTCGCTGACGAAGCAAGAGACTTTCGGCATGGAGGAATCGAACAAGCTTCAATCGCGTTCGGTGAGCTGGCAAAGAAGTCGCCACTTCGGGTTGCAGCGATGCTACCGAAGTTGAATCCCGATAAGCAGCAAAAACCCGTCGCATATGCAATTCGGAATCTGGGAGATAGCAATTTTCCATCCCCCGAACTGTTTCAATTAATCTTCGATCTAGAGAATTTAGGTTTCATCGGAAGTGAATTTCGTGGCGAAGCGGCGCACGCGCTCAGCATGCGAGCCAGACTAGAGGATGGGCTGCCTCGGGATATTTGCAGACTTCTTGAAAGGTGGCTCGACGAATGGACCGATTTTGATTATTCCAACGCTGACTGTGAAGGCAATGACGTAGAGGAAGGGGTTCAGACTATTCTCTGGCGACCTAGTCGAGGTGGGGCTCTCCCGTCTGGTACCTACTGGTTGCTATCAGCTCTATTCTACGGCTACTTGCGGCAAAGTAAGCCAGACTATACGTCCTGGATGGGTTGTCTCGAACGACACTTGGAACGTCCAGAATCGATCTACACATGGAAGGTTATCAGCGAAGAGCTTCTCAATCTTGGCGTTAGTGATGCCAGAAATCTCCTGACCGATCTCGACAGTAGGCCTGTCAATGTGAGTGGCCGCCCAGTAAGGAGGAGACGTCGCCGAAATCGCAGATCGTAATCGTCACGTGGTCCTCGATGTCGCACCATGTCCGCGGATTCTTGAATTACGTCATCGCCACCAGGCCTTGAGTGATGCCGGGGGCGGGGAGGGTGCTGGTGCCGGTCAGGTACTGGTCGATCGCCCGGGCCGCGCCGCGGCCTTCGTTGATGGCCCAGACCACCAGCGACTGGCCCCGGCGGCAATCGCCCGCCGCGAAGATCCCCTCCACGCTGGTGACGAACGGACCATGCTCGGCGGCAAACGTCTTCCAGTTGCCACGTGGGTTTTGCGTTTCCAGCCCAAGCATCTCGCCCAGTTCCAACTCGGGTCCGACAAAGCCGGTGGCCAGAAAGACCAGGTCGGCCGGCCAGGTTTTCTCGCTTCCGGCCACCTCCGAAAAAGGAGCCTTTTCGCCGGGAGCCCGCCAGTCGACGGTGACCGTTTTCACTCCGGTGAGCCGGCCCTGGTCGTCGCCGACAAATTCCTTGGTCAGCACGTTGTAATGACGCGGGTCCGCGCCCAGTCGGGCGGCCGTTTCCGCGTGGGAATAATCGGTCCGATGGACCCGGGGCCATTCGGGCCACGGATTGTCCGCGGCCCGGTCGGCCGGGGGCCGGTCGAGCAGTTCAAAATTGACGATCCCGGCAGCACCATGCCGCAACGAGGTGCCGATGCAGTCGGCTCCCGTGTCCCCACCGCCGATGACAATCACCTGCTTGCCCTTGGCGGAAATCGTCCCTGCCGTGAATGCGGCCCCATCGACGAGTTCTTGGCTGCCGTGGGACTGATCCAAGAGTTCTTTGGTGTTGCGGGTCAGAAAATCCATCGCCAGATGGATGCCGCTCAAGTCACGGCCCGGGCAGCGGCCGGTCGGATCGAACGGTTCCGTGGCGCCGGTCGCCAGCAGCACCGCGTCGTACTGATCGGCCAACTGCTTGGGGTCAACAAACTTGACGTCGCCGCCACTCTCCAGCATGATCCGGGTCATATGTCCCGGGGCGAACTCCTCGCGGCAACCGATATGGGTGGAGGTGACGAACTCGACCCCTCCGGCCTTCAACAGGTCGATCCGCCGCTCAACCACTCGTTTGTCGAGTTTCATGTTGGGGATCCCGTACATCAACAGGCCGCCCACGCGATCGGCCCGTTCGTAGACGGTCACCCGGTGGCCCACCTTGTTGAGCTGGTCGGCGGCGGCGAGACCCGCCGGACCGCTGCCGACAATCGCCACGCTGTGGCCCGTGCGCCGGGCAGGGGCCTGGGCCGTCACCCAGCCCTGCGTAAATGCCCGGTTGATGATTTCGTTTTCGATATTCTTAATCGTCACGGGCGGGTCGATAATACCCAGGACGCACGCCCCTTCGCACGGCGCGGGGCAGACGCGGCCGGTGAACTCCGGGAAATTATTCGTTTTGTGCAACCGATCGACCGCATCGTGCCAGCGGCCCCGGTAGACCAGGTCGTTCCACTCGGGGATCAGATTGTCGATGGGACAGCCCGTCTCGCTCTGGCAGAAAGGGACGCCACAATCCATGCAACGGGCTCCCTGCGTGCGCAGCAGCCCCTCGTCGGGCTGCGTATAAATCTCCAAATAGTCCCCGGCCCGCTCCAGCGGATCGCGATAGGGAACTGTTTGACGCTCGTATTCTTTGAAACCGGTCGGTTTACCCATGGCAGTAGTAGGGGGCAGTAGGGAAAAAGGTATCGGGTATCGGGTATCGGGTATCGGGTATCGGGTATCGGGTGTCGGGTGTCGGGTGTCGGGTGTCGGGTATCGGGTATCGGGTGTTGGGTGTTGGGTGTTGGGTGTTGGGTGTCGGGTGTCGGGTGTCGGGTATCGGGTGTT
>JAJRWS010000453.1 GCA_024276705.1 Planctomycetota bacterium | reverse complement strand
GTGTGAACATTTCAACCATCCGTTCTACCACGGGAGGTCCGCTTATTGGTAAGCTAGCGATTCTCCTAACCCCTTGCGACAGAACGTGCTAGCACGCGAGGGATGCGAGTTACACCCAAACTAAATTCACCTAGGGAAAGTAAGAAAAAATACCACGGAGTCACGGAGAGCACTGAGAAGAAAGCTCGGAATTACCGGTCGTTCCCTATTTTCTAACCGATGGTGTTTCTCAGTGCTCTCCGTGACTCCGTGGTTATTATCTAATTGGAAGTTCTGGGATAGGTTCCAAGTTCGGCTTTCGCAGTTTTTTGCCTGCGAATGAACGCGAATCAAGTTCTTTTATCCCGATCACGAGCGGTCAGTCTCTTCAAAAAATGTAGACTCCACATACTCATTCGCGTTTATTCGCGCTATTCGCGGGCAATCTTTCCTAGGAAAAGTGCGGAAGTCGAATCAGGAGTGACGACTCACTGCGACGAAAACTTGAGGATGTCGCCTTGAGGGGAAGTAAAATAGACTTCTCCCTGGTCGTCTTCGCCGAAAGTCATCACGGGAGCCCCTTGCGTTCGCAAGGTTCGATTGGCGGTGACTTCGCCGGTTTGAGTATTGCACCAAAGTGCCCAGAGGTGACCACTGACGTAATCGGCGTACAGGTAGGCGCCGACAAGTTCGGGGACTTTTTTCCCGCGGTAAACGTGTCCGCCGGTGATCGATTTGCCGTACTCGCGACCATATTCCCAAATCGGCTCGATCAGATCTTCGCGCGGCTTGCTACCTTCGGGGCCGAACGCGTGCCGGCCTTCCCGTAGGTTCCAACCATAGTTGCCACCGCGGCGAATTAGGTTGATCTCTTCCCATGTATCTTGTCCAACATCGGCCGCCCAGCAATCGCCCGTTTTGCGGTCGAAGCTGTGACGCCAAACATTGCGCAGACCATAGGCCCAAATCTCGCCGCGCGCGCTGTCTTTTCCCACGAAAGGATTGTCCGCCGGGATGGCATAAAGCCGGTCATTCTCATGGTGGTCGATATCGATTCGTAAGATCGTGCCGAGCAACGTCTGCAGATTTTGCCCATTTTTGTGGGGATCTTTGCCCGCCCCGCCATCGCCTAACGCGATATAAAGATAGCCATCAGGGCCAAACGCTACCGTGCCACCATTGTGATTCCAGTAGGGCTCTGGCACAGTAAGCAGGATTTCCTCGCTGTTAGGATCGGCCCGGTTAGCATCTTCAGCCGAGACGCGAAAGCGAGAAATGACTGATCGCCGCGGCTCGTCTTTGGGCGTGTAGAAGACAAAGAGCTGACCATTTTTGGCGAATTGAGGATGAAACGCTAACCCCAGAAAACCTTCCTCGTTCTCCTTGTCGTCGAAAGCAACTCGGTCGCGGATGTCGAGGAACGTCGTGACTTGTTTCGTCTCTGGCGAGTTGCGAAAAAAGAAAATCGTACCGTACTGCGAGGCGACAAACAGGCGATTCGTACCATCGCCCGCCCCAGTCACTACGATAGGTAGAATTTTACGTGCTTGGCCTTCCTCTTCGCCGGTGAGCCAGGCGGGCCACTGCAAATCGGGAAAGGCGGGCACGATGTTTATGCTTAAAGGCCGTTCGTCCAATTCCGCCCACAGAGTGACAGAATGTCCAAAAATTCCGAGAGCTAAGCTACAAGTGAATATCAAATGTCGCATGGATCGTCTTTCTGAATCGAGTGAAAAGGTCAGGTTGTGATGGATGCTACCATTAGATGAGAATCGACGGGCATTTTCTAGGCGTCGTATTCTAGCTCCTAAATCCAATTATACCGAACCGCGACTGTGAGGAGGCGTTCGACGGGGTGAGAAGTCTGCTCGGACGCTTCCTTACGGTCGCGGTTCGGATTTCTGGGACTTCCGATGGAGGGAAAAGTGCTATTCGAGCGTCATTGCGGCACGTTTTCGCTGCAATTAGTTTTTCTTGACATTTCGTATGTACGCAAGCATAGTTGAGAAAGAGCATGGGTTTGAGGTATAGGCGGCCAGCAATGCCCCGAAACAACGTCGCTCTTCTCGCTTCAAAACGACCTGCTAACAAGAGGCGTTAGTCAGGGAGTTTCTCCCCCAATTGCAATTGCAATAGATTCCCGCAGTGTCGTGCTGCGCACAGGGGTTTTCAGGGGTCCTAAGCTTTCGAGACGGAGAAGAATAATTCGATGAAATTTTACAGCTATTTCAACATGTTTACTAAGAGTGTCGCACTTCTGGCTTTGGTCGCCATGAGTTTGGCACCTGCGATCACCAACGCTGGTACTTTTAGCTGGGGTGACATCGCCGGCACAAATGTTACTTTTTTAGACGTAACCGAAAACAACGGTGGGGCTAGCTCGCTTTTCGCCCCGATGCCAGGTATGGGGGGCCCCATTGCGATAGGGGATATACTCCATCTCGATCCGCAAGGATTCGCCTCGCAGTCGGCCAACAACTCGGCGGACATCATCGACAGCCAGCTTTCCACTACGATTATGGCTGGTTCTGGCAGCTCGATCGAAGACATCACGATCACCGAACTCGGCGACTACTCGCTGGGTGGACTGACCGGCGGACAAGCAAGTGCGCAGGTTGGCGCAGCTTTCTTTTGGACGATCCTTGAAATCGACAACACCGCGGTCAGTATGGCGACCCAAGCAACCAATTTGATTCTTGGCACGGGTGGCGGTCCGAACGGTGGCATCTATTCTCGCCCCAGCGACGATGGCACGGCAGTCATCTGGAGTGGCACGGCCAGCATCGACTTGGGCAGCTATCTCGATAGTCTACAAATTGATGGCGATGTGACCAAAGTACGGTTGACTTTCGACAACACACTGCAAACGGCCGCCGACGATGTCAGCACAGCCTTTATCAAAAAGAAAGGCGTCGACATCGAAGTGAACACCGAAACGACCATTCCCGAGCCAACGACCGCACTCTTGCTGGGGCTGGGAATCGCGCTCGTGCCTTGTTACCGACGTCGGTCCTTTGTAAGCTAGCAATGGGCTATCAGCGCTGCTCCTGCGCTCGTCGGATGAACTCCATCGCCCGCCCAAGGATTGGGCGGTGCGAATTCTATTGCACAGTGGAACAACGCTTCCTAGCAGAAGAGAATGTGCAACGGTCTAACTTCGACTTTCGCAGTTTTTTGCCCGCGAATGACGCGAATCAATTTCTTTGATCTCGCTCACGAGCGATCGGGCTCTTCAGAAAGGAAGACTTCACATACTCATTCGCGTTATTCGCGGGCAATCTTCCCTAGGAAAAGTGCGAAAGTTGAAGTAACGCTAGCCTCCTCTGGCGTCAAAGTTTGCCTAGGCTACAAATCCTCTCCTCGGAGTGCGATTTCCTTCCAAAACTACGAAATTCGCCCCCAGGAAACTTCTTCTCCCTCTCGTATTTAGCCGAAAAACTCTTCTATCGAGCCAATCAAACGGAGGATCCCATGCCACTGCAAGAAAAAGACACCTACCAAGAAAAAGATGACTCTTCGAGGATAAACCCCTTTGTTCGGGTTCGCGAAGACCACGCCAACGAACTGTCCGAAGATTATCTCGAATTGATCGAGGACCTCATTGATCGAACGGGCGAAGCGCGAACGGTAGACATCGCGGCTAAGCTGGGTGTACGACAGGCAACCGTCACCAAAGCGATCGCACGCCTGAAGCGAGAAGGTTTGGTGACCGCCGCCCCTTATCGCTCGATTTTTCTGACGAACGAGGGAAAGAAAATCGCGAGTCGAGCACGAGAACACCACCGTACCATTCTGGAATTTCTGATCGCACTGGGTGTCCAACAGGATGTCGCCGAAATCGATGCCGAAGGAATCGAGCATCACCTCAGCCCGGCCACCTTGGCGGCGATGCAGCGATTTATTCAGCAACAACCAGCGGCTGCTTAACAAATCCTCACGCACACTCTCTCCACGTGTTTTGAACAAGGAATTCCTTTGGACACAAAAACATCTCTCGTTGGCCTTTTTTTCCTAGCCGTTGCGACCGCCGCTTGTCCAGTTATGGGCGAACACTCGCGTGGGACTCTTCTGCAGTGGAGTTACGGCACCAGTTTTTCGGGCGGGCCTGATCTCTCGGAGCCGCTGGTCACCGACCGGCCCGATTTTACCGAAGCGAGTACTACGGTCGGGCTGGGAGTGGCGCAGCTTGAGTTTGGATATACGTATATTCACGACAACAGTGGTGGCGATAGCTCACACACACAATCGTTCGGCGAACCTCTCCTGCGTGTCGGAATCCTTGCCGAGTGGCTTGAATTTCGAATTGCTGTGTTTCCTACAAGTGATCGAACAATAACGCAAGGTATCTCCGAAACGACTGCCGGAGTTGACGAACTGTACCTGGGGTTCAAAATCGCTTTGACACCTCAAGAAGGACTTTTGCCTGAAATGGCCCTCATCCCGCAGATGAATGTTCCGATCGGCAGCAACGCACCTAGCTCGGGCTCGGTGGAGCCAGGCATCAATTGGATCTATGCTTGGGGAATCAACGACTTTCTCTCGACTGCAGGTTCCACGCAAGGCAACCGTCGCATCGACGACACGGGGGACGCTTATCTCGAAATGGCCCAATCATGGACCGTCGGATACAGCCTCTCGGAAAAATGGGGTGCGTACACCGAATGGTTTGCCTTGATTCCCAGCGGAGCTGACACGGCACGCACAGAAAGCTACGCCAACGGCGGTTTAACCTATCTGTTTAGCAACAATGTCCAATTCGATATCCGCGTTGGCTGGGGACTCAACGAAGCGGCGGCCGACTTTTTCACCGGCACTGGGTTTTCGATCCGACATTGATCGCGACCAATCGTTTGATCTGACAGCCAATTTTCTGCCTTCAGCAGCGCTGTGAAGGGAGCGATCTGTAGGGTACTATGGTACGATTCTTGTCCTATTAAGGGGGGGCTCCGTTGGCTGTTACCATAAATTCGATATTCACACGCTCTTCCAGTCTTCAGGCTTCTGGTTTTCAAGCTATCTCTGAGGCCGAAGGCGTAAGCATCGCTGTGACGGGGATGCTGATCGTTTTTTTTGCGTTGGTGATTATCAGCCTGTTTATTCGGCTCTTGCCTGTGCTGCTGGGGCTGATGGAGCCAATTTTGCCACGGCTAGAATCTCACACTCAGCCGCCTAGCGCCGCCGAACGGTTGCCCGCCGAAAACGAGAAACTTGTCGCGGCGATTGGCTACGTTCTCCACATGGAAATGGAAAAGTCGACCCAACGCCAATGACCTTGCCGCTGCCACCCTTCGGTGAGCGTCTAACGGAAGCGGACCCTTCTCGACCGAGTGGCAACTCGCAAGAAAAATTCTGAAAGAATTGCTTGATGGATATTTTTTACCAATTTTTAGAGACGACAGGCTTTGCCCAGATGAGCTGGGGAAACGCAATTATGATCGTCATCGGCCTAGTTTTTATCAGCCTAGCGATCATCAAGGACTACGAGCCGCTGTTGCTGCTGCCAATTGGGTTCGGAGTGATTGTTGGGAACATCCCCACGATCGCGAGCATGGCGTTAAGCGTTTATGACGAAGGTGGGATGGTCCTGGAAAATGGCCAGATTCGTTACGAGTCGGGCAGTGTGCTGAGTCTGATTTACTACGGTGTGAGCCAGGGTGTGTTTCCGCCGCTGATTTTCTTGGGCATCGGCGCGATGACCGATTTTTCGACGATGCTCTCCAATCCTAAGCTTGTGCTGCTGGGGGCGGCGGCACAGATGGGAATTTTTTTGACGCTACTCGGCGCGATGTATCTGGGGTTCACTCCGCAGGAAGCGGGTGCGATTGGCATCATCGGTGGTGCCGACGGCCCGACGGCCATTTTTCTCGCCTCGCGTTTGGCTCCCGAATTGTTGGGAGCGATCGCGATCGCCGCTTATTCGTACATGGCACTTGTCCCGGTGATTCAGCCGCCGATTATGAAACTGCTGACCACGCGCGAAGAACGCCTCATCCGTATGGCGTCACCGCGCCAAGTAAGCCGGCATGAAAAAATCATTTTCCCGATTGCCGCTTTTCTGATTTGCACGTTGATCGCGCCTGGCTCGTTGGTGCTGATTGGCATGTTGTTCTTTGGCAACCTGATGAAGGAAAGCATGGTCACCGAAAGGCTAGCTAATACTGCTCGGACGGCGATGATCGATATCGTGACGATCTTACTAGGGTTTGCCGTCGGGACAAGCACACAGGCGCAAACCTTTCTGCGGTCAGAATCGATGCTGATTTTCGGCCTGGGCGCGGCCTCGTTTGCGGTTGCTACCGCCTCGGGAGTACTGTTTGCCAAGTTCATGAACCTGTTTTTGAACGAAAAAATCAATCCTTTGATCGGAGCGGCGGGCGTTTCAGCGGTACCTGACTCAGCACGTGTTGTGCAAATGGTTGGACAGAAAGAAGATCCGCACAACTTTTTGCTGATGCACGCGATGGCACCTAACGTGGCGGGCGTGATTGGCTCGGCTGTGGCGGCGGGAGTCTTGTGGTCGGTGTTGACGAACTAGGGACTGGGGGCTGGGGACTAGGGGCTGGGGGAAATGACGATATCCTCCCCTAGCCCCAATCCCCAGCTCCCAGATCCTTTCATTATTTTTGAGGAAATAGCGTGGCCAAGAAAATTGACTTTATGTGTACTGCCTTCCGTGATGGCTTTCAGTCGGCTTACGGGGCGCGCGTGCAAACGCCCGACTTTTTGCCAGCTCTCGAAGCGACGCGCGACGCGGGAATTCAGTATTTTGAGGCAGGCGGCGGAGCGCGGTTTCAGTCGCTTTACTTTTATTGCAACGAAGATGCGTTCGACATGATGGACGCTTTTCGCGAGACGGCGGGCCCCGAGGCCAATTTGCAAACGCTAGCGCGCGGTGTGAATGTCGTCGGGCTCGAGTCGCAGCCGAGCGACGTCATCAAACTCCATGCCGAGATGTTCAAAAAACACGGCATGACGACGATTCGTAATTTCGACGCGCTCAACGACGTCAACAATCTCATTTACAGCGGCCAGTGCATCGTCGACGCGGGACTGAAGCATCAGGTGGTCGTCACGATGATGGAGTTGCCGCCCGGCTGCACGGGCGCGCATGATGCTGATTTTTACTCCTCGATTTTAAAGCAAATTCTTGACGCCGAGATTCCCTACGATTCGGTCTGTTTCAAAGACGCCTCGGGCACGGCCGTGCCGTCGAAGGTCTACGAGACGATCAAGCGTGCGCGGAAGATGCTACCGAAAGGGACGTACATCCATTTCCACACGCACGAGACCGCTGGCGTCTCGGTCTTGGCCTACAAGGCGGCTCTTGACGCGGGAGCCGATGCGATCGATCTGTCACTGGCACCTTGCTCGGGCGGCACTTGTCAGCCTGACGTGCTAGTGATGTGGCATGCGCTGCGTGGGAGCGACTACACGCTCGACATCGATATCGACAAAATCCGCGAGGCCGAAGAGGTTTTCAAGGAGTGCATGAGCGACTACTTCTTGCCGCCCGAAGCGTGCGCTGTCGAGCCGTTGATTCCCTGGAGCCCGATGCCGGGCGGTGCCCTGACGGCCAACACACAGATGCTGCGCGACAATGGCATTATGGAACGCTACCCCGAGATCATCAAAGCGATGAGCGACGTAGTGCGCAAGGGTGGCTACGGCACCTCGGTGACGCCCGTTTCGCAGTTTTATTTTCAGCAGGCGTTTAATAATGTGATATTTGGCCCGTGGGAAAAAATCGCCGAGCCTTACGGAAAAATGGTGCTAGGCTACTTCGGCAAGACGCCCGTTGCGCCCGATGCAGAGATCGTCGCCCTCGCCTCGAAGCAGCTAGAGCTGGAGCCAACCACTCGTCCTGCGCTCGAAATGAATGACGAAGATCCCAGCAAGGGCCTTGAGGTCGCTCGCAAACAGTTGCAAGAAAACAAGCTGCCCGAGACCGACGAAAACCTCTTTATCGTTGCTACTTGCAAAGACAAAGGCCTTGCGTTCTTGCTGGGCAAGGCGGAGCTGGGCATTCGCAAGGTAGAACCGGCCACGACCAGTGAGCCATCTCCAGCAACAGGGCAGCCCGGGCAGCCGGCTCAGTATTCGCTGTCGGTCAACGGCAAAGAGTATTTCCTCGCCTTCGAGGGCAACAACGTCACGGTCGACGGCAACGTCTATCAAGTGGCCATCAGCAACCGCACCGCCGGCGAGTCCACTGTCACAGCAAACACGGGCGACGTCACCGAAGTCACCGCCCAAATGCCAGGC
This sequence comes from Planctomycetota bacterium, assembly GCA_024276705.1. Classification (GTDB taxonomy): domain Bacteria; phylum Planctomycetota; class Planctomycetia; order Pirellulales; family Lacipirellulaceae; genus JAJRWS01. The sequence continues at coordinate 829 of JAJRWS010000453.1, read as the reverse complement.
GTCGTCTTGCGCACCGTCGCCAACTCCGGCGACACGGTCCTGGCAGGCGACACGCTGCTGGTACTCGAAGCGATGAAAATGGAAGTCGCGGTCGCTTCGCCCTGCAACGGCACCGTCCGCGAGATGCTCGTTGGCGTTGGCGACCATGTCGCCAATGGTCAAAAGCTGGCGTCGGTGGGGTAGACGGGGCGTGAGTGCCGTTTCTACGGGGCGGAGTTTCATACCGACGAATCGATTCTTATGCTGCCCACTGCCGGAGGTCTTTTCACCGACGTAGGAAAAGCTTGCTAGTAACATCGATTACCTCGTTCGATTTTGCTACAATGCGGGTCGTGTTTATTGGGGAAGTTTCTAAGTAATAACAAGTTCTGTCGCAAGAGGATCGCCAATTGCCATGTCGAGACGTGCGACTGTACAGCATCGACTCTTTCACCGCCGAAAAACATTGGGGCTGCCACGGGGCGCTGGTGATCGACGCTCGTATCAAACCACATCATGCACCCGCCTTAGCAGAAGACCCCGAAATTTCACGCCGCGTCGACGCGCTGGCTGCCAAGGCAGGAGGACTGCAAAGTCGCCTTTTTAACCGCCAAGGACGCCAAGAGCGCCAAGGAAATGCTGCAATGGACATTTTCTAGGGGTTTTTCTTGGCGCTCTTGGCGTCCTTGGCGGTTCACTTTATCCAAAGCGACTTTGCAGTTGTCCTGGGCTGCCAAGGGTGGGCCGTTGCACGGAATTTTTTGACGGATTTTTGAAGCAACGCCCCTCGGTTGGAGTTTTGCACATACCACGAAAACATTTTCCCTTGGCAAAACCTCTGAGGTTTTGC
>JAJRWS010000452.1 GCA_024276705.1 Planctomycetota bacterium | reverse complement strand
TAGAGGTGGGCATGGTCGGCCCCGGCCTCTTTGGCCAAACGTATCGTGTGGTACTCGTCTACCGAGCCCGTGAATGGGATACCGCCGCCGCTGAGCAGATTAAGGTTGAAATTGGTGGAGTCCCCAAGCACTGCGAAGAGGAAGTAACCACTCACTGTGCCGCTTCCTCCGAAATCGCCGTCGGAAAATACGAAGTGCAGCGCTCCCTGACTGCCCGTGGGCAAGTTGTTCTTATCGAGTTTGACACGAAGTTCGGCGGTCCATCCGGTGGCGGGATCGAACTGGCCGGACGTACCGACTGCTCCGTCCACGCCATCCTGCGCGACCGTGTATTCTCCGCCAGCCGCTGACCAATCTGGAACACCCCCAAATATGGCTGACGGGTTACTGTCCCCCTCGAGATTGTTGATGTTGAAATCGGCGGAGTCCTTTAGGGTGGCAATCGGCGTGGCAACGGCCAAATTGGCCAAACCGGCCAAGAGCAGCACGACGGCGGCTACGGGTAAAGTCGTGTTATTCAATAGTCGAATTTTCATTAGTCTGTTACTCCCTCTGAAGTGAAAAGTAGAAATCAAACAGAACCTTCCTGGCAGAACGGTTCCTGGAAAAAATGTTTGGGGAAATGTCCCAACTCAAATGCCTCGACTCGGGCACCTCAACGAACTCAATCCTCCTTATTCTCTTGGGTGAAAAGTAATAGAAGAAAAGTTGCCATGGTCATGGGCCGGAACGAGCGCAGCGCTGTTTCGACAATACTTCCTCGCTCATGCGCAGGGTCATCATGGGAAAGCTATTTCCTTATTCCGGAGTTATCAACTCGACCGGCAGCGCGACGCGCTTGCCGTCTAAATTTTCGCCTTCACTGATCCGACGAATCGCGTCGGTCGCCAAGGCCGCATGCCGGCCGAACGAGGGACAAACCCGCACATGGGGAAACGGGCAGTCCCCCTTGTGCGACGACTCGTCGTCTCGCGCCGAGTATTCCGTGCCCCAACCGAATACAACGGCCAGGTCTTTCGGGACGGCAAGTCCGGCGCTAGCCGCGGCCTTAGCAATAGCATCGGCTCCGGCGCGGGTACGGCAAATCATCGCGGTGGGCGGGGTTGAATCGCCCATCAGTGCGACCGCTTCGTAGCTAAATTCTTTAGGGTTGTTCGGCAGGCTGCGCATAACCAAGGCATCGTGCGACAGCTTCGCCGCGGCCAGGCCCGCGCTAATTCCTTCGTAGAAGTGGTTGTCGCCCGGTCGCCAATGGGAAAATGTAAGGAGGGCTATTTTGCGATGGCCTTGCTCGAGGAGATAGTCGACCAGCAACCGGCCCGCCTTGAGCGCATCGCCGTTGATCGACGGCAGCGAATGGCTGTCGCGATAAACATTCCCGATCACGGCAGCGGGAACATCTTGTTCGGCAAAAAAGCGATAGACTTCTTGTGAACAACTCACGAGCAAATAGCCAATCCGACGACCGGCAACCCGATCGCTGACGACCCGCTCGCGGATAAAATCGACCGGCCGCTCATCCGGAAGGAAACTGAAATGAACATCCATCCCAAAGAGTTCATCATGGATTCCCGCCGCGACCTGGGTTGCCGGTATGAATCGGTCTGGAGAGAGGACGACACAGATTGCTTCCAAGCGTGATTCCATGGTTTGGCTATCGGTTGTCTCGCCGGCAGAGTCGATCGCGTGGCCGATGAAGGTGCCGCTGCGCTGCTTGCGGACGAGAACGCTTTGCCTGGCCAGCATTTGCATGGCTAGGTTGGCGGCCGCTTTACTGACACGGAGCATCTGCCCCGCTTGCTCCGTGGTAAGATAGCGGTCGCCTTGGACCAATCGCCGCTGTTTGATGTCGGCCAGCAAATGGCCGGCCAGCTGATTGGTGCGGCTCGCTTCTTGGCTATGACTAGCTTTTCGGCTATGATCGGCTATGAGTGGTGCTGACTTGGCTCATTGGGACAGCCTGATCCAACGTATTGGCAAAACTGATAAGATCCAAACTACCCGAAATGACTCCGGAAGTCAATAAAATAGTTAAATAGTTCCATACAGTCTGAGCAGAGGTCAGGATAGGGCCCGGAATGGCTTCGCAAGAAGGCATGCAAAGGCCGTGATATATCAGATGGCATGCGTAAAATTCTAAGCCGGCAACCGCCGAGGAAGAACAAGGGGCATGAAGATGCAGTCCGATTCGAATTAATAGTTCTCAGTGAGAACCATTAGCAATCGGCTAGATCAATAAGTTCTAGGAGCAGGATGTCTCAAGATGCCGGAGGATCGCCGGCTCAGCCAGGAATTCGGAGCGCCGGTTGTCGCCTATGCCGAGACGAATCAACTGGTCGATCAGCAGCGGCTGCGCCGGGATCACCCGCAGCCGACCGGCGAACAGGTCGATCACTTGCCGGGTAGCCTGCCAGGCCCCCGAGCATTTGATGCCCGCGATGTTCGGGTGGTCGGCCAATTCCAGCAGGATCTCGATACCGATCGACACGCCCGTTCGAGCAGGCAAATCATAGGGGTAAATCGGGTAAGTTCTCATCGCCAGTAAACCTTTTGTTGTCTACTTGCGTAGAGTCTGTGACATGAGCAAATTAAACATCGAGTCGATTCTGAAACAGGTGGAGGCATTGCTAGCCCAAGCGGGTGCCCTCCCGCCCGAGGCAGAGCAGGCGGTCGAGAAACTGCTCAACGTTGTCGAGGCGCTCAGTTCCTATAGTCAAGGATTAGCCGACGAAGTGGAGCGGCTTCGACAGGATTTGGAGAAGAAGAAAAGGGCAAAGACCACCAATCCGAAGAATCAAGATGACAAAAAGCCGAAAGACGATTCAAACCATTCATCCGAAAATCGTCGACCACGGGACAAGAAAAACCGTCCGCCCCGAGACCGGCGTTCTTTCAACCCAATTTATTCACGAGATAGAACTTTTGAAAGCCTGTCACACCGGCACTAGCACGGCCTCCGAGCGAGAACGACTACGCAATATCTTGGGGTGATGAGCGGGGGCTTCTATCCCTACTTCCCCATGTCGTTCCGGAAACACGCCCGCATTGAGATAGAGAAGATGCTGAGCGAATTGATTCAAGGGAGAGGCAGGTGAGATTTAGTGCGTTCTAAATTACTTTGTATGATGCTGCTCTCCTGGGCAGTGGGTCCTGGCAATGGCGTCTGGCACGAGAATGCCCGCTGTGAATCGATCGAGCTGATTGCGGATGGCCGATGGCTCACGCTGCGGGGCGACCTGCTGCCCCCTATTCACGCAGCCCTGAAGGAAGCATGGAAACGGGGTTACCTGTCCCGATCTCACGATCTGAGCGATTATGGTATCAGCGCCGTGAACCTCGGCTGGGAAATGCCGGGACGGAACGACGCGTCGCTGCAAATCCGCAATTACCGGGTGGTCGCGCAACGGACTGGTCACCCGCCGTACTGGTCGTGCCGGCCCCGTACCGGCTGGTGGCCCAGATGGTTCAGGGCAACCGCAAGATGCAAGAAATCGCTCCGGTGGCGATTGAGGAAGTGGCTTCAGGTGAGTACCGATTCGACATGGGCAAGAATTTTACCGGCTGGTTTGAGTTACGCTTCCAGGGGACTGCAGGCAAAGCGGTACGGATGGAGTACACCGAACGGCGCGTGCCGGAAGACGAACTCAAAATGTACCACCAGATCGACGAGTGCGTCCCGGCCGACGCTGGGACTACGGTCTTTTGCAACCGATTCAACTGCCAT
>JAJRWS010000451.1 GCA_024276705.1 Planctomycetota bacterium | reverse complement strand
GTTCCGATGCGTTTGTAGCGCCAGGTTTCGTCGGGGTCGTTGTGGTGTATGCAGTTAGGGTTTGGGCAGTGGGGCGGGGACCAGGATCTGGGGGGTTTTGTTGAGGTATTCATGCCCGGTCCACTGCAATGAGTGGACCGGGCACAATTTCAGAGGCACAACCTAAACATTGAAACGCTGCGCTTCTATGAGCGGGAGGGGCTGATCCCACCACCCCCACGCAACGGTTCCGGCTACCGGGTTTACCTGCCACAGGCTGTGGATCGCGTCGCATTCATCCGGCATGCCAAGGCCCTGGGCTTTCCCCTGTCCGATATTCGCGAACTGCTCTTCCTGCGGGTCGACGCCGAGGCGTCCTGCCTGGAAATCAAAGAAACCGCCGAGGCCAGGATCGCCGATATCGAGGCCCGCCTAGTGGCGCTGACCGAAATGCGGGATGCTCTGCAGAGTTTGGCCGGCACCTGCAGGGCCGGACGGTCAGCCGGACAATGCCAACTGTTGGATTCGTTGCTGGCGGGGAGTTTCATCGACGCTGGCGCCCTTAGCCTACCACCAAAAAAGGGAAACTAAGATGACTGCATTGACTTGTCCCCGCTGCCAGACCAAGGGCCGCCGCCGTGGCCCAGGTGCCGGATATGCTGGACGACGAGGAACTGCGGCAGGCGGTCACGGACGTGGGCTACGAAGTCACTGGTATTCAAGGCGAGTAGGGCAGTTGTTTGGCTGGCACCAGGAAGACTCAACGCCCGCGTCAGTACAGTAGCAAGGGTGTGATTGTCACAGTGGGGATCGTGGGAATGACCTGCGATCCCGGCGTCGTGCACGAGGCCTTGGCGTCTTGCCCTGCAGGCCGGTGACGTCAATTTTGGCAGCATCTACATTCACGATCAGGGGTCCGGTGCCGTTTCCCGGACACCGAAGAAAATATCACTATCGATTGAGAGCAGGGGTCAGATCGGTGGCGCGGGCCATGCAGTTGGTGAGGTAAGAGCCAGAGTCCGTGAGACCGAGGGCGGCCAGCACTTCGGCAATGGTTTCTTTGCGCACGGGTTTGGCCAGATAGGCGTCCATGCCGACGTCGTAGCACCTTTGCCGGTCGCTCGCCTGGGTGTTGGCGGTCAGGGCGACAATGGGCACTTGTCCCCGCTCACCACTCACCCGGCGAATGGCGGCCGTGGCTTGGTAGCCATCCATCACCGGCATCTGGCAGTCCATGAAGATTGCCGCGTAGTCTTGGCGCGTTGCCGCAGCCAGCGCCATTTTGCCGTTCTCCACTACCTCCGCCGTCAACCCGAAGGAATGTAGCAGGTGCACGATGACTTTCTGGTTGAACGGATTGTCTTCGGCCACGAGCACGCGGAGCGGCGAGGCCGCAAGTTGTGCGGCCGGTATTTCGGCCTTGGCCACCAGTGCTTGCGCCGGCTTGACCTGAGTGCCTGAGCGCCGGATTGCATCCCGCAGGGAATTGGGGGAAAACGGCTTGCGCAAGCGACGCCAGCCAGGCAGTTGGGACCGCTCCAGGCTTTCGTGATCGCAACGGGTCATGACGAACACCGTCGCTGTGGGTGGGAGTGGTGCTTGCCAGTCACACCATTCGGTGACCGCGGCGCCGGGTGCCGGTAACATCTGGTCGTCCAACAACAGAATCGAAGGCTGGGCCTTGTCCTGAAGGCCGGCCAACCAGATGGCGAATGAAGACACTTCTTGGGGTACCTTGCCCAGCCCCATGGCCACAGCAACGCGGGTTGGATCGTGTCCGGTCAACAAAGCAACCGCCGGAGCTATGATCTCGTCGGTGTTGGTTGTGTGCCTAACTCCAACCGCCAGCGGCAACTCGACCACAAAGGTGCTGCCGACGTTGGGCTCACTATTGGCACTGACCTGCCCGGCCATGGCCTCGACCAGACGTTTGACAATCGACAGGCCCAGTCCCGTACCACCAAAACGCCGGGTAGTCGAGCTGTCGGCCTGGGTGAAGGGCACAAAGATCTGGGCCAATTCAGCGTCAGACATGCCGAGCCCGGTATCACTCACACTTATACGAAGCAGAGGGGAACCGTCCGGGCCAGATATCCATTCCACTCCCAAAACGACTTCTCCGCGGGGCGTGAATTTAACGGCGTTGGTCAGCAGGTTCAGCAGAATTTGCTGAATCCGTGAGGAGTCACCGTACAGCGTCTGTGGTACCTCTGGCCGGATCTGAAAAACCAGCTCCAGGCCCTTCTGGTGGGCGTGTTGGGCGAGCATGGCCAACGTCTGGGCGAATGACTTGCGGGGCTCGAACTCGACACGTTCCAGCACGAGTTTCCCGGCTTCAAGTTTGGAGAAATCAAGAACATCACTGATCACCGTCAGTAGCTGCTCACCCGAGGTGCGGATGACCTCGGCGAATTCACGCTGTTCCTCGGCCAGTGAGGTGTCCAGCAACAGATCTGCCATGCCGATAACACCGTTCATCGGCGTGCGCAATTCATGACTCATGGTCGCCAGAAAATCGCTCTTGGCCCGGGCGGCCACTTCGGCAACTTCCTTGGCCTTGGTCAGCTCCACAGCATTGGCGACCAAGGCGAAATTGGCTTCCAGCAGTTCCCAGTATTCCCGATTCAGATTCTTGGCCACCGAGAGACAGAAAACAATGTAGATGAGCATCAGCACGGCCAATGTCGCACTGTCATTGCCAATCAAGATTCCGCAACTGATCACCGACGGCGTCAAAATGGATAGGAGAAAGAAACGTACCAGATTCAGGTCCGGCGCGTTGGTCACGGCCCCGCCCAGGGAAAAGCCGGCGGTGCCGATAACAACCATCAGGTAGGGAATGGAAGTGGTGCCCTGAAGGCTGACGAAGGCCGCAAAGAATCCCCAGGTCAGACCGCTGACAATGACATTGGCAAAATAGTGCAGGCGCCAGTTGGGTAGCGATTCAGAAGCGGCAGTGACCCGCTTGATCAACAAATGGCGCCAAATTCCTTCGCTGACGGCCAGTGCGGAAAACGCGACGGCGATCGCCGGGTGAGCCTGGTACTGTCCGGTCCAGAGACAGATCGCCACGATGGCCACACCATAGAGCATGGCCCCAATGCGTCCCCGCATGGCCAGATCACGGTCGACGTGGGCAAGCGTTGTGCTGATCTTGTTCACTCGCCCCCCTCGACGCAGGATCTCTGACATGTCTAACAACAATAATTCATTATCGATATATGCGGGTATCGCTTAAGGGGTTTCTCGTCCGGTCGGGATCCTGGCGGGTTGTCAGTTGGCGGAGCTTTGGGTGTCTCACTGGCGCGGTAGCAGCTAGAATAGCAAAACTCGCACACCTGTGCTGACGGTCCAGGCGGTCCTCAACTGGGTGAGTTTGGGCCTGTCTCGCAGTGGGAACTGCACCGAGGCCTCGACGAGCCACCTGCGGCCACCAACGAATTGCAGTCCCGGTGAAATAAACGACAGGTCTCCGCGCCGGCACGGTTGTGCTCAGCGGGGGAGTAAAGATGTTGCAGTTGGTGAAGATCTGTTTGGGGAGACGGCGTAGTCGTCAGCCCCTGCCCCGCAGGTTGCGTTCGATGCTCACGGTGGTATTGGCGGAAATCAGCCAGACTACCAGTACGCGACAGAAAAAACCATCCCGGGGCATGATGCAGTCACCGTTGATCCGGCCGGTATTTGTGGCGGATAAATTAAATCGTAGGGACAGCCTCTGGTTGCGCCAAACTTGCCGATTGAGTTTCTGCCCTAACCGCCGATACCCACAGTCGGGCTAACGACTTACCTGTCGAGCGGGAGATTTAGCAATGATCAAAGGCGATCTGACCAGGTTCTCACCAGGTGATCTGCTCACTTTCCTGAGTCATCTGAATCAGGAAGGGGTGCTGAGCGTCAGCCTTGACGACCAGAGCCTGACCATCCATTTCCGCAGGGGACTGGTGGTTGCTGCCAATTCGGATCAGGCCGATGGCAAGGTCCTGGGCGCGTTGCGGGCCAGTGGCCTGATCTCAAGCGAACAGTTTGCCGATCTGGATCAGGCCCGCCGCGAAACCGGGCTGCCTCTGCGCCAGATTATCCAGGATTCCGTCACCCTGGATCCAGTCGCAGCTGAGTCGATTCTCAGGGCCGGTATTCAGGAGGTCATTTTCCAGCTGTTCGCCTGCCCTACCTGAGATTTTCAGTTCAATGAAATGTCCTTGGCACCGGTGGCCAATGAACAGGCCTTCGATTGCAACTCATTGGCCATGGACGCGGCCCGGCAGGTCGACGAGTACCGGGAATTCCTGCGCAATATCGCCTCCGAGGCTCTGGTCCTGGTACTGACCGATGAGGGCCGGCAGGTGGACAAGTGTGCTGCTGAACTGCGCCACGTTCTGCAGCAGGCCAACGGCCGGATTTCGGTGCAACAGGTTGTCCTGACCGCGCCCTTCACCACCTTTGCGATCATCAAGGCAATCGAACATGCTCTGGGGCAGAAGTGGCTGCTGTTACGACCCGGCCAGGATCATGATTCGCCGCCCGTAGCCGAACCGGCGGGCGAAGGTAAGCTCTTTCTTGCCTACAAGCGATCAACACTGCGGGTGCTGCAGGCGCCAGGCAAAAAGGAACAGATTGCCGAACTGATCAGCTACTGCCGCGACCACTTCGACTACTTCATCCTGTTCGCCTTTCGGCAGCAGAAGGTCGTGCGCAGTTTGCGCTTTCAGCGCGGCGAGGATGGACGCCGACTCGGTGTCGAGTTGCCCCATCCGGAATTGGGTTTGGCCAATGACGCCACCTTTCGCATAGTCTGCGAGTCGAAGGTGCCTTTCTTCGGCAAGGCCGGGGATTTGCCGCTGCTCAGGGAAATGGGCGAGCCGGATCCCACCGGCGATTGCGCAATCATTCCGCTGGGCGGCAAGGGTGACAAGACCTATCTGCTGTTCGTGGCCGCCCCCGCCGACCAGTCGGTTCCGGCTCCGCTGCACTATCTGGAAATGATCTCCTGGCAAATCAACGCACCGCAGCACGACAGCCCAGTGAGAGACGCCGCCCCGACCGCCGGACCCACGGCCACCCCGCCACCCGACAAGGCGACTTCAGCGGCAACCATGGTCGCGGCGGTGAACGAACTGCCGCCCATGCCCCAGGTGGCGGCCCAGGTCATGGAACTGCTATCGGATCCCAACAGCCAGATGTCCGACATGGTCAAGGTGCTGTCGTTGGACCCGGCGCTGGTCGCGCGCCTGATTCGGGTCAGCAACTCGGCGCTCTACGGGCGCGGCGAGCAAACGACATCCCTGGGGCAGGCGGTTGTGCGTCTGGGGGCCAATACCGTGCGCAGCCTGGTCATGGCGGCCTCCATGAAATCCCTGTTTCCGCTGGACAAGACCAATGTCGGGGTCTGGGGCCAAGCCCTTTGGCAGCATTCGGTCGAGTGCGGGCTGGCCACCCGCTGCGTGGCCCAGGCCGTGGCGTATCCTGATCCGGAGGAAGCCTTTGTCGCCGGAGTGCTGCACGATGTCGGGAAGGTCGTGATCCTGCTGCACAAGACGGACGAATACCGTCATATCCTGAAGCGGCAGGCAGCTACCAAAGGGAATTTCGCGACGGTCGAACGCGAAGTCCTGGGCTTTGACCACACCGAAGTCGGCACGCTGCTTCTGGACAAGTGGCAGATGCCGGGCAACCTGAAGGCGTGCGCCCAGCATCACCACCAGCCAGCCGCTGCCGGTCAGGAGTTGCCGTTGGTCAGAATCGTGGCGGTCGGCAATTACCTGAGCCATGCCTACGGGGCACAGCCCGACGCCGCCCTGGCCGAGAAGTCCTGCAACTTTGCCCAGGCCTGCGCCAAGTTGAACCTGACTGCAGAGCGCGTGCAAATTCTCGAGGACGAGGTCGGGTCTTGTCTGGAGCACCGCGGATTGCTGGATTGAATTCCGCCGCACGAGAATCGGCCAGGTCCAACTTTTCGTGCGCTCAGGCGCTGCCGAACAATTTCACTTGGGCCGAAATTCCAACTGCAGCCCCTGCAGGAAATTCCTCATGACCTGATCGTTCATTTTCCGGAAGTGCTTGTGTCCCGGTTTGCGAAAAAAGGCACTCAACTCGTGATTGCTGAGTTCGAAACCGGCCAGAGCCAGGATCCGAATCATATCCTCGCCCTTCAGATTCAGGGCGATCTTCAGCTTGGTGGCGATCAGATTGTTGGTCAGCCGATTCTCCGGAACAGAGGGCGGACCTGGCCGTTTGCCCCGCTTGTGGTTGATCAAGCCGTTGAGAAAGGTCGCCAGCTCCCGGTCATAGAGCTTGGCAAAGAGCGGGTTCTCCTCGTCGAGCAGCCAATGTCTCACCTGTTCCTCGGTGACGGTGTGATCGGCGGCGGCAAAAACGGTCACCATGTCGGAGTCGCCATAGTCGAATATGTAGCGTAGGCGTCCCAGAACGTCATTACAGGTCATCAGGTTTTCCTTCGGCTGGTGGAGACGGCAACAATCTGATGCCGTCAGGATCTATCGAGAGCAAACGCTGCTTGTAGAGAGAGCCGAGGGCCTTCTTGTAGTTCTTCTTGCTCACACCAAAACGAGCCGATAGTTCCTCGGGCGAAGTCTTGGCGGTGATGGGCAGAAAGCCGTTGTTTCTGGCCAACTGGTTGAGAATCGTCTCGGCGATGCCAGCCACTTTTTCATATCCCATGGACGTCAGTGACAAATCGATCTTGCCGTCGTCCCGTATTTTCTGGATGTAGCCTCTGACCTTCTTGCCGATGCGCACGTTCTTGAAAATTTCATTGCGGTAGAGGAAGCCCCAGTGGGCATCGTTGATGATGGCCGTGTACCCCAACTCCGCTTCTCGCGCGATGATGAGTTCCACCATCTGCCCCACTTCGTAGTCGGCCGGCACCTGGTCGATAAATTTGTTGATCCGGGTTGAGCCGACGATCCGGCCCGAGCCTTCGTCGATGAAGACATAGACGATGTAGGAGCGGTCGGCCTGCAACCGTTTCTTCTGTTCACCAAAAGGCACCAACAGGTCCTTGGGTAAACCCCAGTCCATGAAGGCCCCGACTTTTTCCACCGAGGCGACCCGCAGCAGATTGAACTGACCGACCACCGCGTGCGGCCGCTTGGTGGTGGCGATGATCCGGTCTTCGGAGTCGAAATAGATGAAGACGTCGAGATAGTCGCCAGCGGAACAGTCTTTGGGCGCCTGGCTGAAGGGCAACAGGATTTCGCCCCACTCGTCGTCCTCGCTGTCGAGGTAGAAGCCGAAGTCGACCTCTTTGATGACTGCCAGATTATTGTACTGACCGATTCTCAACATGAAAGGCGATGCCCTTCATCGAATGTGCCCAAGGGCAGGGAAACCTGGATTTGCCCCGGTCCTGCGCGAACCGGTGCCCAATATATCACACCGGTCAGACTTCGCACCCGTGCCATCTGGACTTCCCCCCACCGAACGCATACGATGCGCCCCATGAGCAACAAACGCAAAGCACGAAGCCGCGGCCGGTTCCAAATCCTCCACGAGGACCAGGACCTCCTCGTGATCTGCAAGGAACCAGGCCTGCTGACGATGAGCTACAAAGGCGACCGAAACCCGACCGCCGAACGTCTGCTCACCGCCTATCTGCGCAAGGGCAGCAACCGCTCGTGGCTGCGCGCCTATACCGTCCACCGACTCGATCGCGAAACTTCAGGTCTGCTCATCTTCGCCAAGAGTGAGGCCGTCCAGCAGAAGCTCAAGGGAAACTGGCAGGCCGTGGAGAAACACTACACCGCCGTCGTGCACGGCAGCATCGCGGAGAAGAGCGGCAAGTTCGCCAGCTATCTGGCGGAGAATGAGGACCAGTTCGTCTATTCCACGCCCGACGCAGCCAAGGGGAGATGGTCCGAAACACTCTATCGGGTTGTCCAGGAAACGCCCCGCTTCAGCCTGTTGGATATCACGCTGCTGACCGGGCGAAAAAACCAGATCCGGGTCCATCTTGCCGAAGCCGGATACCCGGTCGCCGGCGATGCGAAGTATGGCAGGAAGCGCGACCGCATCGCGCGGATGGCCCTGCATGCCCGAACTCTTTCCTTCCCTCATCCCCATGATGGCCGACGGATGGTGTTCGAGGCGCCGGTGCCGGCGGCGGTTCTGGGGTTGGTGGATTCGTCTGATTAGAATTGGTCCGCAGGTGAGGCTATTTTTGCCATCCACCAGCAACTTCTCGCGGAACTATGGAGGAGATCAAGCCCGCTGCTGCCGATATTCGTCACCGAGATCGAACCATCCGGCTCAAGTACCAGGGCGCATTCGAGGAAGGTGAATACTCACCCGGGTCCCACCTGACAACCAAGGACCCGGTTACCGTTGCGACGCTGAGAATAGTGCTGAGTACGATGAGCCAGACGGTTTGCAGGCGACGCTGGTGGGACATATCAGATATCCCTTGGCAGGGGCAAGGACGACATTTGATGGGACAGAGCCCCATCCAACTTTAGCCTGCCATTTTTTTGGTGAATATCATTTGACACCCACGCACCATGCTGTACAATTCAAATATCTAACTTTCATTTTGTACAACACAGAAGACAGGGAACAGGATGATCAACCGATCAATGAAGAAGACAATCCTGGAACTGGCTACTGAATTCCCCATCGTCGCCATCACCGGACCCCGCCAGTCGGGTAAAACGACTTTGTCACAATTGGTTTTTGACAAGAAGCCTTATGTATCTCTTGAGTTGCCCCAGGATT
>JAJRWS010000450.1 GCA_024276705.1 Planctomycetota bacterium | reverse complement strand
CCTTGCATGCGACGGCTACCGCCTATGAAAAGAAGATTGAAGTGGCCGAGAAGCCATGGTTGGCCAGGCAGGAGGAATTGAAAAAGGCCGAGGCGGCCGTGAAAGTGGTCGCGGAGAAAAAAAAGATCGCCGAAAAACGTCTCACGCAAGCCGCTCCGGCGGCCGAACCGAGCGCTTCGCGGCCGGTTGCGAAGGGGCCTGGCACACCGGCTCCGCGGCAGTTGCTCGACCAGGCGGTGGCCCAACTGGCGGCGGCCCATGCCCAGGTGAAGAAGCTCAAAGAGGAGCTTGTCCCGTTGCAGGCCGCCGTCGACGAGCTAAAGAAACACCGGCCACCGCGGCCGCCTTACGCGATGAGTGTGCGGGATCGGGCCAAACCGGCCGATACGAAAGTTGCGATCCGGGGCGATTTCAACAAGCCGGGCAACCTGGTGCCACGCGGTTTTCTCAGCGCGTTGGAAGTGGCCGATGCCAGTGGGATCGATCGGGCCCACAGCGGCCGTTTGGAGTTGGCCCGCTGGCTGACCAGTCCCCACAACCCGCTTCCTGCCAGGGTCATGGTCAATCGTATCTGGCACCATCTCTTTGGTTGCGGTCTGGTCGAGTCGGTCGACAATTTTGGCGTGATGGGAAAAAGGCCGAGTCATCCGAAATTGCTCGACACACTGGCGGTCCGGTTCATCCGCGAGGGCTGGTCGGTCAAACGGATGATACGCACCCTGGTCATGAGCCGGACCTATCAGCTCAGTTGCCAGGTGGATTCGGCCGGCTTGCGGCAAGACCCGGCGGGCCGGTTGCTGTGGCGCTCGACGCCGCGCCGGCTTTCGGTGGAAGCCATTCGGGATGCGATCCTGGCGGTCAGCGGCCAACTCGAAGTCGACCCACCGCAAGGTTCTTCCGTGACTCGATTAGGTGATCAGATGGTCCGCGGCGTGGCTCCCGAGCAGTTACAGCCGCCCAGCAATCACCGCAGTATTTACTTGCCGGTGGTGCGAGATTATTTGCCCGAGCTGTTCGACCGGTTCGATTTTCCATCGCCCAGTCTGGTCAGTGGCCAGCGGACGGCGACCAACGTTCCATCGCAGGCGCTTTTTTTGCGCAATTCGCCGTTTGTTGCCGAACAGGCGCGGCACGCGGCAAGGCGGCTGCTAGCCAGCCGCGAGACGTCGGCTAACGGAGCCCATGCGAAAGCGGATGCGAAAGAACTTGCCGACGGGAAACTTGTCGACCGGGCCATGCGTTGGGCCTTCGCCCGGCCGGCGGGCGGCCTCGAACGGCAGGCGGCATTGGCCCTGATGCGTCCCATTCGCAGCGCTCAGCCACCGATTGAAAACGGCGAGGAGGCCGCCTGGGCCACTTTGTTCCGGGCATTGTTCGCCTCGGCGGAATTTCGTTACCTGGTCGATATCGATACGATCGTGGGCCGTACGGCCGTGAGACAGGTGGCCGAAACGGCGCACGTGACCGGCGTGGGACCATGAATTGCCCCCGTCAAGCATCTCCCAGTCAGGGCGAGAGGATATACCCCCCCCAATGAACCAAAGCAAATCCCAAGCAGTGAAACCAGCGGTAGCGCCCTCTGGAGCGGCTCCTGTTTTAGCCCGGCGGTCATGGCTGCAGATGGGTGCCTGTGGCTTTGGTTCGCTGGCACTTGCCAGCCTTGGGGCAACGTCTTCCGCCATGCGAGCTTCGTCCCCTTTTGGACGACCGTCGGTCTCCGGGCCGCTGGCTCCCCGTAGCCCGCATTTTACTCCCAAGGCGAAACGGGTCATTTTTCTGTTCATGAATGGGGGGCCGTCGCAGCACGACACGCTCGACTACAAGCCGAAACTCTACGCCGATGGGGGCAAAACGGGGAAGAACAAACAGAAGCTGTTGGCACCCCTCTGGAGTTTTTCTCGGCATGGCCAGAGTGGATTGTGGATTTCCGAGCTGTTTCCGCACCTGGCCAGGCAGGCCGACCAGCTTTGCGTGATCAACAGTATGCAGACAGGCAGCCGCGCCCACCCGCTGGCCATTCCCCTGTTGCACACCGGCAGTTTCCAATCGGTTCGCCCCTCCATGGGGGCGTGGGTCCTCTACGGTCTGGGGAATCCGAATGCGAACTTGCCCGGCTACATTACCATCAAACCGACCCGCACCTTCGGCGGGCCTTCCAACTATGGCAGTGCCTTTCTGCCCAGCGCCTACCAGGCGACCCGGATCGGTTGGGAAGGGCAGCCGGTGAAGGACGCCACGATCAGCCACCTGAGCAGCCAGGAAGTCATGCCGGGAGTCTCGCGCGGAGTGCTCGACTTGACCCAAACGATGAACCGGCAGTTGCTGCAGCGGACCGCCCACAATGCGGATATCCAGGGCGTCATCGATGCGCTCGATTTGAGCGTCCACATGGAGCATTCGGTGCCCGAGGTCATGGACCTGTCGCGGGAGTCGGCGGCGACCCTGGCCATGTATGGCATTGGCCAGCAGCGGACCGACGACTTTGGCCGCCAATGCTTGTTAGCGCGGCGGTTGGTGGAAGCGGGCGTGCGTTTCGTGGAGTTGGCCAATCGTGGTTGGGACCAGCACTCGGGGCTCGACACGGTTCTGCCCAAACGGTGCGAAGAAGTCGACCAGCCCATTGCGGCCCTGCTGGCCGATCTGCAACAACGAGGTTTGCTCGACGACACGCTCGTTTTCTGGGGAGGCGAGTTTGGCCGTCAGCCGGAAACGCAAGTTCTTGCGGGCAAGGTCGCCATGGGCCGCGACCACAATGCGGCCGGCTACACCGTCTGGCTGGCGGGGGGTGGAGTCCGTGGCGGCATGGCCTACGGGGCGACCGACGAATACGGTTATGAAGCGGTCGAAAATCCGGTCCATCTGCATGACCTCCATGCCACGATGCTGCACTTGTTGGGGCTGGACCACCTCCGTTTGACGTACCGTTACGCCGGCCGCGATTTCCGCCTGACCGATGTCCACGGCAACGTGGTGCACGATCTGATTTAGAGGTGGCAGATAAATAACTTGCCGATTTCAAGTAGGATATTTCGGTTTCCCTTCGTACTCGTACTCAGCGAAGCGGTACTCGTACTCGACGACCGGGTGATACTTGCCATTCGATTCGAGTACGAGTACCGCCGCAAGCGGCTGAGTACGAGTACGATGGTTGCATTACCAGAACACCACGATTTACCGAAGTTTTTTCTTGAACATTCCCTACAGAAAACCGGATAGTTATTTATCGGCTAACCCTTAGCCACAGGAGTATTAAGAAACATGATGACCTTCAGCCGATCGACTCTGGTACTTGCCGCTGGGATTTTCCTTGTTTTGGCCGGCCATGGGGCAAGGGCACAAACGGGTACGGAAAGAATCGTTACCGGAACCAGCCGGCCCGTGTTTCTGACCGCGCCGGCAGGCGACAACCAGCGAATCTTTGTGGCCGAGCAGCACACCGGCAAAATCAATATCTATGACCGTGACAGTGGTGCGATGGCTGGAGAGTTTCTCGACCTCGACGGCCTGGCGACCGGCAACGAGCAGGGCTTGCTGGGATTGGCGTTCGACCCGGATTATGCCAACAACGGCTATTTATACGTCAACGTCACGACCACTGCTGGTAGTGGCGATACGCACATCCGCAGGTACCGGGTGCAGGGTGATCCAGCCACCTCGAACGTGGCCGACGCAAGCAGTGAATTTGAAATCCTCTCGTTCAATCAGCCGCAGGGCAACCATAACGGCGGCTGGATCGGTTTCGGCCCCAACGACGGCGCCCTCTACATCGCTACGGGCGACGGAGGCGGCAGCGACGACAACGATAGCGGCCACACCGCGGGCAGCGGTAACGCCCAAGATATCACCGACAACCTGCTGGGAAAAATATTACGACTCGACCTCTCGGGCGACGATTTTCCCGACGACGCGAACCGGAACTACGCCATTCCCGCCAGCAACCCGTTCGTCGGCGTTTCGGGCGACGACGAGATTTGGGCCTATGGCTTGCGCAACCCGTACCGTTCGAGCTTTGACCGGGCGACCGGCGATCTTTGGATCGGCGACGTGGGCCAGGTCAATCGCGAGGAAATCGATTTTCAACCGGCCGACAGCGGCGGTGGTGAGAACTATGGCTGGCGTTTGCGTGAAGGAACCATCGCCACCCCAACCGGCGGCGTCGGCGGCCCGCCCCCGGCCGGCAACGTCGAACCTCTGTATGACTACGACCGCTCCAATTCCGATTTCGGCGGCCGCGTGGTGATTGGTGGCTACCTCTACCGGGGGCCGGTGGCCGCTTTCGCGGGCCAATACTTTTTTGCCGATGCGAGCAGCCGGAATATCTGGAAGCTCGACCCTCTGGCGGTCGACATTCGGGCTTCGGTCACCCGGGTGAACGATCTGCTGATTCCCGCCGCAGGCACGATTGGCAGCCTCTCTTCGTTTTCAGAGGATGCCGCTGGCAACCTCTATCTGCTGGAGCTGTTCAGTGGCGAGGTGTTCCGTGTCACCACGGCATCGCAAGATATCGCCTGGAACGGCGACGACCCCACCGCGGGTGTCGCGGGAAATGGTACCGCTTGGGGCGATCCCAACAATTGGACCCGCGGGGGCGTGGCCGATCAGCCGTTCGTGGATCAGGATAACCTGGTTTTCATTGCCGGTTCTGCCGTTCCCAACATCAACCTCGAAAGCGATCGGACGGCGGCCGCGGTCACGTTCGAGGCGTCCTACCGGCTCTTCAACAACAAGCTCAATGTTTTGTCGGGCAACATCACAGTCGATGCGGGCGTCACCGCCCGGATCGACTCGACCCTGGAAGCCGAATCGGCCAACCAGAGTCTGCGTAAACGGGGCGCGGGGACGCTGCTCGTTAATGGCCCCACGGGGCAGACGGTGGTGCTGGCCGGGACGCTAGGCGGGACAGGCACGTTGGCCAACCTGAGAGTGCAGCAGGAGGGGACAGTCGGGCCGGGTGCCAAAGGCCCGTCGGCTGATGCGATCGGTACGCTATCGGTTACCGGTGATTACAGCATGGCGGCCGGTTCGAAGCTGGCAATCGAACTTGGCGGCACGGCAGCCGGCCAGTTCGACCGGCTGGAGGTAACTGGCGCGGCCCAACTGGGTGGCACCTTGCGAGTGGACCTGGTCGATCTGGGGGGCGGCGCCTATCAACCTCAGGCGGGCGACTCGATTCCCTTTCTGTCGTCCCTGGGCGGTGTGGGCGGAACGTTCGACCTGCTCGACTTGCCAGAGTTGGGCAGCCATTTGGAGTGGCTGCTGAACCCGGACGGGAACACGATCTTTCTGTTGGTCAACAGTACGCTGGAGGCCGATTTCAACAACGACGGCCTGGTCGACACGGCCGACCTGGCTCTCTGGCAAACCGGCTTTGGCACGGCCGGCGGGGCAGGCCGCACGGATGGCGATGCCGACGGCGATCTGGACAGCGACGGCGCCGATTTCCTCGTCTGGCAGCAGCAATTCGGCCTCACCGCCGGCCCGCTTGCCACGTCGGTCGGAGTGCCCGAGCCGAGCAGCCTGGTGCTGCTATTCGGCTGGGTTGCGTGCGCACTGATACGGCGACCTTGAGTACAACCGCGGAAAAAAAGGGAGGCTCCCCTTTGTTGCGGAGAAATGGGAAGGTTGCGCAGTTGCCTGCAGGTTTTTAGCATGTGCCGGGCTGTCATTCTGCTGTTTGCCGGGATCGATTTCCAACAAGCCGTACCATGAAATTCACCAGCAGGCTGCCTCACAGCGAAACACTTGCGACAATGCACGTTTTTAACTAAGAGGCTGTCCCAGAACCCCCGCTTAGCACTGCAATCATGTCGATGTGACTGGTTCTGGGACAGTCTCTTAGCCCTTGTAGCCGATGTCGTAACGCACGGCCAGCCAGGCGGCGATGGTGGCGATGACCGAGAGGACCAGGGCCCATACGAACACGGCTCCCGGATGGAATTCGAACGAATCGGGCAAGAGGTATTCAATCGTTGCGAAACAGATTCCGATCAGGCCGATCGAAAAAATGGCCGCGTAGAGGGGCCGGCGCACCAGGGCCATCGCTACAACTGCAAAACAGTAGGTCGACAGGAAGAGAGCCGAGGTCATGATCAGGGGTCCGCGATCACCACGCCCAATAGAGTCTACCCAATAGGTCCGGCCAAACCACAGTACCAGCAGCAGGGGGATTCCCAGCGAGAGTGCGGTGACGGCCAGGCCGGTGAAAAATTTTACCCAAAACCAGAGGTCGGGATTGATTGGCCGCGAACGCCAGAACGTATGCAGGCCCGGCTTCAGGTCGTCGAGCATGACTCCGATTCCCGCCACGATCACGATGAAAAATCCCAGGTAGGCGCCGATACCCAGGAAAATATCGGCGAATTCCCCACGTGGCCCAGGATTTTCAATGCGTTGAAAAATCAAAGTGCTGCTGCCGACGATCGCGGCGACGCCGAGCAGGACAAAGGGCCCCGTTTCGCGCAGTTGTTTCCACAGTACCGCGGTCAGGCGACTGCGCCGTGGCGGGGCGAGCCATAAGGTTTGCGGGTCCGTGACCAGGGTCGCGCGGCGCGACTGGCGTGAAACACTTGGTGTGCGGCCAAATCGGAGCAGAAACCAGAGGATGAGGCACGTGTGGCTCACGCAAGCGGTCAGGGCCAGAGTCCAGCCGGGCAAAGCATTGTCGTTCCAAAAGTGTTTGTTGTCATAGTACATTCCAACCAGCCAGAGGCGGCCTGCCGGGGCCGACGAAGCTGTCATTTGCATCACCGGCCCGGGCCTATTCGATCCGGTAATTTCTGTTTCCCATTTGCCCACATACGAAACCAGAAACCAGACGCCAACAAATACGAGTACCGCGATCGCCCCGGCCCGGATTTCATCGCGCCGATTCACCCCAGCGGCAACCACCCAGACGAGCAGACTCAGAGCCGCGAGGATGCCACCGGCCAGCCGTGAAACGCACCAGCCGCCGATGTCGGGGCCGACGCCCCTCAGGTTCAGCAGGTCGCGGCCGATGCTCAATTCAAGGGATCTCCAGGTATTTTGATCCAACCAACTGCCAACCTGGTAGCCGAGATACGCCAGCCCAACGATCAGCACTATCGGCGTGACCAGGGTGACGCTGGCCCCAAGGAGTTTCGCTGCGGCCGCTTTCCACATCGGCACGGGTAGCGCTTGCAGAAAAGGCATCGTTTTGTTGGCATTTTCTCCGGCCGCGGTTCCCATGCCGATGAACAGTGTCGCCAGAAACGCGTAAGCGATCAGTGTCCAGGTGATCGCTCCAAAAAGATAGTCTGGCCCCTTGTAGAGTACGCAGAGCGGCACGCCCATCACGATCGCCACCAGCGACAGCAGTTTCCATTTGTGCTCGTGCCATTCCTTCCACAACAGGCTCTGCCAGACGTATTGCATGATTGGGTTTCCTTAGGTTTTTCGCTGCAGGAAGAAGGAACGATTTTATCGATTCACGTTGCCTTGGGTGGCACCGACACTTGTCCGCGTAACGCTTTGCCAGCGATTTGGTGTTGCCGGACACGTGTCGGTGTGGGGAGCACAAGAGGTATTGTGGTGGCCCAAACGCCTCCTGTGCTTACGCACACCGACAATCGTTCGAACACATCCTCTCACAGGCAACAACGACTCCGAACGACTGTCGGTGCCACCCTCATGAGCTGAGTACTTCAGTCCGAAGCTCACAAAGCTTTCAAACCCACCTGCTTCAGCGGGTGGTAATATTTGGTACTTCCCAATTGCCACGGAGCCGTACGTGCACCAGGGCGATAAGCCGCCCGGAAACCGACGTATTTAGCAGCTAGCATGTTATTCGGGTCGGCTTCATCGGCCATTCTTGGAACTACTGATATTATTCTTCTCCCATTTGCGTTTATTCGCGGTTTATAAAACATTGCGATGCTCTGCCGGAACTGCGCGGAGCTTGTTCCGGCCTACGGGCTTGTTCCGGCCTGCATGATTAACGGCTACGTCTCCTCAGCCGCCAACTCGGCTTCCGGCCGGCACGCGGAGTTGCCCGTGTTTGTCTTCTTTCCCACCACGTACGCTTCGAATATTTCGTCCAGGTTCAGGTCGACCAGCCGGTGCTCGATCCCTTCGCGGGCCAGCAGCGGTTCGACTTGCGGAGCGTTAGCCACCGTGACCGCCACCCGCTGGCCGTCGTCGCGCAGATCGAGCAGTTGCAGCTCCGGGCGGAGGGTTTCGAAGGCGGCACGTGGCAGTATAAATTGCTTCACCTGCCGGCGGAGCGATTCGGTGTCGGACTGCTGCACGATGCGGCCCTCGTCGAGGATCGCCACCTCGCGGAACGATTTATCGACCGCATGCATTTCGATCGCCAGCGGGCTGTCTGAGTGGTTCATGGGGAATGCTCCTGGGGCGATGAGTCGGATATGCTGGCCCGTGCGGTGGCCGCCAGTTGTTCGAAGGCCACATCGAGCAGATCGTGCAGCCCCTGGGGTGAAAGGCCCAAAGCCAGGCTTTGGCGGCCGATTTGACGCAGCTCGTCGATCAGCCGCAGGCGGTGGGCGGCAATCTGATCGTCTTTCGAGCCGGCGGTGACGAAGGTCCCCTGCCCATGCCGCATCTCCAGCAGTCCGGCGCTGGTGAGCCGCTCGTAGACCCGCAAGATCGTGTTCTGGTTGACTGCCAGCTCCCGGGCCAGCTCGCGAATCGAAGGCAAGCGGTCGCCCGAAACCAACTGGCCCGAGGCACACAACATGCCGATCTGTTCGACAATTTGCCGGGAAATCGGTACCGCCGAGCCTTTTTCGATCCGTAAAAACATCAGTAGTTTCAAAAATGGCCGATGAAGCCGACCCGGGTAAAGTGCTAGTTGCTAATAACGTTGGTTTTCGGGCGGCTTATCGCCCTGTTAGCGCCAAGACGGAGTAGCAATTTGGAAGTTCAGAACAAGGAAAAACCAGCATCCTGGCTAAGTGACTACAGTACTATAACAGTATTATAAGGGTGTGTCAAGGTATTATTTTGTCGAGCCTTAGAGCCTATCCCAGAACCTGCCAAAGCTCCTATGCCAGCGATGCCTGCAAGTGGTTCTGGGATAGGCTCTTACTGCAGAGAGCAGAGGTGGATGAGCAGATTGCGGAGGTGGAGAGCGGAGAGCAGAGAGCGTAGGGCAGAAAGCGATGCACTGCAGGCAGAGATCCTTCGCTGCGCTCAGGATGACAAGAGGTGAACCGTATTTATTCTGTCATCCTGAACGAGTAGCACGAGGTGAAGGATCTTACGCGCGGCGTGGGCGGGTTGGCTTCCGGGTGGCCCAATCGGGATCGTCTTCGGCCAGGACGTAGGCCAGCACGCGCTCATCGTGGAGACTTGTCGTTGGGGGACTTGCCTTTGGGTTTGCGCCGTCGTGAGAAGTTAGCTCGTAAGCCCAGTCGTAGGTGAATTCGCTGGCCGGCACGCTCGTCTCGATAACGACAGGTTCCGACTCGACCGGGACTTCGAGCATCGGCTCTTCGCGAGGCACTTCGGGCTGCCTGGCTTGGGCCGGTTTGGGTGGATCGATTTTTTTCCGTCGTCGCCGTTTCTTTTTGCGTTTGGTTTTAGCCGGTTCGGACGGCGGGACTTCCTCGATCACCTCGACCGGTTCTACTTCGACAATCGGCTCCACTTCAATAATCGGCTCTACCTCAATAACCGGCTCTACTTCAATAACCGGCTCCACTTCAATCATCGGTTCCGGGTCGGGAGGCAGTACCGGTTCTTCTTCCCCGGCCCGCGTCGGCAGACGGCGGCAATCGGCTTCCAGATCGCGGAACATACGCCACATGTGCTCGTGGCAAGTGAACAGCATTACCTGATGGCCGGCCGCGGCGAACTCCATCAGCACTTCGGCTGCCCTTTGGGCCCGCATCGCATCAAAATTCACCAGAATGTCGTCCAGCACCATCGGCAACTTCACGCCACGGCGGGCCAGCAGAGTTACCAGGGCCAGGCGGACACTGAGCAGAAGTTGCTCCCGGGTCCCTCGGCTCAAGGCCTCGACCGGTAGCGACTGGCCACTGGCCGTTTCAATCAACAAGATATCGTTCGCCAGGGGAGTCCAGATCCGCTGGTATTTACCCGCGGTCATTCGGGCCAGGTAGGTGGAGGCTTCGTGCAGGGCCTCGGGTTGGCGGTCTGCTTCGTATTCGTCGCGAATGCGTTCCAGCAGGCGGCTGACGGTGGCATGTTCGCGCCAGCGGTCACGGGCCGCGTTTAACTGCTGCTCGACGGTGTCCAAATCGAGGATTGCTGCCGCCAACGAGCGGTCCTCGGCGAGCGTACGCAGATGCTGTTTCACTTCACCCCGCTGGCCGACAAGCTGTTTCAACTCTTCCTGGGTCGTTTCCAGTTCCGCGGTGGCTTCTTCCCAGAGGGTTTCCAGCGAATCGATCGACTTGGGCCGTAGCAGCTCGACAAACGTTTCTTCGGGCTCATGCTGGCCGATGGCGGCGGCAATCTCTCGTGAGATGGCCTTGCGCTGCCTGCGCTGCCTGGCGACTTTTCGCTGCTGATCGAACCGTTGTCGATAGGCCGTCTCATCTTCACATTCGGCCCCTTCAAACAGGGCTGCAAGCCGCCTTTTCAGCCCCGCCACCGCCCGGCGGTGCCGGCCTTCCTCCGCCTTGAGCTGTCTGGCCTGTTCCCGCAGCTCCGTCCGCCGCTCTACCCGCGAAATCTGTTGGCGGCGCTCGCTGAGCAGATGATCGAGCTGGTCGAGCGAGGAGGCGCGAGGCGCCTCTTCCAACACACACCCCACTTCTTCGGCGATGGCATGGATACGGCGGGTAATCAGGTCGTGCTCTCGCCGCCGCGCTTCCACCTCTTCGGTGCGTGCCTGGGCCTGCTGTTCCAGGACCGACAATTTGCCATAGCGATCAGTGACCGAAGTGAGCAGGCGGTGGTCGAGTTCGGCGGGCAGGCCGAGGGCAACGACCTTGGCTTGCCACTGCTGGACCGCTTGCTCCTGCTTTTGCTGGGCCGCTTGCAACTGCTGGCGAGCGCTGTCGGCTTCGTGCGAGGCGACTTTTCGCTCAGTTTCGACCGGGAGCAGATTTTCAAGGGCCGCCAGGTGCCGCTCGGCCGCTTGCAGGCGGAGGACGACCGAGCCGTCGACCATGGGCATGGCCTGGTCGAGCTGCTCTTTTTCCCTGACTGCTTCCTGCAACTGCTTTTCGGCAAGCTCCATTTGTCGATGGCAGGCGTCGAGTCGATCGGCGGCCGCATCCTCGGCATAAAATTTGATCATCCAACTGAGACCGGCACCGCCGACGCCGAGCAGGGCGAATAGCCCTCCCAAGGAACCAAACGGCGACGAGGGGACCAGCAGCCAGAGCCCAATCATCAACGCGCCCAGCACAAAAACACTCAGCAACAGTCCAAACAGCCACAGCGGCATAATCTGCTCGTTGAGCAACTCGTGGCTTTGCCCTTCCATCTCAACGGCGTGCGATTGGGCCTGTTCGATGCGTTGTTCCACCTGCAGACGCTTACGCAGATTGCCGACCAGGTCGCTGGTCTCCTGGACATCCATTGGCAGCCGATGCTGATCGCCGCTGGTGGCAGCCGACTCGAGCTGCAATTGGAGTGACTGTTCATTCCGGGTGAACGCTGCTAACTTTTCTTGGGCCAGATCCACCTGTTGCTGGGCTGTCTGCAGGGCTTCGATTTGCGGTCGTAAGCTTTTTAGATCTTGCTGGGTAACTTCTCGCAGTGCCGCCGGCTTACTCGACAACCCCAGGGAGCTACTGAGACGGTTTTGCTCGCTGGTCAACCGTTGCTGGTAATCTTCCGCCTCCGCCGCGAGCCGTTCGGTTTGTCGTTCCAGGGCCTGGAGCCAGTCTCGTTGTTCTCCGAGGGCGTCGACTCGACAGGCATTTTGTACCAGCAGTTCGTTGATGCCCAGACGTTGGGATTCATCACGTAACTGATGCCGTTGGCCTTGCAATACATCGGCTTCGCGCCGGTGTTCTGCCATTTTTTCCTGGAGCGTTTCCAGGTGCTCGATGGCATCTTCCGGCAGGGGAATCCCGCCGCCAAGCTGCCCGATGAGATGCGTCAGCTTGGCTCGACGGCGCCAGTTCGACTTCAAGCCGACCGCAATCTCGATGGTTCGGGCAGCATGTTGGTGTTCGTCCAGCCGGGTTTCGACCTTCTCGATCTGGCGATCGAATTCTTCGAGTCGAACCGCCCATTGCGACCACTGGCGATTTCGCTCCTGCAACTCTTCGATGCGGCTGCGCAGCCGATCGCGTTGTAACACCAGGGTCGCCAGCGGCTTGCTGGGGTCCGGTGACGGGTCGATCTTCTCCGCGGCGATTTCCCGGATAAGCCGTTTGCGTGTTTGCCGCAAGCCCTGGATCACGTCGTAGAGGCTCACTCGATCGAGCCCCGAGGTCAGCCGATAGAGCGATTGGGCCGCTTGGGTGCCGCTGAGTGTGGCCAGATGCTGAATTTCGCCCAAACCGATCGCGAACAGGTGGTTGAAAGTCGGTTCATCAATCTCGCCCAGCGTTTCCCGGAGCAGTCGATCGCCGGCGACCGGATTGTCGGCTTCCTGGCGGTCGGGCCATGCCAGGCTGACCCGGCCCAGGTCATCCGGCCCCCGATCGGCAATACGGGTCACTCGAAAATGTTGCTGTGCGTCGCGGAGCGTCAGGGAACCTCCTGGACGGCCACCTGCTTGAGGTGGCAGGTACCGCTCACGCCGTTCGGGCGACATGCCGTACAAGACCGCCCGGACGAACTGCATCAGGGTTGTTTTTCCAGCCTCGTTCGCGCCGTAAAAGGCGGTCAGTCGCGGCGAGATGTCAGGCAGGTTCAGGTTATGCCAAACCCCGAAGCCGTCGATTTCCAGGTCGGTGATCTTCATCGGTCACTCTTCGATCGTGAGTAAATCAATACCCAATTTGGCTGCTTCACGCAGCAAGGTTTGTCGCTGGCGAGGGCTGTCGACCGAAACCAATCGGACAAGATCGGTTTCCTCGCTAGCGGTTTCCTCACGTTCCGAATCGGCTCTAAGAGCAGTTTGCAGGGTATCGGGAAGAAAATCCGCCAGGTCCAGAGGAATATCCGTTTCGGTTTCCAGTTGGCCGATTTGTCGCAACAGATCGCCCAGGATCGTCTCCTGGTCATACCACTCGGCAGGGACGTCGAGGGAAGCATCGCACCGAATTGCCACACTCCAAATGCTCTTCCCAAGTTTTTCTTGCTCCGTACGCGTTTGTTCGAGTAGTCGATCGGCCAGGCCGCCAGGATGCAACTGGTAAAGAAGTGGCCCTTTGCCAACGATTTTCCAGGTGATGAGCAATTCCGGTCCGGCATGTTTTTCACCCAAACGGACGCTGCGCTGAAGAATCTGGTCGAGCAGGCTGGCTTCGTCGGTAGTCGCGGTGATCTCGATGGTTTCGGTCAGCCAGCGGGCCGCATCGGTTGCAACGAAACGTGTTTTTACGTGGCCCGACTCATCCACGCGGACGACGGTGCAGCCATGAGGGCCAGATTCGTCGGGGCGGCGCCCCTGGGGGGTGCCGCAGTAGTGAGCCAGGCCAGGTGATGACTCCACGGTTTTTCGATGATGTTGCCCACCCAAGGCCATGTAATGGGCTCGGTCACCTTCGGTTCCCACCGGAGTATCCGGCCCGTACGATACTCCCACGGTGAACCATCCATGAGGATCGCGCTGGAACTGGTAGTTGCCTTGGGCCCGATCCTCCGGCTCCTGGCCAGGACTGCGGCTGATGCCCTGGATGGCAGCAATCGTCTCCCCGTCCCGCTGACAATGGAATTCTGCGACTTGGTCCGTGGGGAAACGCGTGACATTTTCGGGCAGCCTGGCATGTGCTGGCCAGCCGATTTGCTGATCGATAGGGCCACAGGCCCAATAGACCGGAATGTCATGTGCGGCGAGTCGCTTGAATTGCTCGACCAGAAACAGGACTGCCCGCGGGCCAGCCAGTTCCACATCCACGACATCGCCAGCCAGCAACAAGGCATCGGCCCCTTCGGACAATACCGTTTCAAAGACCTGCCGTGCGGCCAAATAGGGGGCTTCCAGAAACAATTCGCGCAGTCGATCCGGAACCTCGGTCACTCCACCCAGAGGATTCTCCAGATGCAGATCGCTGGCGTGAACGAATCGTAATGGGGCAGGGGATGGTTTTTGCGACATCGGACGCCTCCTTGCGCGCGGAATAGGTGGCGGCAGGCTTTCGTGCGGGCGGATGCCTGGCCACAATCCGGGTAGTTTAGCCTGTTTTGGCAATCCGGCCAACTACAGCTTGGCAGAAAAGAGAGCCGTGGGCGTTCCTTTTCCGTGGGTAATCGGAAAAGGGACGCTACCCATAACAAATCGCTTCTCTTGGCGATCTCTTCCTTGACAAACCGGTCTACTGTCGGAGAAAATTTGTGGTTCTGGTGAATGCTGGCAAACAAGGTCTGCTAGCATCGAAATCGGCTTGGATCGATCGCAAGATTGGACTGATCGCAGGATTGGGCCGACTGCAGGATTGGACAGACAAAAGGTTTGAAGGATAAAGGTTTGAAGAATGAGTATCGTACCCGCGGTAGAGCAGGATGAACGGGCCTTCCTGAATGAACGGGCCACTCTGGCAGGCTGGCAGCCAGGTAGCCTGGCGTTGGAAGCGGACGATCCGTTTGACGATTTTGATGATGATGATTTTGATGACGAATTTGATGACGATTTCGAAGAAAATTGGGATGACGACATGCCTGAAGACCATGAATTTCCTGATACCTTCGAGAAAGAAGAGGAAGAGAAAAAGTCTCCTCCCTTTCCCAGCGATCCTGACTTTGATAAGTAGGTTGAGGGGTGAGGGTTGAAGGTTGAGACGTCGGCCTCCTGTTGACTGCCCCTTGCTGACGACCTGCCACTTAGAGGCGGCAGATAAATAACTTGCCGATTTCAAGTAGGATATCTCGGCTTCCCTTCGTACTCGTACTCAGCGAAGCGGTACTCGTACTCGACGACCGTGTGATACCCGCGATTCGAGTACGAGTACCGCCGCAAGCAGCTGAGTACGAGTACGATGGTTGCATTACCAGAACACCACGATTTACCGAAGTTTTTTCTTGAACGTTCCCTACAGAAAACCGGATAGTTATTTATCGGCTAACCCTTACTGCCCCCTGCCCCCTGCCCACTATTTATTCCATGTTTCCTACCGATGACAACCAGCAGAGTGTTCCCGAGCGCGAATTGGCCATCGGCCGGTTTTGGAAGAACCGTGGTATCTATGAGAAATCACTCGCGCTGCGGGCCGGGGCCAAGCCGTTTGTCTTTTACGAAGGTCCGCCCACGGCCAATGGGATGCCTCATCCAGGACATTGCTTGACCCGTTCGATCAAGGATCTTTTTCCCCGCTATCGTACCATGCGCGGCCAACGTTGCGTGCGCAAGGCGGGCTGGGACACTCATGGCTTGCCGGTGGAAGTAGAAGTTTGCAAGGAACTCGGGATCCACGCCAAGGAGGAGATCGAAGCGTACGGCGTCGAACCGTTTATCCAAAAATGCCAGCAGAGTGTATGGCGTTACATGCAGGAATGGGAACAACTGACCGAGCGGCTTGGTTTCTGGGTGGACATGCAGGATGCGTATGTCACCTACCAGCAAAGCTATGTCGAGAGCGTCTGGTGGTCGCTGAAAAATCTGTTCGACCGGGGCTTACTCTACCAGGGACACAAAATTGTCTGGTGGTGGGCCCAGGGCGGCACCGCCCTGTCGGCCGGCGAAGTGGGGCAAGGGTACCGTGAAGTGGCCGACCCCAGCGTTTTTGTTCGCTTTCCTTTGCTAGACGACGAGGGCCAGGTGACCGATACGTCGCTGCTGGTCTGGACCACGACCCCCTGGACACTCCCGTCGAATCAATTCGCGGCGGTCCATCCCGAGTTGACCTACGCCACGGTCGTTTGTAGTTTGAATGGGCAGGGTGGTGAAAAGCAGGGCGATGAAAACCAAGGAGTTGTTGGGCCTGGAAAGGAAACCCGCTTGATCATTGCCGCCGAGTTGGTGGAGACCATCGCCAGCAAGGTAAAATGCGAGTTGGTCGTGGAGTCGACCTGCCTCGGCCGCGACCTGGTGGGATGCCGTTACCAACCCCCTTTTGATTGTTATTACCGCCAGCAGGGCGATCAGCAGGGGACTTTAACTCTACGGGAGAAGGCGGTGCAACCGGGTGAGGCCGCGCGGCAGCACCAGGCATGGCGCGTGGTCGCCGCCAACTTTGTTACCACCGACAGTGGTAGCGGTCTGGTGCATCAGGCGCCCGCTTTTGGCGAGGTGGACTACGAAGTGTTGCAGGCCGAGCAGGCCCGTTTTGTCGAGGGTGAAGGGCCGCCCTTGATCTGCGCGGTGGGACCCGATGGCAAGTTCACCGAGGATCTGCCGGAATTCGCGGGTCGCTGGGTGAAAGACTGCGACAAGCCGATCAATCGAGATTTGCGCCAGCGGGGGCTCCTCTTCCACCAGGAGCAGGTTCTGCACGACTATCCTTTCTGTTGGCGGGCCGAGCAAGATCCGCTGATCCAGTTTCCGCGTGAAAGCTGGTTTATCCGCACCACGCAGTTCAAGGAGCAGATGCTGCAAAATAACAGCCGTATCCATTGGCTGCCCGATCATATCCAGGAAGGTCGTTTTGGCAAGTTCCTGGAGTCGAACGTCGATTGGGCCCTCTCCCGTGAACGCTATTGGGGAACTCCCTTGCCAATCTGGGTTTGCGAAAAAACCGGCAAGCAAGAGGCGATCGACAGCTACGATGAACTGCTTGCCAAGCCGGGGATGACCGGCACGCGGATGTGGGAGGAAGCGAAGCGTGCCAGTCCCGACCTGCCGGATGATTTGCGGGTCCATAAACCTTACATCGACGCGGTGACTTACGATTCGCCATTCGCGCCTGACGCGAGGATGCGGCGGGTGTCCGAAGTGATCGACTGCTGGTACGACAGCGGGGCCATGCCTTTCGCCCAGTGGGGGTATCGAGGAGAGCAACAGGGCCCCCTGGCGGAACAATTCAAGGATCAATTTCCTGCCGACTTTATCAGCGAGGCGATCGACCAGACTCGTGGCTGGTTTTACAGTCAATTGGCGATCAGCACGTTGCTGTTTGGTGGGGACGATGGGCAGGAGGCAGAGGGCAGTAAAAAGTCGGCAGGGGGTGGGGAGCAGTTGGCAGTAATAAGTCGGCAGGAGGTAGTGGGCAGTGAAGAGAAGGTAGTGCAGCCGCCCCTAATCTCCGATCTCTCCTACCCGCACCCGTTCAGGAATTGCATCGTGCTGGGGTTGATGCTGGGGGAAGATGGACAGAAAATGTCCAAGAGCAAGCGGAACTATCTGGCTCCCAGCGAAATATTCGACAAGTATGGAGCCGACGCACTGCGGTGGTATTTTTTTGCCAATCAGCCTCCCTGGACTTCGATCCGTTACAGTGAGCAGGCAATCAAGGAAAGTATCCCCGAGTTTTTGTTGCGGCTTTGGAACGTCACCAGTTTTTTCACGATTTATGCCAATATTGATCATTTTTTTCCCGCGGACGAACTGTCCGGGGAAGTCGGGCAGCTTACGGCAGCCGACTTGGCGGCCGCGTCTTCGTACCGGCCGCTCGACCAGCGGACTGAGCTCGATTGTTGGATTCTTGGCGAGCTCGGTAGCATGGCCACCGACGTGGTGGAGCGAATGGATGGCTACGACAGCTACGGTGCGTGCGAACGGATCACGCAGTATGTCGACGCCCTCTCCAACTGGTACGTGCGCCGCAGTCGCGATCGGTTTTGGGCGAGCGACAAGCAGGCGCCGAGTAAACTGGACGCCTACTGGACGTTGTACGAATGCCTGCTGACCACGGCCAAGGTGGTCGCTCCTTTTGTGCCGTTCCTGGCCGAAACACTATGGCAAAATCTGGTGGTCAGCGGGTTTGGTGATCGGGTGCCGGAAAGTATTCACCTGTGCGACTACCCGAAAGTTGTCGAGGGGGAGGGGGTGATCGATCCTCAGCTCTCGGCGCGGATGAACTTGGTGCGGCATATTTCGTCGCTGGGCCGGCAGGCTCGAGCCAGCGAACAACTGAAGGTCCGGCAACCTTTGTCCCGGGTGGAAGTGATCCTGGTCGACACGACGCACCAGCCGTGGCTCGAAGAGCATGCCGGCGTGATCGCCGATGAGCTGAACGTCAAGCAGGTCGAATTCAGCGATGAGCCGGATAAATTCGTCGAGCACGAAATCTTGCCCAACTTCAAACTCCTCGGTCCCCGGCTGGGGCGGCTCATGCCCAAGCTCAAGCAAGTTTTGAGCCAGCAGAGCGGTGCCCAGCTTCTGGCTAATGTACGCGACAACGGTTTGGTGAATCTCACGGTCGATGGGCAGGAGGTTGCGTTGTCCGCCGAGGAAATCGAAGTCCGGCTCAAGGCTCGGCCCGGCTGGGCATCGGCCAACGATCAAGGGGTGGTAGTCGTGCTGGCCACGGAATTGACCGACCAGTTGATTGCCGAGGGCACGTCGCGCGATCTGGTCCGGGCGATCCAAGAGGCACGCAAGGAACTAGGCTGCGAATTTACCGACCGGATCGAACTGGGAATGGTGACCGATTCAACCCTGCTAACCGATGCGGTCACGTCGCACGCGGACTATATCTGCCGGGAAACACTGGCCAACTCCGTTGTGCTTGAGCCACTGCCAGGATGCGAACCGCACCCGGTACAAGTTGGTGACTCGGAGGTAGGACTCTACCTGCGGGTGATCTGACTCGGCGGAGAGCGGAGAGCGGAAGGCGGAAGGCGGAAACGAAATATGCAGGGTAGAAGAAAATGACGGGGCAAGAGGACAAGCTAATGCGTCTGGCGGTCCTTATCTCTGGTGGTGGACGGACACTGAAAAATTTCATCGATCTCAGCGCGGCTGGCAAGTTGCCGGTCGATATCCGTTTGGTGCTTTCCAGCAGTCCTCAAGCCGGAGGCCTGCGGCATGCGCGGGAAGCGGAGATTGAATCGCAGGTGTACGTGCGCAAAAACTACGACACGGACGTTGCCTACGGCCAGGCGTTGTTTGACGCGTGTCGCCGGGCCGAGGTCGACTACGTGGCGATGGCCGGCTTTCTGAAGCTGGCGCCGGTGCCAGAAGATTTTGTCGGCCGGGTGTTGAACATTCACCCTTCGTTAATTCCGGCCTTTTGCGGCCACGGCATGTACGGACATCATGTTCATCAGGCCGTATTGGATGCAGGCGTGAAAGTTACCGGCGTGACGGTCCACTTCGTCGACAACCAGTACGATCAAGGGCCGATCATCTGGCAGCAACCGGTCCCCGTCTTTGCCGACGATACGGTCGACTCGCTCGCCGAACGGGTCTTTGCGGCTGAAAAAGAGGCTTACCCACACGTCCTGCGTCAACTGGCCGCCGGAACAAGGGGAAGCTCCCAATAGCGTTCGGCACGGTGTTTGAGTGCCCCCCATGCCCCCCATGCCCGTTCCATTTATTTCCTTAAGAAAACCCCCGGCTTTGCCGGGGGACTGGCAGAGTTCGACAGTTCCGTAGTGACATTGCTCGTACTCGTACTTGTACTCGACTGGAACCATTGCATTCAACAGAAACAAGAGGCCATGGGTATTGATGATGACCGACCTTGCCTCCCAGTTGAGTTCGAGTACGAGTACCGCTTTGCTGAGTACGAGTACGATATTCTCTCCCCGGCTCCTTTGAGGAGCCTTCCTCAAGCCACCCGCTATGCGGGTGGTACATGACTTTGTGCCGCAGCAACACCTGCCTTCTCCATCCCCATCTTCCCCTCCATTCCCCTTTCTCACTGGTGATCTGTAGGCTAACTCACCGAACCGGTCTGCTGGTGCCGGTAGAATGTGCCCATGCAGATTCCGCCCGCCACATCTTGTTCGCCTGTCAGCCAACGCTTTTTGCGGATTGTCGGGCTTGTGCTCTGGGGGACGGCTCTGGGTGGCATCTTGCAGGTGCACCATCTATCGGGAACACTGCCGTTTGGCTGGTCGCGGCATACGATCTGCGGGCCGTGGGGTTGTGGGCCGCCGCTGGCAGCCTTGGTGAGCTACCATGGCTTTTGGTTGATCTTATTGCTGCCGATTGGCTGGCTGACGGGCAAAGCCTGGCTTGGGGATGAAGTCGGAAGGGCATCGATCGATTCGCCAGATAAGAATGTTGGGGAGAATTGCAAGGCCAGGCGGCTGCGACTCGGGGGGCTGGTCTTGGTCGTCAGCAGTCTCTCGTTATTAGTGGGAATCGTCGCGGTCGATGCGGCCCGCTGGTTGGCCACTTCGCCCACTCATTCCTACCTGATTCAACGGGTCCTGTTCCGTGTGGTAACCCTGGTCGACCTCCCACTGATTCCGCTGGCGATCGTTGGCGCGCTCTGGCTTTGGCAAGGCCGGCGTCGCTACCACCCACCCCACCCTCGCCAGCCGGCGGTCCAGCCGCTGGGGTAGCGAGTTTGCTGCTTGCGTGTCTTTTTGGGCGCATGGCTGCCGTACGTCGCACTTCGTTGAGCAGATCGTGCTCTGGCTTGCGCGGACCGTTCCTGCGCACGGTACGAATTCAGGGCCTTGGTTTCGTTCTGTCGCGAACGGTTGAATGCAGCTGCTGACTGTGAATCGGAGGCGCGCTGGTGGTGGAACCGTTCCAGAGCAGCCCGCAACTGGTCGCCGGTCATTTTGAAGGGATCTGCGACTCCCAGTTTTTCTATCATTTTACGCTGCCCCTTCGGAGTGTAGTAATGATCCACCCAGCGCCGTGCCTGGTCCATTTCGGGACTCAATAAGACTTCCAGCCTTTCATCCATGGCAGCGAGGAATTGTTGCAATTCAGTGGCCGACATCGAGGCGATGCGTTTATTGAGCTCCGCTTCCTGCCTGGCGAGTTGTTTTGGATCGTAAGTGGTTTGAACGGATCGCCACTGTTTGAATTTATTTTGCGTTTCTTTCCAGTGTTCGCTGTCAAGAATTTTTTGCCGTGCCGTTTGTTGCTGGGCGGTGAAAGGACGTTTATCCGCCGCCTTTTCCGCAGCTGTCAGGCCGGTGCCCGCGGCTGCCCACAAGCAGAATGTCAAACTGAACGAAACCATGTATTGAGAGGACTTCTTCATGTGAAAATTGTCAGGGTAACGAGAAAAGGGTTCAGGGTTCAGGGAAAAAGGTGTCGGGTGTCGGGTGTCGGGTGTCGGGTATCAGGTGTCAGGTGTCAGGTGTCGGGTGTCGGGTGTCAGGTGTCGGGTGTCGGGTGTCGGGTGTCGGGTGTCGGGTGTCGGGTATCGGGTATCAGGTGTCAGGTATCAGGTATCAGGTATCAGGTGTCGGGTGTCGGGGAAAGAGGGTTCAGGGTTCAATTGTAGGCCGGAACGAGCTCCGCGCTGTTCCGGCAATGCGGCTGATTTCTCATTCCTCCATACGTTGAAAGTGCAAGATGACTTCGTCCTGCCCGGTTCCAGCCGTGGAGGTTTTATCCTCGGACAATCGTAACGACTTGAACCAGCAACAATCGGGGCCATCGGGAGCCCACAGGTCGACGGCGCTGGTTTGAGCTCCACTCGCATCGGTTCCTTGGGTTTTTACAATCCAGGTATCGCCTTCCCGGCTCCAGATCGATTCGGCAAAACCACCATCCGATCGAAAAATCCACGAGCGGATTTGATTGCTGCGAGGATCCCAGGCAAGCCGCTGGTGGCCATGGATCCTTTGCTGGCCGGGCAGATCGACCTGGAATTTTTGCACCAGGTATTTTTTGTCAGCGCTCCACTGTACCGAGAGTCGGGCCATGGGTTCTGCTCCCAGAGTACGCCACTGGCCAACCAGCCACTTCAATTCGTCCAGTTTGCCAGGACCCGCTCCATTCGGGTCGCCCCCATTCTGGCCAGGCGTATCTTGGAGTCCTGTCGTTTCTTGCAGGCAGGCCAGCAGCCAGCGCGTCCCTTCCTGAACCCAGACCGCCAGGTAGTGGACTTCGGTGGTCTCTCCCGTTTCGGTTACTCGTTGTGTGGTGGTCCCTCGCTCCAAAGCTACGTTGGGCGTAACCCAATGGATGGTTCCTGGTTTCATGGGCATGGGATTCGCGTCGGTTTTCGCTGTGCCTGCATCTTCCGGGACAGGTTCGTGGAACTCCCGAATGGCCAATTCACGGGCCGGAAACGATTGCCCCGAATTGTCGATGTAAACGCCTCGGGCCGTCCAGAATGAGGCGATGGTCTGGCCATGGCCTTGCTGGAGGGCGGCCACGTAGGCGCGCGAAGCGGCTTGGACTTCCGCGGTTGGCCCCAGCTGCAACCGTTCACGGGTCGGTGTGTGGATATTAAGGTTTGTGTGAGCAAGAAACTGATCTGGACTCAAAAAGGCGAATCGGT
>JAJRWS010000449.1 GCA_024276705.1 Planctomycetota bacterium | reverse complement strand
TTTGCATGGAAACGCCGAAGTGATCGATGAGCCGTCCCTTAAATACGGGCCACCCCGGTTAAACTTCGAAAGAGGGGGTCACTTCGGAGTGGGTCAAAATCAGGTTCCCCGTGGACCAATTCACGGAAGTTCCCGTCGATTTCCAAGGCCTCTGCAAGGTATCGGAGTGCCCGCTGACGATCGAAGACCAGGCTCCAATAGCAGGCCAGATTGTAGTGCAGGATGGCTTCGCCCGGTTCGATTGACAAAGCATGCTCCAGCGATTCAATGGCCTGGGTTAGCCGGCCGACTCGTTTGTAGCACCAACCCAGGGCCATGCAAACGTGAATGTCGTCTGGAATCAGCTCAAGACTGCGACATAGTGGAGCAATCGCCTCGTCGTAACGACGTAATTCGCGCAAACATTCTCCGAGTAAATAGCATCCATGCGCGTCGCCGTGAACCATGTTGTCATGTCGATGAAGTGCGCGCAAGGCATGCTCTGGCATACCCAACTCAAGGTATCCTTCGGCTTCGCACCGGGTGCGTTGAAGACGATGTCTCAGGGGAAAATTCATCGGATTCCAAGGGGAGTCAATGGGTTGTGATAAGAGTCGTGCTGAACCTCATGCGGTGAGACAAGTTTCGCACCGGCAGGCGTCCGAGGAGATATGCTCCAATTCTACACGCCAATTGCCCTTTGTCCAAATCGGACACGCCAATTTGTGTCCTAACTCCTCTGGCCGCAATCGCTAACGGAATAAAAAACGAGTTGGGCGAAAATAACACCTGGCTCGACCAGGCAAACTTTCGCGCCGTTCCTTCACGGCTTTCTCGCCAGCGAATATTCAGGCGTTGATACTTTGCCTCCAGCAGTTGGCCTTCTGTTGCTTTCCGGCAACGTGAGCATTCGGGAACAAGTGGTGGTCTGCGACTTAATAGCCGCTTTTTCAAGCAGTTTTTGAGGATTTCCCCAAGTGTTTCGTGGCTTGAGATTCGGTCGGCGCACGGATTGCGAGAGTCCATGGCAGCTTTCGTCGCTGCCAGTCGTGGCGGCACACTTCCGCCTTGTCTTGCCTGGTTGCTCCGTTGTTCCGAATCGCTTTTACATGTCTGATTGTTGCCGCCTTGAGCTATTGGATTCAAGGCATCGAAACGGCTCGCGGTTTGCATGAATGGAAGCCGGCCCAAGAGGCGAATGAAAATCCGCTGGAATGGATCCGCACGCAGGATGGCTGGGAACGTTCCTTGGTGCTACAGTCTCCCTCTCGGGTGCAAGGCGTGATCCATCCCCTGGTGGTGGCAGGATTGCAGCTTCTGGGCTCGCTGCTAGTGTTACTGGCCTTCCCTCGCTCTTCGTCATTGGCCACGCTGGCCGACATCGCCCACGCACCGCGGCATGGTTGAAGAAAAATTTCTGGTTGTGTCTTCTCGTCGTAACTTGTTAGCCGCAAAGAGTCTAGAGTGAATCCAGTCCTGGCATGGCGCGGCCTCGGAAGAATTTTGCACGAAGAATCGTCCGTGGCGCCACTAACTAAGTAAACGGATTCCAGGTAAACGGACTATTTCCGAGTAAATAGGTGGCACCATGCGATTAACGCTGCGTACTTTGTTGGCCTTCATGGATGATATTCTCGATCCAGACGACCACGAGCAGTTGAGCCAGAAAATTGAGACCAGCGATTTTGCGACGGAGTTGATCCACCGTTCGCGAGACACCGTACGCCGTTTACGACTGGGGGCTCCGGATCTGCTGGAGTCGCAAGAGGTGATCGAAGATTCCGGTTGGGTTGATCCGGATACGGTTGCTGAATATTTGGATAATACGCTGGCCGTGGAGAACGTCGCGGAGTATGAGCGTGTATGCTTGGAATCCGATCTCAATCTCGCGGAAGTCGCTTCCTGTCACCATATCTTGACGATGGTATTGGGGGAACCGGCGGAGGTCGATGAGAAAGTACGCAAGCGACTTTATGGATTGCCCGCACGGTCTGCTGGAGCCATTCCATTGGATTCTGAAAGGCCATTGGATTCTGAAAGGCAATTGCGTATTGAAAAAGCTCACGTTGAAACGGGCCAGGTGGAAGCTGCTTATCCCCAAGAGGATTCTTTACCGCATGGGCTCGCGGCCGAAACCGGACAGGGTGAAATTGGACAGGGTGAAATTGGATTGGGGCACGAGGTGCCACAACGGTCGGAAACAGGTGTGCCAGACTATCTGAAGGAGGCGGCCCGGTCCGAACGGAGGAACCGACGCTGGCTGCTGGTCACAGCAGCGCTGATTTGTGTGATTGGATATTTTGCCTGGGACGCATTGATTCCACCCAAGTTGCCGAACGAATTGGCAGGTACCGATCCTGTTACGCTCATCCCGGATGTCGATATTAGTGACTCGAACAGTCGGGCGGAAGAGAACTCGGGTGTCCAAGATGGGCAAGATGAGGTATCGGCTGGAGCCGATGGCGGACTTGCTGCCAATGCGCAGGCGACGGCCGCGCGGCCCGATTCCGAGGCGCCGCCGTTTGTGTCTTCGGCGGCACCTCAGCCGATAACTTCTTCAGGGCCGGATACTGCCGAGACGCCATCGGGTTTAGAAAGTAATCAGGGTGAATTAGCAAATAACGAGGGTGGGGGGGCCCAACCGCTTGCTCTGGATGAGAAGTCTGTCGTGGACGTACCCGGCCTGTCGGCGGGGCTGTTGCTGGTTCCAGGAGATGGAGCTGCGACTGGGCCTGCTGCGACTGGGCCTGCTGCGACTGGGCCTGCTGCGACTGGGCCTGCTGCGACTGGGCCTGCTGCGATGGAGTCGCCTGATCGTTTGTCAACGAAAAGCACGGAAGGGGGAAGAAGGGAGTCGTTTGCCACCGATCAGGGAAGTGTGGAGCTTGGACAGCCCACTGGCAGCGGTACGAATGCGAGCGCCGAAGAAGGCCCCATTTTTTCGGAGAAGCGGTTTTCGGAGAAGCGGTTTTCGGAGGAGAGGCTATCAGGGGAGAGAAGAGTAACGGGTGAAACGGCAGCTTCAGGTGAAGGGGGGGTGGCGGAGTTGGCCCCTGCACCCAACGATGCCAGTCCACTTCGCGCGGCTGCCAGTACCGGCTCCAAGCCCGTGCCGGGAAGTGTGGTGGATAGACTGACGCTCCCTACCCAGGGGACTGGCGCCCAGGAAGCTGGCGAATCGCCGGAAACCGCAAATCGTCACGAGAAGGTTGAGCCAGCGGCTGCGGCTTCCGACCCGTCCGCCGACCAGGAGGAGAAGGAGGCAAGTCCGGTCCAGTTAGGCAATTATCTAGGTAATAACGATGTGTTGTTGCGGTGGGACTCCCGGCAAAATGGTTGGTTTCGCATGTCGCCACGGAGCAATCTCTTCACCGGTGAGCGGTTGCTTACATTGCCTAAATATCGCTCGCAGGTCGTTTTGGCCGGGCTCAACCTCAGCTTGTCAGGGGGAACGCAAATCTTTTTACCTACCGATGTCGCATTTTTGGGAAATGGCGCTGGATTTCCGCAAGGGCGAGGGGTAGAAGCAGGTCATGACGACTTATTGCTGGAAATGGTTTACGGGCGGATGCTACTGAATGCCGGTTTGAATGGAAGCGGTGTGGTACTGAAAGTTGGAGACTTAGTCTGTTGGCTGAAAATGGAAGGATCTGCCGGTCTGGCCGTGGAAGTCAACCGCCAGTTCGTGCCTGGCTACGACGTCGAAGAAGAGCCAGCCCCCATCGTCGCCACTTGGTATCTGACCAGTGGGAAGCTGCAATGGTTGGTTCTCGATGGGGCCAACACAAAACCGGAGCAGGTCATGGAAGCGCCAGCCAGGTGGAATTTCGCGGATGGGGTTATCAGTTCGCCTCAGCAGGTTGATGCGTTGCCGGCGTGGATCGATCGCGAACCGGTTACGCCCACCGAGCGTAGAGCTCTCACGGTACTTGACGACGAACTGGCCGCGGATAAGCCGGTGGGAATACGATTGCTGGAATTGAATGATCGACGTCAGCGCGAAGTGCGAACCCTGGCCGCCCAGTGCAGTCTTTATGTGGGCGAATTTGAACCCTTTGTCAAAGCGCTCAATGATGTACAACAAAAGGCTGCCTGGAAGACACTCATCGACATGTTGCGACAAGCGATCGCTCTCAGCCCCGATGCGGCGAGTCGGTTGCGGGAGGCCTTTGTCATGCGTCGCGGCGAACAGGCGGCGGACGACCTGATGCAGATGGTGCGAGGGTATGACAAGGAGGCGATCGGCTTGACACCGGAAGCCGTGAAAAATGGCGCGATCGGCACGTTGATCGGCTGGTTGGACCACGATAGCCTCGATTATCGTGTTTTAGCCTATTTCAATCTGCAAGAAATTACCGGGAAATCGATCGGTTACCGCCCGGAATACAACGCCAAGCAGCGGCAGCGTGGGATACGGACCTGGCGTAAACGGTTGGAATCGGGCGAATTGCTATCTATTCAGTAGCCCAGATATCGGCCAATAGCCCAGATGCCGGCTAATAAAGCCCAGATGCTGGCTAATAAAGCCCAGATGCCGAAAGGGGCCGCCGAGTAGAGTTCCTTTGGGCATTCTTGGGGATGCTGACATATCTTTTCCTATTCCCACGGGGGCTAGGATTTCAAGAGCTTTTGGGAAAATAGGCAGTTTCGTGGGCTTTTGGAAGTTTTTCTGCCACTTGGCGAAAGGCCCCGTTTGTAGCAAAGGCCCAGACTCGTTAACATGGGAGGTAGGTGAAGCGGAAGCCGACACCTCCGGGTGGCCTGGAAAGAAGATTTTGCCGCAGCCCAGGGGTTCCCAGGGCTGGAAATAAAAATAATCGGCCTCCAGGCGTTTCGTGTCGGTGCTGTGTTTTTAGAGTCTTGTAGAGTCTGGAGTTATCAGAGTCTGGAGTTATCAGAGTCTGGGGTTATCAGAGTCTGGGGTTATCAGAGTCTGGGGTTATCAGCAGAGTCCAGGGCCAGTAGAATTTTGGATTGGTATACGTTTGTCCAAAGGGGCGATATCTGTGCAGCTAAACATTTCCACGCGACATGGCCATTTGAGTGATTCGACTCAGGGCAAATTAAAGGCGAAAGCTGAAAAACTCAATCGTTTTTATGAGCGTTTGAGTTCCATTGAGTTAATCATTGATCTGAGCGATCAGCAGTTGCCAGCCGTTGACGTGAAAGTTTCAGCCCAACACAAGCACGATTTCGTGGCCCATAGCGAGGCGGAGAGTTTACTGGGGGCTGTGGATGACGCCTTGCACAAAATTGAGCAACAATTACGGAAATACAAGAAACG
>JAJRWS010000448.1 GCA_024276705.1 Planctomycetota bacterium | reverse complement strand
AGCCACCTAACCGACGTTGCTCTTGCATCTTACGGTTAGCCAACATCAACCAGCAATTCACCCGACGCTAGCGCGTACGGCTCAGAAAAAACGACCCAACGACACGCGAACCCCCTTTGAGCCGCAGGCGCTAGCCTCGGGTGGCCACCTAACGGGCGTTGCCCTTGCATCTTACAGTCAGCCACCACCATCACCACACCACCATCACCACACCATCACCATTCCACCACCACCACCACCACCGTTCCACCCCAACATGACCCACCCCCACCAAACCCGCTTCCTGGCACTCCTAGCCATCGGCATCGCCCTCATCGCCACCACCGGCTATGTCTACGGGCGACTTTCCCAGCGCTGGGGTCCAACGCCCGATATGACAGCCGCCGCCGATCACCTGCGGACTATGCCCAAACAATTTGGCGACTGGCATATGACCGAAGAGATGGAGCTGGGCACCACGGCCGAAAAAATGCTCGAGTGTGCCGGCCATGTCACTCGACGTTACGTCAACCGGAAAACGGGTGCCCGGGTAACGATGTTCATCATCGTCGGCCCTCCGGGCCCCATTGCCGTCCACACCCCAGAAATCTGTTTCTCCAGCCGCGATTATGACAAGCAAGGTAATAAACGGACCCAAGTATCCTTTGCCAGTACTGGAACCGAACCGCACACGTTGTGGCAAACGACTTTCCGCTCCAAACGAATCACCACCGATACCTTATTTGTGTACTATGCCTGGTCAACCGGTGATATCTGGCATGCGTCCGAGAGCCCGCGTTACCAGTATGGCGGCGATCCACTACTCTACAAACTCCAGATTGCCGGCTTGCAGGAGACCGACGGTACCGACCCTTGCCAGCAATTCCTGGAAACACTATTTCAATCCGGTTGGAGTCTGGCCCCCTAGCAGAGTTATCTGCCCCAATATTCCCTGCATCCCAATTTTCCAGTGTTCCATTTTTTCACCACCCCATCATTTCACCCTTATAACGTTCCAATTTTCCCGTCATTCCGCCACTCTCCCATCCCTTTTTCCTTTCCTTCCCTTCACTATCGATTATAATGATCCTCCAGCAACACAAGATTTACCGAAAAGTCGTAAGAGGAGCTCAGAATGTCTGTTGACATGAACACAACCTGGTCGGTTTCGGAAGAAGCCGAGGAACCGACCGAGCCGGCGGCTCAGCTCCCCACCGCCGACCAGAAGAAACGGCAACACCACACCACCATGGAAGTACCCACCTATTTTTCCAGTAAGACTCTGTCAACTCGCATTTTGGGCGCCTTGTTACTCATCCCGGCTTCTCCGCTCATCGTGCTATTGGTACTTGTCATGCGCTGCACGTCTCCCGGTCCGGGCCTGTTCCGGCAAAAGCGAGTTGGCCGTTGGGGGCAAGGGTTCATGATGTACAAAATCCGCACGATGTACGAGGATGCGGAGAAGGGGACAGGCCCCGTCTGGTGCAAACAGGCCGATGCCCGAGTTACTTGTGTAGGCCGTGTGCTGCGTTTTCTGCACCTGGACGAGTTGCCGCAGCTCATCAACATTGCCCGAGGCGAGATGGACCTGATTGGTCCCCGACCCGAACGGCCCGAAATCGTCGAGAA
The DNA here is from genome assembly GCA_024276705.1 of Planctomycetota bacterium. Classification (GTDB taxonomy): domain Bacteria; phylum Planctomycetota; class Planctomycetia; order Pirellulales; family Lacipirellulaceae; genus JAJRWS01. The sequence continues at coordinate 1,486 of JAJRWS010000448.1, read as the reverse complement.
GCTGATCAACGACATCCCCGACTATACCGAGCGATTAGCCGTACTGCCCGGAGTGACCGGCCTGGCCCAAATCAATCTGCCACCCGACGAAACGGTCGACTGCGTGCGGCGGAAGTTGGTGCTGGACCTCGAGTACATCGAAACGGCGAGCTGGGGGTTGGATCTGCGCATTCTGATTTGTACGGTCCTCAGGATGTGTGGTATCCGTCATGGTCATGCGGTCGGCCTGTTAAAACTGGCTCGGACTGTTCCTCCAGGAAAGAAGTTGCCACTGCAAAAAGCCATCGCAATCTCCAGCCAGCCTGTAACGGTTGGGGCCGAGAATGGACAACAGGTGGAATTGCTGCACGAGTTCCTGACCCAAGTTGAGAGCCAATCGGGCAATGGTTCGCCGTCTATGGTGGCGGACTTCCAGCCTCAAACCGCCGCATTCATGAAAGCCGTTGATCCACTCAACGACAGTGGCGTGAGCGTCCTCCCCCGGAAGCCAAAGTAGCGGCATCCTCCCCGGCCTTCTGCCCACCACTCTCCCCCACTCCTCACACGCAGAAGCTTTGCGATAAGGGACCGCTGCAAGTTTTTACTTCCTCCTTCATCACTCCTTGTTCGATATTCAAAATTTACGTTTGTTGGCCTGCCAGAGCGTAATTTAGCATAGAGTGTGGCACGTCCCAGAGCTTCCGGCGATGGGCGTGGTGGGTGACTAATGATTTCGCGCAATCACTAAAAAAGAACCCCCTAGCAATGCAACCACGCCCTTCGTTCCTCAGGGACGTGCCACACACACCTGCACTGGAACGACTCCTGCGTGCTGAATGTCACTTAGGATCGTTCGAGAAATAACTGTCCGATGTCCCATCGCCCCTTTGGGGAGAGGGCAGGGTGAGGGGCCTGGAAATATGCCAGTTATTTCTCGAACGATCCTAATCGTAAAATCTGAGGAACCCAACTGGAAATGGGGAAGCTATTATTGAGCCAGCTCTAAGCCAGCTTATGCGGTTGCGCATAAATAATCTGAAATTCAAAATCAATCCAGAGAATAACAAGTTCGACACCAAGAGGAGGTATCCATAAATGGCACAATTCGATCGTATCACTTTTGACCCATTGGTGATGGGTGGCAAACCCTGTATTCGAGGCCAACGAGTAACTGTTGGAATGGTACTTGGGTTGCTCGCTGCGGGACGAACGCATGAAGAAATTCTCAAGGCGTACCCATACCTGGAGGCTCAAGACATCGACCAATGTTTGATGTACGCGGCGTGGCGGATGGAAGAACGTGACTTACCGCTGATTACCGCATGAACATCCAGATTCTGATTCCTGTCCGTAAACCACCAGCTCTGCTGGTGAGTACCCATCAGTCTCCGCCGTTCCGTCGTACTCGTGCTCGTACTCGAATAGAACCATTGGATGCAAACGAAATAGGAGACCATGGATGTCGATGATGACCGACCTTACCTATGACTTGGATTCGAGTACGAGT
>JAJRWS010000022.1 GCA_024276705.1 Planctomycetota bacterium | reverse complement strand
CTGCTGAGTACGAGTACGAGTACGAAATCCAAACCAAAACGCAATGAAGCCAAAAACAAACGTTTCAACCGTTCCCACGCCCCGCTTTGCGGGGCAAGCCAAAGCCACGGCTTCTAGCCATGGTCGATTAATGTGTTTTAGCAATAATGGACAGATACGGGGCGTCCTGGCGGATCATTGAAGCGAGGTCAGGGGTGGAAGACGGTCTATCCACATTCCAATACAACGTTTCCTACCATAACCGTTCATTGCTGGAGGTTCGGTGCTAAGTTCGTAGCTTGTCCAAACGGCAAGAGAAAATGATGGCCGGGGGACTTATGCGACATTGGTCACTTCCCAATCGAATCATCTGCGTCAATCTGCGTCATCTGCGGGCCTCCCTTGAATAGGAACCCACTGCTAAGCGGCTTTCGCTCCTTCTTCCGCGAGCGCGCGATCCGCCCGTTCGCTCATCCATAACAGGACAGGAGAAGCCACGAAGATCGAACTGTAGGTACCGACGACGACACCCACGACCAGCGAAAATGCAAAACCATGAATTCCGTCCCCTCCGATGAAGTACAAAATAACGACCGTGAGCAGGGTCGTGAGGGAGGTGAGCAAGGTTCGTGACAAGGTTTGATTGATGCTGGTATTGATCATGTCGTAAGTCAGCCGGGGACTCTTGCCTTTGACTTCACGGATGCGGTCGAAGACAACAATCGTATCGTTGAGTGAGTAGCCGATAATGGTCAGCAGGGCCGCGACAATCGGCAGGCTGATCTGAAACTTTTCAATCATCAACGCATCCGCCAAGGGTTCCACGCTACTCAAAAGATAAGCACTCAGGGCAATAGCGCCCATCGTGACCGCCACATCGTGGACCAGGGCGACCACAGCGGCCAGGCCATAAATGATGCCATGGAAGCGGAGCCAGATGTAGGCGACAATACCTGCCAGGCTCGCCAGGACGGCGGCAATCGCGGCGGTCTTCATGTTGCCCGCCACGCGCCCGCCAATTTTATTTGAAAGGGGAAACAGGGGTTGGTTGCTGATGGTGGTTTGCAGCGATTGCAATACCTCCTGCGCCTGCTCCTCGGGAAGAGCCAGCTTCACATCCCATTGGCCGAAACGCCGCGCACTGCCTGGTTGATACATTTCATGCGTTACGTCAATGGCAACTCCCTCGTGCTTCGTGCGGGCAAGGGCGTCCTGGACGAACTGCAGGACCGTGTCATGGTTGACTCCCGAGTCCTCATTCTCAAATCCGGCCACTTGGAATTTAATCCGCGCACTCGTGCCGCCGGCAAATGGGTCGTTGCTGTCGCCATTGTCCGTGTTCCCGTCCGCCGCGGTCGAGTCCGCGGAAAGGGGCAAGGCGTGCAGATTTTCCAACTCGACCTGATGGTTTTTTAGCCGATCGCCAAAAGTGGAATGCAATATTTCTTGTACTGCGTGAACATCCTGCTCCACGCTGCTGACCGTGTACCGGGTACTCGTTTCGCCCACTTCAACCAGGGAGAGGTTCTTGCCGGCCAGCTCGGTTCCCGCAAGCGTATCTTTCACTTCAGCGTACGACATTTTCTGATCTTCTTTGAGCACCATGGTCACCGAGCTGCCACCGGTGAAGTCGATATTCAACAAGTCGTTGCCACGGCTCCATATCCCGACCAGGCCGATGGCGATGATCAGCAGCGATAAACCGGCGGCCACCATACGTTTGCCGATGAAATCGAAGCTGGTGCGGCCCAGCAATTGCCGCATGCCCAATGTCTTGAGCCGCCGGGTTTTTTCGGCCATGTCGAACACGACTCGTGACATAAAGATGGCCGTGTACATGCTCATGATGATGCCCAGGATCAGGGTGACACCAAATCCTTTGACATTGTCAGGAGCGATTTTGTAGATCACGACCGCCGTGATCAGGGTGGTGACATTGGCATCCACGATGGTGCGCGTCGCCCGGCTGAAGCCGTTACGTATCGCCATGCGCAGGGCGGAACCGCGGCTGAGCTCTTCCCGGATGCGTTCGAAGATCAGGACGTTGGCATCGACCGACATGCCGATGGTCAGCACAAGCCCGGCCAGACCGGGTAGTGTGAAGGCGGCCTTCAGGAGAATCATCAAGGCCAGGATCAGGAGCAGGTTGGCTCCCAAGGCGAGGCAGGCAACCAGGCCGGCGAAACGGTAATAGATGAGCATGAAGACCATCACGGCGATCAGGGATAAGGTGATCGCCATCCTGCCCTTTTCGACCGTCTCGGCACCGAGCGTGGGGCTGATTGTGGCACTGCTGATTGGGTCCTTGTTGAGGGCCGCGGGCAGACTGCCGGCGTTGAGAATGCCAATCAGGAAATCGACTTCTTCTTTGGTGAAATTGCCGTGGATTTGCCCTTGATCACGAATTTGCGATTCAATCGACGGAGCGGAGATCAGCTTTTTATCCAGCACAATGCCCAGGTTGTAACGCTGCCCAGATGGGTTGGGCAAATGCTCGCCCGTCAACCGGCTGAATCGATAGGCGCCTTGCAGGTTGAAGGTGAAATTTACCGCGGGACCGCCCCGCTGGTCGATTCCCGAGGTCGCCGAACGGAGGTAATCGCCGGTGACATTCTGGTCATCGTTCGTCAGCACCAGTGCCTGGGGAGTCTGTCCTGCCATCCGTTTGACCACGCGGCTGTCCTGTTGGGAGACCGGGCCAAATTCCTCCAGGTCGTAGGCGACCCATTCGGCCACTTTTTGGCCATCCAATTCGACATCGTTGATGCCTGGAGCCAACTTTTTCGCGACTTCGATAATCGATCGGTTTTCGGAAAATTCGGGAGAGGCGGTAATGCGAAATTCGAGGGCACCCGCGGTCGAAATTCGCCGCATGATGTAGTCCATTTCCTGCTGCCCACCCGTTTTGGGGATGATGATTTCAATCTGAGCATCCCCATATTTCCGGATGGTCACCTCCTTGGTGCCGCTGGGGTCGACCCGTTCGCCCAGGGCGGCGATCAGTTGGTCAACCAGGTTGCCCGTGTTGCGGCGAGAGGCTCCTTGAGAGTCTTCGGTTTCGGAGGAGGAATCGTCCGTGGTCGTTTGCTCACTCTCGGGCGAGCCCTTGGCGTCGGCCCCGTCGGCAGTCCCGTCGGCGCTACTGGAATCCTCGGGCGTTTCAGTGGCCGCGGCTGCCGGCTGGTTCTCCGCTGGTTCCGTGGACGTGTCTTGCAACTCGTAGATGAGCGTGATACCCCCACTCAGGTCGGGACCGAATTTGATTTCACCCAGCGAAACGATCACCACGGCCGCGGCGAGCGTGCCGATGGCCAGGCTGAACTTCCAGCCATAGTCCGGCATGCGCAAACGCCTGGCCAGGGTATTGCCCAGAAACATCGGTATGGCAAATAGGGCAATGACAATCAGCAGGGCGCCCCAGCCCATGAGCGAGGAAGGCTCCTCTTGGGAGGAATCGGGTTTTTGGGGTGAAGATGCGTCTGGGAGCGGGGAAGATCCCGAGGCCGTGGCGGGTGTTTTCGGCGCGATGATTTCCTGCAGTGGTGAGGAGGTTGTCTCGGGAGATTGCGCTGGGCTTGCATTCTCCGGAGGCGCGGCGATCACCTTGGGAGTGCGCGCGGTTTCGGTGGTTTCCGCCTCTGCCTTTGCTTCGGTCGCCGACTGGCTTGAGGTGGCTTCCGCAACCGAGTCGCTCTTGGCGCCGGCGTCCGGTCCCTGGGGCCAGGCTTTGGTCGAATGAGTCAGGGAGGTAGCGGTCAACAGAACCAGGATTGCCAATGGTGGTAGCAATTTCCATGCTGCCCGCCGGAGTTTCCAGTTAAGAGGGGGCCTCTGATTCTGGTTGGGGGCTGCAAGTGCGTTCCGGGCAGACATGCCGGCGACCATTGTGTGATGCGAAAGCGGACTGCGATGAACCATCCTGGCCATGCTCGGGTCACCTACCATGGGCTGAAACCTT
>JAJRWS010000447.1 GCA_024276705.1 Planctomycetota bacterium | reverse complement strand
TCTTCAAACATCACACCGCAACAAGGCCCTCTGGGGGAAAGGGGGAGCCGTGCGCGCACCGAAGCGGCGACGATCGAACCGTCCCAAGCTCCGCTGACCTACGCATCCAGAAATCGATCTGGTGAATAATCCGGGCTGATGCCTTCGGGCAGGCATTTCTGTTCTAGGAATCGGAATCGCTTTGCTCCTCGACAGAGCTTATTTGCTTGAGATACTCACCAGGTGTCATGTTCGTCATCCGCTTGAATACACGGTAGAAATGAGTGATGTCAGTATAACCAGCGGCAAGCGCTGCGTACATAATTTGTCCCGTTTGCTGCAATCTTTCTTGCGCATAAGTAATACGGCGCTCACTCAAGTATTGGACAACTGTTTTTCCGGTACGCTGTTTGAATACGTCAGAGTAGCGACGACTCGATATTCCGCACATCTCGGCAAGATCTTTTACACGAATGGGCTTGTGAAAAGAGCTTTCGATATAGTCGAGCGTCCCATCGAGCGCTTGATCACGCGAGAGGCTAGACGCCTTCTGCACAGGCTCGCCGCGCAGCAAAAGTACGAGTAGATCGATCAAACAAGCGTGCAACACTGCGGTTGCTCCACAGTGGTTTCGAGATTGCTCCAGCAACATGCGTTTGAACGTGTCGCGGACGGCGCAACGCCGATAATTATGAAGCTGTACCACGGGATAGGGCGAGTGAAAACGTTGCGACAATTCTGGCATGATTGACTGCAAGGCGACCGATTCTCGTACTAGCTTGTCAGAGAAATGGGCGAATACCAACGTCGGCGGCGCACTGGGATCGTCAACAAACCGATGCTCTTCTCCTGCTGGTATTAGCAACAACTCATCTCTACCAATAGGTAAACGCGACGATGTAAATTCTAACGAGCCACGCCCTACAGGAATCCAGCAGATTTTATGAAAGTCGAACCGTTTGAACTCCATGGAGAAGTTTGCGGAGTGGTGGCTTTCAAAAACGAGAATTCCAGATTCGCGCAGCGGAGGATAGGCTGGCTGGCTCCGCCTAAGGCTAGGTTCACGCGTCTTTGGATTGTCATTCATCTGTAGCCTGTGAAGCAGTTCAATTCTACAGGCAATCACTTGGCTGATTGCGACCATCGGAGTATGTTCTTTGTGCCTTCGGGTTCCGGATATGTCAACAGCAAAAGTAGGTCTCTGACCGGATGCAATGCTTGGAGGAAAGCCTGGGAATAGCGTTGCAATGCAGGCTTAGCACGATTAGAGGATATAGAGCCTGTTACTGGGTACCTGAAACAACAAGGGGGATTGCTTAATGCGCCAATCCATATCTCCGTAAATTTCCTCGACGGCGTTTGACGATGGCTCCTCCAGGGGTGCAAGCCCTTACTTTTTTCAGCTGGCCCTAGCTAGCGAGGGTGACTTGTCTCGGGCATTGGGGTGAAAGGGGTTGCTTGGGCGGCTGCGGAGATGATTTGCGAGACGGTCATCGTCACTCTGACTGGCCGCGCGGACCTGGAGGATTGCCTCGCCGCTGGCACCGACGTTCCAAAATTTTTCTGTTGCTTTTACGCGATAGTTCAATTCCTTCACAAACGATTCCATGTGCGCTGAGATAATCGGCAACCCTTCGCTGTGGTACTGCGGATACTTCATTCGACAGACGTTGTTCTCGAAATAGCCGATTGTTTCGGCGGTGATTGGGCGAGGCTCGCCTCCATCGCAATCGGTCGGCGGCGCGCCAAAACGAGCCCTGGCCGCCGGTAACGCTCGGCTGGTCTTCGCCTACGAGGCTTCGGGCCCAGGATTTGGCCTTCACGACGGGCTGACCGAAGCGGGCATCGAATGTCACGTCCTGGCACCGACCATGATCGCCCGCTCGCAACGCCAAGCGAGTCAAAAAACGGACGAAAAAGATGCCCCACAATTGATCGAGCTGCTACGGGCTCATGTACTGGCCGGCAACGAGCTGCCGACCGTTTGGATTCCCGACGCGACTACCCGTGATGATCGCGAAGTGGTCCGAACGCGGCTTGATGTGGCCGAGAAGATCACCCGCGTGGAATCCCCGATCCAACGTCTCTTGAAACGCAATCACGTTTACCACGATCAGGCGAGTGGCTAAGGTTGAACACGACTGTTTCGCCCTTGGCTGCAACAGACGCTTGGCGAATCGGAGACAAGCCCGTTGGGCCTGAGAAGTCGGGCGACTCTTTTGAGTTTGCTCCGGCAACTCCGATTCTGGCGAAGAACCCCTTTACCAAAGACCACGTTGCCATCATCGAAAGCGTTTGGTGATGGTACCATCCCGGCCAACTGCGAACCTCATAATCGGTCATGCCTGCCTCGCTCTTGCCACGCTGGAAACGCTCTTCAATACGCCCTCTCTTTGGCAAAGCGGCAGCCTTGGCTACGCGAGCGAATTCTTGCCGCGCGGTATCGGTCGACGCGATGGAAAGAGAGTAACCGTTCACAGGAAAAAAGAGAAATCCACTAATGAACGCAGATAAACCCATCGCGGCCCGAGGTTTTCGACTTAGCGCTGTCGAACTAGAACACCCAGTAAAAACTCCTGGAAATTGGCTGATCTTAGACATGTCCTTGGCGACTTTGGCAACGTCGGCGGTTCAAAAAGGACTTTGCAATCGTCCTGTTGGCTCATTGATAGCCTTGAAAATCGTGTCATTCATGGTATCTATGATGAAACGATTCCAACAGTTTGCAAACGTTTCACAAGGACAATGTATGTTTAGCTCCCCACGGCTACGATCTAAGAATCGGCGTGTTTTATTGACTTTTTGCCTGACAAGCATTTTTTCGATTGGTAGTAACCAATCGGTTACACAGGCGGATGAAACTGAAAACGACATTACCGAGCAACTAGCAGCCGACGCCTCGTTGGATGCGATTGCTGATCACCTGTTGCTTGCCAGGAAAAATGCGAGTGTCACCCGTGCTTTGGCGATCCACTTTCCAAATATCAAACGCGCGAGAGCCTACGAAATTCAAATGGCATTGCTCGCAAAAATGGAAGCACAAGGAGAACGGCTTGTCGGCTGGAAGATGGGTGGGACAAAAATTGCTGAGCCCGGAACTGGGCTCGATCCGGTCTTTGGATTTATGTTGGCGTCCGACGAGATCAAGTCAGGAAGCAAGTTGAAAAGCAAGCGATTCGCAACCGCCACGCCAATCGTAGAAGCCGAAGTCTGCTTTTGGTTGAAACGCGATCTGCCCGGTCCAAAAATAAGCCGTGAACAACTGGCATCGGTTATCGGCGGGGTTGGCGGCGCCAGCGAACTCATTTCTGTGCGCCTACGTGATGCCCAGGGCGGCATCAAAGCAGGCGTTGATCTGGGCATTGCGGACGGACTCTCCCACGGCGGATTCATCCTGCCGGCAAAGCAGTTTCCGCTTGACGAAGTCGACTTTACCACCGAAGTGGGCCGAGTAATCATCAATGGGGAAGAACGAGCAAAAGGCGAAGCGAAGCTTATGATGAATGGCAAGCCTCTCGACGCGGTTCTAGCCCTCGCTAACGAACTGCCCAAGCACGGCCGTCACTTACGCGCAGGTGACATCGTAATCATCGGATCGATGCTCGAATCACCACCAGCAACAACGGGGGACCAGGTGGAAATCAAATTTTCTTCCTTCGGCACACTCGAGTTTTCGTTGGATTAACACGTCCATGTCAGACCGAATAGCCTGCCTGTCACTTCATTCTGCATCGATCGGCAGACTGATTTTACTTGGAGAGGGTATATAGCGAACGCAAATCTTTCATCCGAAAACCACCATCGACAGGGAGTACCGCCCCGGTGATGTAATCGGCGTCGTCAGAGGCCAAAAATACGACTGCTCGGCCAATGTCTTGGGCTGTCCCCAAACGACCCCAAGGTAGTTTTTTTCCTTCTTCCAGAAGATCCTCTTCGCTCAATATCGCACGCTCGCCTGAAGTATTGACCCAGCCAGGCTCAATGACATTGACATTGATCCGATGTTGAGACAACTCGGTCGCGATGGTGCAGGCCATGTGATTGAGGCCCGCTTTTGCCGTCCCATAAGCGATATTTTCGGCGAATTGCATCTGCGCATGAACACTCGAAATGAAAATAATTTTCCCTTTCACGTTACGCTCGACCATGTGCCGGGCGACCAGTTGCCCCATGTGGAAACCGCTTACGAGAGTATCGGCAATGATGCTCTCAAATAATTTCGGATCGTACTCAAGAAACGAGCAACGAACATTCCTGGCTGGGTTGCTGACAAGGATATCGATCCGACCGACCGAGTCAACGGCTTGGCTCACGAGCGATTCGCACCCTTCACGCGAAAAAACATCCGACGCAACGACGGTACACTCGCGTCCCAGGGCTCGGATTTCGTCAGCGGTGGCAGCTAGATCAAGACATTCTGGGCGATCATTGATCACGAGATCTGCGCCAGCTCGTGCCAATTCCAACGCGCAACCTTTACCGATGCCTCGACCTGCGCCCGTCACGAGTGCGATCTTTTTGTTGACGTTCATGAATCGGCACCCGAGGTCTCGTTGTCTAACACTTCGTCATAATGTTGCACGTACTCATCAAGCATGTCTTTCATCGCCATGAAGTCACCACCGTGAGCTAAGAGGCGGGCCCCCATGCCGTGGAGTTTTTTCATTTGCTCAACATTGAAAGCGGGACATCCCCAGGCCGTGTTGTGTTTCTTTGCCGCAGCGGCAACGATTTCCATCCCTTCGTCGGCAGAGACGTTCGAGGCATGGAGACGATGTCTCATGCCCAAGTCCCCCGGTCCAACGAACATCGCGTCGACTCCTTCGATGCTGGCAATCGCATCGGCATTTTCAACCGCTTGTTGCGTTTCGATCTGGACAACCAGAAACGTCTCTTGATTGGCATCACGGACGTAGTCATCGACATCGTTGAGATAATAGTTGGCGTCGAAGCCTGCGCCGTCGAGACCGCGATCACCGAGCGGCGGAAACTTTACCGCATCAACCAGCATCGCAGCTTTCTCTGGGGTTGAGACGTGAGGAATCATCAATCCGGTCGCACCATCTTCGAGATAGCGATAAAGCCGCGTTTTTTCTAACGTCGTCGGGCGTACCATGCAATCAATGTCTGCCAAGTGGCAATGCAACAACAGGTTTTGTACTTCTTGCTCGCCGATCAGGCGGTGCTCCAGATCGAGCCAAATGCAATCATAACCTGCTGCAGCTGAATGATGGACGTAGGAAGGGACATGAAAGCCAAGAGCACACATACGAACGGGCTCGCCAGCTCGTAATTTTTTAAGAGTTTTGCTAGATCGCAATTTTAGAACCTTTCGTCATAATTTGGGGCATTACTTCGAGGGATGAATTCTCTATTTCTTTAGATTTGTCTCTTCTCGAAGTTCAATGTTGGCAACTTGTTATGTCGTTTCCAGTGATACAAGCGAGCGAGTTGATTTCTTTCGAGCCGCCGGGTTCGTTCGCACGCGACCCGTGTGGGTCCATCGCAATCGGCTGCCGCGTGCAACAACGGGCGATGCCCTCTTGGACCTGGGGAACGGTGATTGCCGGAGTCCATTTTTCCTCGATGGGTTTCTGTCACTAATAACCATGCCGCCATCATCGAAAGCGTTTGATGATGAACCCATCCGAGCCAACTGCAAACCTCGTAGTTTGTAACGCATCCCTTTGGGAACACAGCATTTCTTGCGACGCACACGATCCTTCGCCCACGACCTGGGGAGATACAATCGCATGTTCACCAACGCGTGTTCTTTGGCCGATACATAACTCATGGTAACTCTCATTAGCAGTTTTCGACTTTTCCCAAGCGACCACACCGCTGACGCTGCACACCGCCCGACTCGGTTCCCTTTTTGGGCGGTTTCTTTACTTGGGAGGGTCCGAGGGATCGAACACCAAGACGCCGTCCTCGCGTCCGATTTGCTCGCCAACTTGGCGTGCCAGTTCCATCCTAAGTGGCTCGTGGTTCCTGTTTGATTCACCCACAAAATGTGGCAAGTCTTTGCGATTTTGGTTGTGACGATAAGCAATCGGCTCAGGAGAACGGCAAAGTCACTTTTCTCCCTTACCTACAAGACTCTAACCACAACGACACAACGGCCACAACGTAAAAAAATGTCGTGTCCGTCGTGTCGTCGTGGTTCATTTTTCAATCCTTGGCTAGAAATTAGGACTTTGCAGTTCGCTTGGCAATCGGCTCGGTATTCTTGCGATCCAAATCGGAGACCAACTCCGAGACAATCGTCATGGCATGTTTCCGTTGTTCGGTGCGTACCAAACAGCTAGCAAACGGCTCAAGCTGATCCTCGAAACCACGAAAAACCGAGGGACTTACCTGACATTCCGCAAGCAAAGCCTTCTTACGCAACTCCAATCGCGTTCCATCGGGGGGCTCCTTCCGTACAATCCGTTGTGACGAAAGCCTCAGTTACACTATCACTTAGATCGACTTTCGCAGCTAGCACGAGCCGTGATGTCGATTTAGATAGTGAAAAAAGATCGCGTTCTTCCGACGCATCGCGTTCTTCCGATATTGAGTGATGTGAAACCAACTCATCACCCACGGATATCATTAGCTCTTTTTCCGACTTATGGCAAGCCCTTGCTCTGACAACACCGGGCAATGACGGTGACTCCGGCCACACATGAAAATCTCCGAGAAAGGACGCATTTACTGCGAGAACTCTCTAAAAGATTCCCCTGAAAAGACTTATAGACCGAGGTGCCATTTGTACTCGGCACCCCTTTTTAGTGACACCCTTTTAAGCCTTTACGAGTGCGAGTTGGGGGAGGCTAACGCGACCTCCCGTGGCCTCGTTCCCACGGCGAAGCGGCGATCTTGTCAAAATCTTTTTGATTGAGGTGCTGAGCTGTGTAGGCCTTGCCTTGTTCGCCGAGCCGGGAAGCAAATGCGCGGAGGTGATTTCGAGAGGCTCGCATCAGGTTTTGGTAGATCCGTTCGATGTCCGTGTTCGCATCGAGCATCTTCACTCCAGAAATTAAATCAGCGATATCGAGTTCTTCGATCAAAGCCCCAACTTCGTAGGCGTCAACCAACGATTTGCCGCCTTGAGAAATCAATTTGTTGTAAAGTTGGGTGAACTCCGGTTTCGTGAACTTTCCAATCGCATCGTCAACAACCGGGTCGGGCAGTCCATATCTATCGAGCAACCTTTCCAGGGCTGCCATGTGGCGCGACTCGGCGGAGGCAATCTGAGAGAAAACTGCCGAGTTGTGTTTCTTGCTCAACGTGAGATAGACGTCGCGAGCCAGCTTTTCTTCTTCACGCATGTGCAAAAGGCTCTCGCGGATTTCGACCGTGAGATCGACGGTAACCAGATTGGCCCTCCTCTGCTGAAGCCCCCGACCTCGACTACCTCGGCCGCGCTGAGCAGACGCGGGCAACGAGATCGCAACGAGCCCGACGAATAGAACGGC
>JAJRWS010000446.1 GCA_024276705.1 Planctomycetota bacterium | reverse complement strand
CGGGAAAAATGTAAAAAACTGATATCCACAAAAAATGGCTCTTCCATCATGCTGCGGTTTCCAAACAAGCCGCACAATGAGAGCGAGCACGATAAATGATGGGCCCTCATCCGAGATAATCGATGGGATTTGGATGAAGAGCCTGCACTCTCCCGCAAGTACCGGTGGCCTCTTCTCTGTACCGCCTGTTGGTACGCCCCATTTGGCACGGAAGCCCCGATTCACAACTCCGCAACCATGGGACTGAAGCACATCACCAGTGTCGAATCCAGGGAACTTCCCGGCTAAGAAGGCGACAGAGATCGATCGTGGCCGGATGCAATGGTTTGTTCGTAACCGTTGCCCAGAGTTGAATCTGACTTCCTTTGCTTTGGCACTTGTGGCAACAGTAAACTCGCATCGCCACATTCACCGAGAAGCAGCGACGCCCTTCGGACGTGCAATCATGCAATGGACAGCATCCGTACCATTGGTCACCATTTCGGCTGACCGGATTGAAGCCAACAAGATCGAGTACCTGCTCCATCGTGATCTCATCGCGTAACTGGTCGAAGTCGATACCTGGCATGGTTTTCTTTCCATTGGTAAAGGCTTGACGGAGTTGACGGATCAACGCACACGATCGTTCCGTTCCCTCTCTCTATATAGGGAACGGGAACGCTCCCCTCTCGAGAGTCAACCAACGCGTTGCCAACCGGCTGACGTGTGCCGGATCCGACCGGCTTCCTCCAGGGATTCCAACGCTTGTCCCAACCGCTCGTTCTTGACCGAAAGCGTTTCGCGAAGCTTGACGCGAGTCAATGCCGCATCCTGGACAAGCAGAGTGAGCACCTGCTCCTGGAGAGAGCGTTTTTTCTCGTCCCGCAGCTCGGCAACAACCTTCAAGTGGATCGTTTCCGCGTTTGTCGTATCGAGCTCCAAGTAAACCGATGAAGCGGCTGGTGCCGCTCGGTGCTCGCTGGAAAGTACCAGGCGATCCCTGGTGCGATTCAGGTACAGATTGGAATCGCCGAAGGCATGGATGTCACTGGAACCACGCAAGCCCTGGCCTGCAGAAGCTCCCCCCGAGGCGTTCTTTCGTGTGTGATGCACCAGCACGACCGAGAGGTCGAGCTGGCGCTGAAGGGAGCGGAAGTAGGCCAGCAAGCCGGAGACCTCAGTCGCATGATTCTCGTCGATTCCGTGAAGCCTCACCAGAGGATCGAGAATAATGAGCCGGGGACGGAGCCGTTTGGCTGTCTCAAAAAAACGTGTGCGGTGTGGATTGCGATCGAGCCGGAGGGTCGGCGCGGTGATCACATCGATTGGGACGGTATCCAGATCGAGACCCCGATGCCGGGCCATCCCCTCGACCCGCTCTCGCACGACCGGAAGCGCGTCCTCGGCCAGGTAGACCAGGACCGGACCAGCCTCGGGAACGGTATATCTGCCGAGACAGGGAGTACCAGTTGCCACGCTCAAGGCGAGATCCAGCCCTAACCAGGTTTTAGAGCACTTGGGGGCGCCGCCGATCACGCCGACCGACGAGTCGCCCCAAAGCTCTTCGACAAGCCAACGTTGCCCGTTCTGGTCGATGGGAATCTGGCCAACTCGTACTACCGGAAGAGGCTTGTCCTGCTGCATGGCCATTTAGGGAACCCTTGCTTTCTTTTTCGATGAGCAGCGTGGTTGGGGCGTGTGATAGACTTCGAGATAGAGTTTTTCGTCGAGCTGATCGACTTCGCTTGCCATGCCATGAGAAAGCAGTTCAGCACTCATGGTCATCAGCAGACGGTAATTGCCGGCCGAGTGGTCGACGAGCGTCTCCATCAGCTCATCCGTCATCAGAGCCGGGTTACCGGCTTTTGTGAGTGCATGGCTGAGCAACTCAAGAAGTTCTTCTCGCGATGCGGATTCCGTATTCAGCCGCGTGCGGATTCGGGTTCCCAGCGGAACAAGGTCGTCATGCCGCAACAGTTCCAGAAGCCGCCCGTCTCCCGACAGAACGATCGTTAAGAGCGACGTGGCGTCGAAATCAGCGCTGGAAAGGAGTCGTAACTCGCTCAAGACCTCGGGGTCCATTTCTTGTGCTTCATCGATCAGTAGAATCGGCTTGATTCGTGAGGAGGCCACATGCGATTTCCATCGCTCTCTCAAAGCCTTAAATCCTCCCCACCGATTGGCGGGACGAAGTTTGACTGAAAAAATATCGCCCAATTCGCGGTAAAAGTCAGCGCCTTTCGACTGGGGCCTTTCGAGTACGCCAACCACAACGTCACGCAATGCGGATAGTCGCAGAGCGACTATCCGCATTGCTACCGATTTGCCAGTTCCCGACTCGCCCGTGATCAATGCAAACCCTCCTTCCTGAACAAGTTGTTCAACACGCCATGCGAAATTTTCTATTTTTGCCGTCACTAACAGGCCATCGCCGGGGAGCTCCGGCGAAAACGGGTTCCATTTCAGCCCCCACAGCGATAACAATTTTTTTGCATTCATGATTTTTTCCCTTTCTTGGGACGGGGTCTCTTGGGCAGGTACGCCGGAGGCGTGCCTGTGGCGGAATACTCTTGGAGGATTTTTTTCAGCAGTGGTGGCAGCCCGTTATCTGACCGCTGGCCTGTTCCAGTCGGCTTGTCGCTCGCGTCCGAATCATCGTCTGCCTCCGAATCATCGCCTGTTTCCGGCTCAACGCCCCCTTCCGGTTCAACAGCCTTGCGATGGCCGTCGGCGTTGGCTCTGCGGTCGAGGGGATAAATGGGAGTCAGAATGGTTCCGCTGGTCGGATCGACCAGGTCGATCCGACCAAGGTCCCAACGGGCGTAACGCACCGTAACGTCGCGGAAGTGGCGATAGCGTGCCGGAATCTCCAGACGCACGCCTGCCAGGGAGATCGTTCCGTCACTCTGACGCTGGCGCCTGCTCGTTTCGAGGCGAAACGCCGCGCGAAGCGCGTCGGTCGACGGACTCTCACGGAGTACGTCGGGCGCTTTAGCGAATCGCTCAACTGGCGAACAGCCAATCTCGCGATGTTTCGTGCGGTTGTACTCGATTTCGACCCATGCCTGAGTCGCTTCATTGAGAAAATCAAGCGTCAGATTCTCCATGCCATCGAGCATCTCCATGAGGCGACCTTCCAGATTCCCCCAGAAAGATTCCTGTTTACCGTTCTGATACGGCGAATATGGCAGAGTTCGCTCATGGACGATCGAAAGCCGCTCAAGACCTTCGGTCGTTTCCTCAGCCACCATCGCCGCCCCATTGTCGGTAAGCAGGGCTCGTGGCAGGCCTCGCTTTTGGATCGCCTGGGAGAGTCCGTGGATCAGATCCTCGGCCGTTTCTGAAACATACCACTGAAGGTGGCAGCAGAGTCGCGAGTGGTCATCGAGAATGCCCAAGGCAAGTACGTACTGCCACTCGCCCTCATGGGACAGAATCTTTCGTGACCCGTGGTGGAAGTCGAGATGCCACAGCGAGCCGACGTATTCGACTTCGTAGCTGCGGATTTCCCGAGATTGGCGCCGGTGCGCCGCGCGGGCCTCGCCGGGCCGGCCCTTCGGTGCCGGTCGGGGTTTGCGGACCATGCCGTGGGCTTGCATGTACCGTCTTACGGTGGAATAAGACCGCAAAGGTCCCAGGGAAGAATCGGTTTTCACCTGGGCGGCCAGGTTGTCGTAGTGCAGTTGGTAGGTCCAGTGCTTGTACTCCTTGTACTGAAATGACAACTGTTTGATTAGAGCCGGAGCAAGGGATACTTTGCCACGGTCCTTACGCACGGTACGGCGCAAGACGCCGATCGGGTCGTCTCGCTCTTGCCTCGCTCTGTAAAACCATCGTTCGATCGTAACGAACGAAAAACGGACGTCCCGTCCGCTCACTGGATGCGTCCAGATCTTTTCGGCAAGGGATTGGAGGGCCTCTTTGAGCTTTCCACGGGCAGGGGGCGAACTCAATAGCCCGCCCACCACCGAGAAACGAAAGCGGGCCCACAAAGGTGCGGTTGAAGGTTTTGGTTTTTTCGACATCACATCTCCTCACAGTACAGGGTGAAAATGGACTGTGAGAAACCCTAATCCCGTCCGTCAGGAGCGTCGATGATGCATCTTCTGCGGGTCGAGATAAATCATCTTGAGACCTCGATTACCAGGCCCCCGGTGATCGTAATTGGCGATAGAAATTGCAGAAGCCTCGCCCAGCCTCCGTGGATATCGTCCTGGTGGACGAATGCTTTGAGAAGCGATCGCGGAAGAGTGTCGACTTTGATTGCCGGTACGAGACGGCTGCGTGCCACTTTCCAGAACGGTGTCCGAGGAAAATGTTCTTGCCAAAGGGTCTGCCACCTGGCAATCGTTCGCCGATCGGCACCAAATCGCTCCGAAAGCTCACGGACCCGACGTGGCGAGGGCCCCTGTCGCATGGCCGCGACCAGGATGACCACCGCAGCGAGGTAGACCTTGCGGCCGAGGAATCGGACCGACGGCGGCGTGGCCCGTTTTCGGCAACCGTCGCGATTGCAGCAGAAGCTCAGACGGTAACCGTAATGATCGGGCAGATTATCGGGCCCGCCTCGTGGTTTTCGAGGGTATTTGGCACTATGCAGGCAACCGCCGCATGGACATCCCTTCTCATGGGTGCTCTTGGCAAGATCTTGGTCGATCGAAAAAAGAAACTGCCAGAAGCTGGCATCGCGAAACAATTCATGGTACATCGTGAGTGTACTCCGTGGTTGTTGTTAACCCATATGGAGTACACCCCTCGGGGACCTAGATCAAGTGATCAGGCTCTTCGAGGGGATTTTTTTTGAAACCTCATCAATGTTGATCAGAAATTGGCTAAAATCCATCAATTATCTTGATCACGCTCAGCGTTCATCAAATAGCCCCATTTGAATCGAGCCATTTGTGATAAGCTTGTTGATCGCCCCTGGGCGCAGCGCGCTAATCCAGCCACATCCATCGATATCACACAACGCAT
>JAJRWS010000445.1 GCA_024276705.1 Planctomycetota bacterium | reverse complement strand
TTCATCAGCATTGCCCATCATGGCCGCAAGGTGCCGGTAGCCCAGCAGAAGACGATAGGGATGACCGGGGACTTCCTGGAAATCCCATTGCCGGTAAAACTGTTTCGCACTCTCGTTCAAACAATCCAGCAGAACGGCAACAAAAGGGAACGTTGCACCTGCCTCATAACAATCGCGCAGGGCCTGTGCCACCAGAATACGACCAATTCCATGACCTTGGTGGCATTTCGCTACGCCAAGCCAGGCCAAGAGGGCGATAGGAAGAACGCGTCGGGGCAGTTTCCGCGCCAGGTCGCCTGGCAGATCGAGAAAATCGACCTGGCCGGTAGCAAGCGTATAGTAACCTGCAATTTTGTCAGCGGGATCGAGCAGAACCTGGGTTGCCGAAAGATGTTTCTCCTGGTGTTGCCAGGCTTTGGTCCGCAGCCATGCGTCGACTTCTGCTTCACCGCACTGAAATTGGCGGCGTGGATGCGCGCGGGCGAGCCGCTCCCAATGGAAACCGGCCGGTGTCTTGACCCCGCCTCTTGCCTCCCCTTGCATTAATTGGCCCCTTGCATTAATTGGCCCAGTTCTCGCTGTGCTTTGGTGAGCTCCGGCGGCGAATTCAGCGCGTTCCAGAAGGCGAGCTGCTCATCCGGTGTGAGTGAAAGCGTGTTTTGCTGGGCACCCTCAACTTCACGCCGCGCTTGAGCGACCATTACTATCCGCACATAATCGCTGATGCTCACCTTGCGAAGTTCGGCTGCTTTCGCGACGTTCGATTTGCTCTCTTCGTCCAGGCGGACCATCAAGGTATTCGATTTAGCCATGTCAGGATCCTTTCGCTTGAACTCATTGGCCACGTTCGCCTCAGGCTCTGTGGTAATTGTACTGCAAAATGCAATACAAGGCAAACCGGGTTCTTGGCAAACTTTGCCCTCATTCATGGAACGTGTGGTAATTCAGGATGCTCTGGCCCCCTTCATTCACCTGGCACCGTACTCCAGCTCCACCATCGGCAGGAGACGGACCGGGCCGAGCAGGCCGGACGGCTCGAGGGGCCAGCTTGCCGGTTCGATCTTTTGGTAATGGACCGTAACGATGTTGATCTCTTTCATGATTTTCCAATCGACCCCGCGCCGATCGAGGTCGCGGAGGCGATTGGCCGACAGATTCGTCACCTCGATGGCCAGCGTATTCTTGCCGGGCTTAAGGTGTTGGCCGACACGCAGCCGCATTGGCAGTGCAATGAGCGCGCCGGCTTCCTGGCCGTTGATGCGAACTCGCGCGCTCTCACGGACCTCGCCCAGATCGAGCAGCCAATCGTCTGCCTGGACGTCCGATGGCAAATCGAAGGTAGTCCGGTAGCAGGCCGTCCCGGCAAATCGCTGGGCTTCCCGGTCTGGCGCTTCGGTCCAGGAAGCGAGACTGTCGATCCGGTACGAGGTGGGTAGTGCCGGGTCCCCCTGGACGAAATCGACCTGCCATGGCCGGTTAAGCATCAGCGGTTCGCCACTGGGCGCCAGCGCAGGCCACCGTTTGCCGGAGGTGATCGGGCTGAGATGTACCATGCATGACTCCCCGGGGGCGATCTGGAGGTACACTTCCGACTGTTGGCTGTCTTTCCGGACCGTCAGTTGCCCCGATTCGCCTGTCATCGGGTTGAGGAGAGTTGCCGCAACCAAGGGTCTGGCCAGGGCGAGCCAGCCATCGTAGGGCTCGGCAGTCTGATTGGCGATGAAGTAGTAGATTTCTTTTCCGACTCTGCGGCGGATAAATTTCAGACCTGCTTCCGTCATGTTCTCATGGGGAATTTCATGCTGCTGGAGCGAGGTGGCCAGGTCAGTGGCCACCGTGAGGTCAGTCTTGAGCAGTCTTGCTCGAGCTTTGGCGAATTGTTTGCGGCGCTCGTTCAAGTGTCCCAAGCCTGGTACATCCTCGGGTAGCTGTTGGGCGAAGATCACCGTTGCCCCCTGTTCGGCCAGTTCGGTGAGTTTGCCGAGTGTTGCCGCGGGCATGGTGTGGCACCGCGGCACAAGGATCGCCCGGTAGGTACCGCCGGTGGCATGAAGCCTTCCGTCACGCAGCTCGATCCCATCCAGAAGGCGATCGGAGATGAAATCAAACGCGTATCCCTGACGCATGAGCAGAGCGGCCACCTTGCCGACAGGTTGGTCCTTCATCCAGGCGGTCCGATGCACGGTGAAAGAGAGTCTCGTTCCCTCAGGCTTCATCCAGACATCGTGAATGGGCCAGTAGAGCAAGAGGTCGTTGTCTGGCTGGCCTGCCTGCAGAACCGACTGGCAACGGGCGACGTAAGTGTTGAGAATTGGGAAATCCCGCCAGAATGCGTTACGCCAATCAAACTTGGTTGACGCATAGAAGAACCACCCGGGCCACGGGACTTCTTGAGGCGAATAGCAGGAGCCATGATAGAAGACATGGTTGACACCGGCCAGAAAGAGCTCATCCAACTCGAGTTTGGCCTGTCCCAACGTGGTGTGCCAGTGTTCGCGTAGCCAGGTGCAGCTCTCCGAGGATACCAACTGCTTGCCAGGCGCATGGGCGATGTGGGCGGCCGAAGCGGGGAGCATGCAGATCCGCAGGTCGGCGTCCCCTGGGCGAACCATGGCGGGGTCGCGCCGAAAACCGGGGATGGGGTAGTCGGGGGCGCCGAACATTTCCGTTTCGGGGATGTCGCACACCGCATAGGTATCAAGCAGGTTGCACGGTCCCCCATGCGCCTGATTGCGCGTGAGCATGCCCCGCGACCGGGCCCAGTCGACCCAGATCTTCAGGGTTTGGTAGTGCAACTCGCCCAGTACTACCCGGTAATCGTACTTGATTCGTGCTCCCTTGGGTTGTTGGCCGAAGAGTGTGTCGAGATGTTCCATCAGGTCGTAGCCGTGGCGCTGCCGAAATGTTTCAGGCAGCTCGTCCGACCAGTTCCCGCTGTACTCGAAAGAGTCGTGATACTGGGCCCGGGGCATGGCCGGTTGGCTCCCGTCCAGCGTACGATCGAAGGCCCGATCGAACCGCTCCAGGTAGAATAGCATGGCCGCGGGCGACAAGGGATTGAGCATATGCCCAGCGCCACCCGGTGAGGCCCGTCTGACCATACGCTCGGTCGTGAAGGAGAGACCTCCCTTATTCGCATCGTAGCTGGCTTT
>JAJRWS010000444.1 GCA_024276705.1 Planctomycetota bacterium | reverse complement strand
TGGTCTGGTGGTAGTTTTTGCAGATGGTAGAGTTGCCGAATTGGTGCCAGGGAACAACCTGGCGGCAACCAATAGCCCCACCGTGGGCGATTTTTCCAATGGGCATACTACCTTGGAATAAACGCTGCCTTGGAATAGACGCTGTTCATCCCGAAACTAGCACGAGTGCGGGCTGATCGCGCTGGGCACAGGTGTGTCGGGCTCTGCTGCCTTTACTCGTTGCGCTGCCTTTACTCGTTGCGCTGCCTTTACTCGTTGCCAATTTCGTTCCGTGAGTCATTGGATTGGCGCCGGCGCAAGTAAAGCTTGATGGGCACCTCTTCGAAATGCAACTGATCGCGAACCGCCCCCAGCAAATAACGCTGATAAGGCCGGGCTAAAGACTGAGGATTGTTGCAAAACAGCACAATTGTGGGCGGCTGAATTCCGACCTGGGTGGCGTAAAAAATCTTGGGGCGACGGTTTTGATGGAGAGGGGGCGGGTTTCGCCGCAGCGCATCGCTGATCAACCGGTTCAGTGGGCCGGTCGGAATTCTTAGCCGCGACTGTTTGAAAAGCATTTGCCCATGGTTTAGCAGGGCTTTGACATTTTTCCCCGTCTGGGCCGTGATGAAGGCGATGGGCGCATAGCGCATGGTCCGAAAGGTGTCGTACAAATATCGGACCCATTTCTCGGTTGGCATGGACCCTGCAAGCTGATCCCACTTATTGACGACAAAAAAACACGGTTTGTACTGTTGGGCGATGTAATCGCACAATTGTTTGTCGACTTTGCTTACGCGTTGGGTAGCATCGAGAAACAGCATCACCACATCGGCTCGGCGAATGCTCCGCTGGGCACGATGCGTACCATAGAAGTCGATCGCAGCGCCACGGCTGCTTGAACGTCGCAAGCCGGGGGTATCGATTGCGATAAACGCTTTTCCGTCGAGCTCGAACCGCACGTCGACACTGTCCCGCGTGGTACCAGGTATTTCGCTGACGATCATCCGTTCCGCTTGAGCGAGCGTATTGACGAAGGTGCTTTTACCCACGTTCCGCCGGCCGACAATCGCCACTTTCATGGTCGGCTCTTCCTCGGCTGCCTCGTTTTCCCCGGCCGTCTCCGCAGGTAAACGTTCGACAATCATGTTCAACAGCAAGCTGCGGTTGCGATTTTCCCGGGTACTGACCGAAATGATTTTCCCGCGGCCAAGCCGATAGAAATCCGCCGACTGGTCATCAAGCCGCTCGTTATCGGCCTTGTTGGCAATACAGAGGATTGGCACATCCACACTCCGCAAGCGTCGGGCCACTTCTTCATCCAGGGTGACGAGCCCCGCACGTGTGTCTACCACCAGCAGGATCACGTCGGCCGATTCGATCGCCGTGGTAATCTGGTCATCGATATGCTGGGTAAGATTGTCCGTATCCTGAATGCCAATACCGCCGGTATCCACGAGTTCGAAATAACGGTCATTGTGGCTGGTTAGATAGTCCACACAGTCGCGAGTGACCCCCGGCTGATCCTCCACAATGGCTAATCGCAGACCTGCGAGCCAATTGAACAGGCTACTTTTGCCGACGTTGGGTCGGCCGACTATGACTACTCTCGAGACTGCCATCGCGGGGCACTTTATCTAACGAGTCGTTTTCCAGGGATATCTTGCAAATGTGTCTCAATCCATCATAGCCCAGAGTAGGTGGCAAGAGTAGCTTCCCTCGGTGGAAGTCTTCCCCCTTTCCCGAAATTGGTTAGTCCGTACACTGAATTGTGATGTTTCGGAAGCTGGTCCCGCGATCCGGGATTTTCAAATTCCTCCCATCCACCCCCTCCTGAATCGGTACGCACGAACCATGACCGATCGTCCAAAGGATCATCCTGTAACCCGAAAAAACCAGTCGGTTCGGGTCAATCGAGCAATAGCCCAGCAACTGGAAAGCCTGCAAGCGGCCGGGATCATGCAGTTGCCGCACAGCGCGGCTCCAGAAACGACTACATGCCTGGACGGACGAAAAGCTCCAACGGTTGAGCCACAAGCGGCCAACTCGGCTGCAACTTCCACAATCTCGGCTCCAGGTGCCGGCACTCCCCACGAAACGAAGCCAGTAGAGCCCTTGCCGGGATCCACGGCTACCACGCTGGAGGCGTTGTGCAGGGAAGTAAGCCAATGCGTTCAGTGTCGAGAACTGGCCGAGACCCGAACCCAGACGGTCTTTGGCGTGGGCGATCCCCAGGCCCGCCTGTGCATCCTGGGCGAAGCACCAGGAGCCGACGAAGACCGGCAGGGGGAACCCTTCGTCGGCCGTGCTGGACAACTGCTCAATCGAATCCTGGTAGCCTGTCAAATGGAACGAGGCCAGGTTTATATTCTCAATGTGCTGAAATGCCGCCCCCCCGGAAACCGGACTCCGACCCCCGAGGAGGCCTGCCATTGCCGGCCTTTCCTGGAACGGCAACTGCAGCTGATACGGCCCGATTTCATCTGCTGCATGGGGGCGGTCGCTGCCCAGAATTTACTCTCTACCACCACGCCCATTGGCCACCTGCGAGGCAAGGTCCACGATTATCAAGGCATCCGAGTCGTCTGTACGTACCACCCGGCATATCTATTGCGGACTCCGGCCGCCAAAGCGAAAACCTGGGAAGATATGAAACTGCTGATGAAGGAGATGGGCGTTGAACTGAAGTAGAAAACAGGGTCTGAGCACTGCTGGCATTATCCAGTGAAAGAACGCTCAGCTAGCAAATTCCCCCCAATTTGGAGGAAGATTACGGGTCGTAACGGTTCTGCCCGGAACAAATGTCAAACTGTTCACAAGAAGGGCCACCAAGTTGTTTTCATGAGGGCTCCAGCTTGATAGAGTCGAGTTTGTAGACATGATTTCCGCAGAAGGCGGACTCGCAAAGGATTGTGAAAATTGCGTTCTGGATCGACCGCACCCTGATTCCCATTTCCTTGTTAGCAACGTGATGATTTCATGATAATGCCCGAACCGTCACACTCGAATGAAGTAGAGCATTTGATGCGGAATGCGCAGCTCCGCGACGCTCTGGAGCCTCTGTTCGACGAATCGATCAGCCGCGTGAATGCCGAAAGAATGACCACGAGTAGCGAAAATGATTTTCTCGAATCGATGCTGGAATGGGAGCGAGCTCCAATACTTCCGATTCGCGAGTGGTTTGACCCACCTCTTGAAATTCCAGCGCCAGGCCGTCTGGACAGCAAGAGATTGAGAACGCTGCTCTACGACACGATAGAGAAACTATACTCTCGACATATAGTACTGGACTTCACCGACCACCTTACCGATCACCAACTCTACTGCCTCATCTACCGAGACATTTTGCCAGCCCACGAAAAACGTATTCGCCGAAGAAACAATTACCTGCATTGGGACTGCGCGAATGCGAGCGGTGATCCGGAGACCTGGCTGCGTTACTATGCAAGCCAGGAGGAGCGTGAAATCTGGGCTCTGGAAATGGGCCAGTCGCCTCCCGACGCCGAGTCGTTGCCATGCTGCCGCCAATTGCCAAAAGCACCGCTGTGAGCTAGTGTCTGGTCAAGCCTAAATTTTCGGATAGCGATCGGAACAACTCTTAGAGGGGCAATGGCTTTACGCAGACCGATACCCGAAAATATTAGTTTGACAAAGGGCTAGAGCAACTCGGGCCAAATGGCGTCGCTGACCAAAAGGCCCGCACGGGTGAGTCGAACCCGGTGGCCATCATCGGCGAGCAGGCCTAATTCTACCAGTTGGGCAATGGCAGAGCCGGCCACGACATCCAACTCCATCCCGCTCCGGGCGGAAAACTCTTGCCGAACGACCCCTTCCAGACGTCGCAGGCCGAAGACGAGTTGCTCATGAGCACGCTGCCGGAGGTCCAGCTTCTCACGCTGGGCTACAGGGGATTCACCTTGCCGGATGCGTTTCAAATAGGTGGTGGTGCTACGGTGGTTCGTTTCGCGCAACCCGTTCACGTAACGTGCCGCGCCGGGCCCCGCCGCATAGTAGCCATCGGCGAGCCAGTAAGCCTCGTTGTGGCGGCTGCGAAAACCGGCCCGGGCAAAGTTGGAAACCTCGTAATGCTCGAACCCCGCTGTCTTCAATCGGTCGATTGCCAGCAGGTACATGTCCCGCTCAAGCTGCTCCGGCGCCTGGACGAGATCGCCGCGTTGAAGACGACTCCAGTAGGCCGTTCCCCGTTCGAAAGTGAGACCATAGGTTGATAAATGTTGCGGCTGCAGATCCAGCGCCTGATTCAGGTCGCTACCCCACTGGTCGAGCGTTTCCCCCGGAACGGCAAAAATCAAATCGAGTGAAACGTGCATGCCCGCCTGCTGTGCGCGCCGTACGGCCTGGCCGATGTGGGCCGCCTGGTGGTCGCGTTCCAATCGTTTCAGCTTCTGGTCATGAAACGATTGTCCGCCCAGGCTAAGCCGGTTGACGCCCAGTCGGGCCAAGGTATCGATACGCCACGAGTCCAAGTCGGCCGGGTTCGCTTCGACCGTCCATTCGTATCCCGGGGCCAGCGGATGCCATGCCAAGACCATCTCGGCCAGGCGTTGGAGTTGCTCGGAATCCAGGAACGTTGGCGTCCCACCGCCAAAATAGAGCGTATCGACCTCACGTGGCACTCCGAGCCAGCTCAACTCGACTGCCAAGGCATCCAGTAGAGGTTCGACCAGGTCATGGCGATCTGCCAGCACCGAAAAATTGCAGTAGCCGCAGCGATGCGCGCAAAAGGGGATATGGATGTAGGCGGAACGTGGGATGGACAAATGTGGGATGGACATGTCCTGCGCGGCTCGGGGAAGAGGGTGGCGGGGGTCGGGGGCAGTCCTTTTTACTAGCGTTTATCAACATCCGGCATTTTCGGAAAAACGGGGGTAACCTTCCTCGACTACACGAGTACTTACTCATCGGGATCGGAACTCGGGATCGCTATCGAATTCCTCGAATGCATAAGGAGCGGAATCTTCCTTGACCGAGTAGCCTCTGCCACCTAAACGCCTGAGTATGGCAACAATAAGGCGGTTAACATTCATTTTTCGTGTCTTAGACCCATGTTATTTCGATTCCGATCCCGATTCCGATCCCGATAGCGATCCCGATCCCGATAGTTTTGATGGTGCTAGTAAAAAGCCCTGGGTTCAGGTGTCGGGCGTCAGGGTTCAGGGAAAAAGAGAATAGTAAGTAGGGGCACATGACAGGGTTCGCTAGACATTGGTCCGGGATTATCGGTGGCCCGTCCGCGAGGGCCTGTCACAGCCCTACCCTGAAATGAGCAGCCCCCTCAAATCAGGCTGCTTTTGGTGGGCTAACTTGTTCGAAAATCCAAAGCGACAGCTGCGCTGTCGCACTCCATAATATGGAGTGCTGCGGCGCAGCCGTAGCTTTGGATTTTTTACTCACTCCCAAACGCTGAGTTCCTGCCCAGCGATGGAATCCAAAGAAGCTCCTGGCTGACTTGGCAACAAGTTGCTCGTAATAGGTCATAGTTCGCTTCCTTGCTTTCCAGGCTTTCCTATTGGGACCATCATTCGACGACCTGCGTTGTTATTCACCACCCACCCTTACCTGGCCCAGGTCGGCTTCATCGGCCACTGCTTGGAACTATTCACGATTCACAAGCCGATCGGGGCCAACAGGGTTGAAACTTCGGGCCGGTCCGCCGGGCCGATTCCCACGTAGTGGATCTTAACAATCCCTTCCGGGTCGATCAGCACATCACCTCCCAATTGGTGCACATCGCTACCTGGACGCTGCAGACGCCGACCGCGCCATAATAGTTTCAAATAAATGCCAATGGCGGGTGGACCGTAGAGGTTCCACCAATTCCCCTGATGCATCCCGTAAGCCTGATACAGGGCCCGATGCGTATCGACCAGAAGCGACCATGAGAGCTGTGTCTCACGGACGTACGCCATGGCCAGCGGACCGGCATCGAAGGTAACTACGCAGACTTTGACATCTCGCTCGTCAAGCTGCTGCTGGTGCTGTCGCAACTGCGACAGATGCTCTCGGCACGGCAATCACCCAAGATGCCGGTGAAAGACCAACAGCAACCAGTGGCCCCGATAATCTTCCAACTGGTGTGGCTCTCCCTGAGCGTCCTGGAGCGTAAATGGTACGGCCGGCTTTCCGGTTCGATCCTGCATCGTGGGTCTCCCAATTGTTACCAAGGTGTTCACAGCCTGTAGCAGTGATTGACTGCTCCTAATCTTAGAGGCTATCCCAGAACCTTTCAAATCGACATGCTAGCAACGCGCACTTATAGGTTCTGAGATAGCCTCTTAATCCACTATTCATGATCAAACCCACCGGTATTGACTTGCAATCTGCACCTGCTATAGACAAATCTCTCTGTTTTTCCGCAAAGCATGCCCCCCTGCTTTTCCGCGAAATACGATAGTCTGAAATAAATGGTTACCCCATGGAGATGCGATATCCCTATCGCTACGAAACGGCGGAGCCCGATGGGTACTCACCACCTGAGCTGGTGGTTTATGGCCTCCGGCGATGAACGGTAACAGAAAAACAGTTTGCGGTCCTAGCCGCAAACGCCGGCAAAGTTTTTTCCATAACACTCGCGAGCAGCATTCCATGGACAACCAAAACCGCTATCAACAACTGATCGAAAACGGCTATTGTGTAGTAGAAAACGTATTGCCGACCGAATTTCTCGTTCGGTTGCGACAAATCACCGACGAGTTAGTCAAGGCAATGCCCGCCGAAGAAGCTCGCAAACGGAAGTCAACCGGGAGCATGATTCCAGTGAATCGCCATGCGGGCCTGGTCGACCTGGTTGACCACCCGGCAGCCTTAGCCGCGTTGGAATCAATCGGCCTCGAAGGGATCCGGTTCCAATCCGGCTATGTCATTAGCAAGCCCCCCGGGGGGCCCCCTCTGTTCTGGCATTACGACTGGGGCGGCTGGAGCCATCCAGTCAGTTTCGAGAAAGAACCCGCACAAATTTTTCTGATGTACTACCTGACTGACACCACGCCCCACAACGGTTGCCTGCGCGTGATTCCCGGTTCGCACCGGCACGAGAATCCGTTGCACGCTCTTTTGGCTCGCGCTCATACGGACGACTTGGACCAGGCGAATGACTTGAACCGAATCGAGTTTCAGACACGCTCCGACGAGGTCGATGTGCCGGTCCGGGCGGGAGATTTGGTGGTGGGCGATTCGCGCATCCTTCACGCAACGCATGCCAATGAGAGTTCTCAATACCGCACCGTGATCACCCTTTGGTTTCAACCGTTCTATGCGGATTTGCCCGAGAGTATCAAAGCCTACTCCGCTGCACGCGTCCAGGACATCCCCGCCGATTGGCCCGAAGAGACTCGCAACCGGCTTGAAAAGCTGCTTGTCTACGCTCAGGAAGGAGTCGAACCCATTCCCTTCAGCCGAGATTACTATCGCCCTGATGGACGGCCAATCGAGCCAGGATAGACAGCGCCACGATAGACAGCGCCATGGCGGCCTGTTCAGGGAATCTCGTAGCTGTAAAGATGTGACCCACTGGCATAATAGATCCGCCCATCCAGCATGTCGCCACCCGGGCCGATCGGCACCGGCGACTCCGCCACGAGCGTGATGGCGAATGTGTTGGGATCGACACGTGCGATCCCTTTGACAAACAATATGTAGACGGTTCCGTCGGGCGAAGCGACAAAGACTCGTGGTCCCTGCTGGGACGTACTCCAGCCAAAAACGGATTGAGTCTCCTGCTGGTGGACTATTTTCTTCTTGGCCGGATCGAATACGAAGAAACGTTTCCGATCGGCAAACCCGTACACCAGGCCACTTTTTGTGGCAATCAGGTCGGTATAGCTCTGGACGCCCGGAAACACGGGCTGGTGCCATTCCACGTGTCTGGTTGCCATGTCCAGGATATAGAGTTCGGCTTCGGTCGCCTTTTTCTCGCCTCCGGTCCCTGGCCGTGTGGTCGAACCGCCGAGCAGTTTTCCAGCCGGGAGGGCGACCAGGCTCATGGTCGCCTGCTGCGGCAGGATGTCGGTATGCTCGAGCAAGGTTCGCGTCTTCGTTTCACGGTTCCAGAAAAGAAGACCGCCTCCGGTGAGGCCGTAGCCGGGGGTGCCCGCCAGCACCACGGTTTTCCCGTCCGGATGAGCGAGCAGGTCGTGCGGCCGGTTGATCGTGGGGTGGCTTTCGGTCAGAAAGCGAGGATTGCTGGCGTCCTTCCCTTTCTCCGTGGGTATCCATGTCCGGGCCGGATCCCATTGCAACAGAAATCCATGCCCGTAGCCGCCGACCAAGAACTGGTCGCCCTGCCGGGCCACGGTATTCCATTGGCCATGGCAAGCGTGGTTGGTCCACGCGTCGTGTTCCGGATCGTAGCGAAAAAAACGCATTGGAAATGCGGTCCCGCCACAAATGGACTTATCGGGAGCAACTGCGACTCCCATGATATGGGCTCCTTCGCTGGTGTAGTCGAAAGGAACCTTATCGATCTTCTTGGTTTTTGGTTCCTCCACTTCGAGGACCCGGTCCACCAGATCGCAGGTGAGCAATCGCCGGCCGTCGGGGAAGTCGCGATGAAACAGACCCTGGCTGCTGGTGATAATCGACTTCTTTTGAATGCTGGGCGCCGGAGAGACCCTTTTCGCCTGGCCCTGATAAAGTTCGTACCAGGTGCCGCCGGCGGCGCCCACGTGGCCATAGACCTTGTCATGGATGTCGCGGTAAACCGTACCGAAGCCGTGTACCCGATCGGATTCTGGCACCAGCGGCTGCACTGCCCCCGAAACCGGATCGAAACCGATGATCTGGCAAGCGGTGGAGCCGATGCCAAAGTAGAGCCAGCCAGCATCGTCGGTGGCCACGCTGCGTGGGTACTGTCGCCAGTTTTGTTGGTAAATCTGACCGTAGTCCTTGAACTTGCGTGTTGCCGGATCAAACGAAGCAACGCCGCTCTGGGGGTACGTAACGCTCCAGAGAACGCCCTGATCATCCTCGGTCATGCTCATTGCCATCTGTGGCGCCGTTTTATGATGGAACGTAAAGGCGCGCTTCACGGGATCGAATTCGACAAAATGACTGCTGAAGTGCGTGTAGAACTTGTTCGCGCTGGACAAGATCGATGTGTAGGGGCAGTCGCCGCGAGGAGGAAATGGTATCGGAAACTGCTCGCTCTTTCCGGTTGTCGCGTCGATCATCAGCAGCGCGTAACCACCACGATGATCGAACAACCAGACCAATACCACGTTGCGACCGGCACCATCGACGGTTGCAACGGTACCACGATGCTTGCTGACCGGCGTGGCGACTCCATGGTGCCGAAAACCGTTGCCAAGTTCTTCGGTGGCTCCACAAGAAGCGTGGGCCGAGACCAGGACGATCGCGGCCGTGGCCAGAGGGAGCCATGGGCTGGACTGCAAATTCATGCTTATTTCCTCTAGTGGCTATTGTAACTTTATGGGTGCAATCGCCTTGCGTTGTCGGTGCAGAGGCCTTTCAGGATCCTTCCGTGAAGAGCCGATTCGCGGAGCTTCTCGAGGGCCGATTCGAATATAAACAGCGGTGCATGCGAACCAAAGAGGAGACGATCGATCGGCACTTTTTGCAGAAGCTTACCGACCCCACCCACTCCTTCCAACATGGCAATCTCGAAATAGATGTTTCCAGCAGATGCCAGCGCGGCAGCCTGCTCGGCTCGAACGCTCCGAAATGCGTTGAGTAAAACGATCGGCACATCGGGGCGAGTGCCAGCCATTTCGAGCAATGGCTTCGTATCGACGTGCGGTACACGCAAGAGCGGGTGCTGCATGCGCTCGTCTTCCATGGTCAGCGTGATCTGCACGACCAGTTTCCGCTCCGCGGCAAGCTCAAGAAGATGGGCGAAACGAGCGTCGTCCAGTTGGTAGCCGTGGTAGCTCGGGTGCAGTCGAATCCCGGGCATCTGGTACTCTTCGTGACAACGTCGTACGTCGTCTTCCCAATCGGGCAGCGTCGGATTGACCGATCCGAACGGAACGAGCAAGCCGTTTCCATGTTTCCTGCAGTCGGCCGCGAGGCGCAGATTCACGCCCGCAATATCCTTATGCAGCAAGCCATCGAACGAACCGGCCCATGCCTGCACCACACCGTAGCGCCGGAGTCTGGCTACCAGTTCAGGGGTTTCATCCAACGGCAAACGCCGCAATGGCCAACGTGACAAGCTTACATTGGTATCGATAATTTGCATGGTGATGGCAGTGCGTTGTAGAAATGTGTGGGCGAGGGATTGCAATGCTTCGGCAGAGTCTTGGTGTTGTGCAGAGAGGCTAGCGTCCAATGGCACTCACTTTGAGCCGTAGGCGCTAGCCTCGGGTGCCTGCGAGACAACGTTAATCCGACAAAACCCGAGGCTAGCGCCTACGGCTCAACTTTTCAGTCCTTTCGTCTTGAAAATTGGGCTCAGTAACCGGCGCAGGTTCACGCCGAGAATCAGCTTTTTTTCACGGTCGGTTATGCCCGCGGCTTCGACTTTGGCCAACTGGGACGCAAAGCTGCGGCCGCCCGCATCGCTGCCGTAGATCACGCGTTCGGCCCCAAGCTCACGCACCGCCATCTCGACAAAGCCGGCCGTTGGATCGCCCCCCGCCACTTCCAGTAGGATATTCTTGAAAGGTCGGACGGTCCGGATACCGAGTTCCCAGTCGCCACCCGCGTGCCCACAAAGGAGGGTCGCCCGTGGATGCCGGCTGGCCAATTCGGCCAGGTCGGACGGTGTCGACTCGCCTGGCAAATTGCCGGTGATTTTCAGCCACGTATGCTGATAGATGGGAATCTGGAGTTCGGTGGCCCTTTGCACGATCGGGTCGAGCGCCGAATCGTTGCATCTTTTGGCCACCCACAGTTTGATTCCCACCATCGGCCCGCGCACGATACAGCGCTGCATTTCCTCAAGGCTGTGATCGATGTGGTTGGGGTTCACGTAGGCATAGCCGAGTACCCGGTCGGGCCAGTCATGGATCGCTGCCAATACCTGGTCGTTCTGACGCCGAAACTGGTCTGGCGACGGGTCGTATGCAAAGGGCCAACCCATAAAGACAACCAGCCGCTCGATCCGCATGCGGTCGGCATATTCGATCAACTGGGCCATCCGGTCCGCTGGTTTCTCGCCTCGAATACTCGCCAGGTGGGTGTGCCCATCCCATATCCTGGTTTCTCCGGTGGTCGTTCGGACAGGCTCCGTGGCGTCAGCTTCTCGATTTCCGCTACCCGCCTCCGCCCAGGAACGCCTCGTGAGTTGCAAGCTGGCACTCAGTGCGCCAACGGCCCCTATCCGCAAGCTCTCCCTGCGAGTCACACCTTGCCCTGTCGGCCGGTGTTCGGCGGTGCGGGCCTCCATATGCTTGATGTCGGTCATGGGATTGCTTTCCAACGGGCAGTCTGCGCCACATCGTCCAAGGTTGTATTTCTAACCGGTCGGTTCGAGGATCTGAATTTCCGTATCGCTCAACAAGGCCGTAACGGGGGTGCCCCGGCCAGCCTGAAAGTGTTGGTAGTTTTTTTCGGCAACCTGAGTCGCCGCTTCGATGGTCTGCACCACATCCCACTGGCTGGCCGCCGTAGGGTAGGTCTCCTTGAGCACGGCCAGCGATTCCCCCAGAAAACGGCGCCGCACGATCGCCAGCAGGCCCGAGACGATGGAGGCTTTGCCGTAACCAAACAGCTCCCGATGCCCTCCCGCATGTTGAATACGACCCCCAAAAGTCGGGTTGCGCGTTCTCGAACCATCGCCGATGATCGCTTCGCGATAACCTCGATCCTGCTGGTCGACCAACCCACGCCCGTAGATACCATAGAGTTCGATTTCCTGGTTCACGGCCCCTTCAAACTCGGCCGGGTTGATCCAGTGGTTGTTGTAGTCGCCGCGCATGCCGTCGTGGTAGGTGACCGCCACATCGATACTGTCCCAGGTATGGATGGCATGCTGGCGTTTGCAAGACGCCGGCTCGACATGTCGCCGACGTGCCACTTCCCGGTGATGCGTGTCCCAATGCTGCAGCAGATTTTTCTGGCCGGTGGCATAAACGGCACGCGGCTTGACCTGAAGGTAGTGGTGCACGACATCCAGCCAGTGACAGCCCACGTAAGCGAACGGATTGCTTTGCTCCGCCCAGGCAAAAATTTCGGTACTCACCTCTAACGGTTCTTCAAGCACCGCCCGCACGCGATTGAGGACTCCATATTTTTCCCTGGCGCCAACCATCATCTCGCGTACGAACGGATCGAAACGCTTGTGCATGTCCACCGCGACAATCCGCTCGGCTTTGGCTGCCTGGGCGAGGATTCGGTCCGCTTCGGCGGTTGTCAGGCAGAGCGGCTTTTCGGTAATCACGTCGCAGCCCGCATCGAGCGCGTCGAGGATCGGCTGCGTGTGCAAGGAATCGGGGGTGGCGACAAACAGGACATCCACCCGTTGCCTGGCCAGGATGTCACGCCAAACCTGGTCGCCATAGCAGGCGGCAATGGTCTGGTCCGGAAAATCCTCCAGGAACCAGTCACGAAGACGGCCTGCCGTGCCACTTTTTTCACTGCGAGTGCCGATGGCGGAAATACGTATCTTCACATCGGCCACGGCCGGCGCAAGGTGGCTCATGCCAACACTCGTCAATGCTCCGGCGATACCGCCGCGAACGAAATCCTTGAAAGCCTGGCCAATGATATCGGCAAAAAACATACCACCACCTACGATGGCAACATGCAGGGTACGGTCGTGCGTGTCCATGAAAGTTGCAAGGGGTTAAGGGGCGGAAGGTTGACTGCCAGGGCAGTGGGGTGGATTGCAGGAACCGGCATGGCGACCAGGTGAGTCCATGATAGCTTATGGTCCTCTGGCGAAAAACCCATGGCCGAAAGGCCTTTAGGAGTGACCGATTAAAAACTTGCCGATTTCACGCCTTGATACCGGGTATCAACGGCTGTGGAATGTTGGAATGAGGCTCCTCCGGCAGAGCCGGGGGCTTCTATTGTTAACCGCCGGAAGCGGTAGTTTCGATCACCTCCGAAAAGGAAGCCCAGCATCAGCCCTGGATTCCACTACGATCTTCGGGATCGCTATCGGGATCGGGATCGAAAGTCCGTACGTCCAAATTCCAGTCCGTTTCGATAGCGATCCCGATTCCGATCCCGATCCCGATAAAATTGACTACGGAACTATCAAATTCTTCCAGTCCCCCGGCAAAGCCGAGGGGTTTCACACAAAAATAACGTATCTTCGTGAGTACCCAACTCCCCCGGATAGCGGACAAACCTTACAATAGAGCCGTTGGCACAAATTCCAGAACGCCGCTTGCGAAAGTATCCGAAACGAGAAGAGACATCATGACGGAGCCCCTGCTGTACGAAACCCACTCCCACACTCCATTATGCATGCATGCGACGGGGGAACCCGAGGAGTATGCGGAAATCGCCCATGCCCGCGGGTTACGGGGACTGATCATCACCTGCCATAACCCAATGCCGGACGATTTCTCCGCGAATGTGCGGATGCGTGCCGATCAGCTGGACCACTACATCGACATGGTCGCCCAGGCACGGGCCGTGTGGGCCGATCGAGTCGATGTCCGACTCGGCCTGGAGGCTGATTACTTTGCCGGTTACGAATCTTGGCTCCAACAACAGCTCGATTCGACCAATTTCCATTTTGTATTGGGTTCCGTCCACCCCCATACCGAAGAGTTCAAAGAGCGCTACTGGCACGGCGATCCGGTCGAGGTGCAACGCACTTATTTCCGCCTGCTGGCCGACGCGGCAGAAACAGGCCTTTTCGATTCTCTCTCGCACCCCGACCTGATCAAGAACATGACCGCCCGAGACTGGCAACCCGATCGGCTGATGGGTGATATTTGCCGGGCACTCGACCGGATCGCGGCGACCGGAGTCGCCATGGAACTCAACACCTCGGGAGCCAACAAGATCATCGCCCAGATGAACCCATTCCCAGAAATGCTCAAGGAAATGCGGGCGCGAGAAATTCCGGTGACCGTCGGTGCCGACGCCCACGATCCGTGCCGCGTGGGCGACCGTTTCGATCAGGCGCTGAAACTGCTGGCTCGCTGTGGCTATTCGCACGTATGCTATTTTTTGGACCGCCGGCGTCACCAGGTTCCTATCGAGGCAGCGCTAGCAAGTTTATGCACACCTCAAGTTGTGAATTGATCGACCAAACCACCAGGGTGAAGCGGATATCGTGCACCGGGCCCGAATCGGGCGATTGGAGATTGAATGATGGGTCGTAACTTTTTCCGAATTTTTTGCCCACAAGGCCTCGCGGCGAAACGCCTGTCGGTACTGAAGAGCCTCTTGTTGCAGTGGTTTACAATTCGCTGCAAACTAGAGCTCCTTCGCTGCGTTCCGAATGCCTCATGGAACAAATCCCGACAGGTTCCTGGAACCTGCTTTCCCAAAGTATCTCTCTGTTTTTGGAGGCGTACCCACGCGCTGTGGGTGGCCATGCTGATGATGGTCGCCCTGCCCGGCCAGTGGACCAGGGCCGCGGAAATCGACTGGTCCTCGGCATGCGAGCGCATGGTGCAACATTCCCTGGCATCCGCGGGCATCGACAATCCGCGTGTCCTGAGTGCCATGCGCAACACACCAAGGCATCGGTTTATACCGGCGAGTCAACGTGCAAACGCATACTACGACATGGCCCTGCCCATCGGCAGCGGACAGACGATTTCGCCGCCGTTCATCGTGGCCTACATGACCCAGACCATCGATCCTCAGCCAACCGACAGGGTGCTCGAAATCGGTACCGGCAGCGGTTATCAGGCCGCCATCTTAAGTCCCCTGGTTGCCGATGTCTATTCGATAGAAATTGTCGAAAGCCTGGGCAAACGAGCCCGTAAAACGTTGCGCCGCTTGAACTACAAAAACGTGCATACCAAAATCGGCGACGGTTACAAGGGTTGGCCAGGCCACGCGCCTTTCGACAAAATTCTGGTTACCTGCTCTCCGGAAAAAGTACCACCCGCGCTGGTCGAACAGTTGCGAGAAGGAGGGCGCATGGTCATCCCCGTGGGCGAGCGGTACCAGCAAACGCTGTTTCTAATGAAAAAGACCGACGGCAAGTTGACCACGGAGGCGTTGGAACCCACTTTTTTCGTACCCATGACCGGACACGCCGAACAGTTGCGTAATCAGAAATATGATGCCAGTCAGCCACGGCTGGTTAATGGCAGCTTTGAGCAGGGGAAACCGGGCGATACGCAATTGCAAGGCTGGTATTACCTCCGGCAAGGCAAGCTCACCGCCGAGCTGACCGCGCCCGATGGCCAGCAGGTTCTGGAGTTCCAGAACACCACACCAGGCCGAGGCGCTCAAGTATTACAGGCTTTCGGCGTGGATGGGCGAACTGTCCACAAGCTGGAACTGGAAATATCCATCAAGGCAACCGGGCTTCGCCCGGGAAGGTCGGACCAGGAAATGGCCCATCTAGAGATTAGCTTTTTCGACCGCCGTCGGGCACCGATCCAGCGCAAAGTGATCGGCCCCTGGCAAGGCAACCTGCCGTGGGAGAAAAAACATGAAATCCTCCGTGTGCCGCCCCAGGCGCGCCTGGCCGTCCTGGCGGTCGGCATGTTTGGTGGAGTAGGCCAACTTTCCATCGATGCGGTCCGGGTCCAGAGGATTGACTCTCCTTGAATTTCCCAGCTCCTTGATTTGCCGAGCACTTCTGCCCATAATGGGTACAGCACGCCCGTTCATGGAGTGTTCCTACCCCGCCCATGGATTTGCCTTAACCACATCCAAAAGGCCTTGACCACGTCCAAAGGCAAGGGGCCTCAAGAAGTGGAGGCAACCGCGTCCCATGCGGTGTGCAAAATCTTAGCCGTCGCAGGAGGAGAAGCCACGGCTCTCAAGGAAATGGAGAAGTCTTGCCTATGCGTTGGTTTTTTATGCGGGTCATGGTATGCGCTGCCTTCCTGGCCCCAGGTGTTTGCTGTCGGGCCACCGCCCCTAGTATCGAACCCTCCGCAGGCACACCTTCCACCAACTCGAAGACAACGTCGCAGCCATGCAGTCCGATCCTCATTTATCGTGACGGCCGTTTGATCCTGCATACCGATCTACCGCCTGCCACAGCCCAGGCGACGTTGGCTAAAATGAAAGGGGCGTTACGTTTCGCAGAAAAGCACTGGCGGCGACGGCTGCGCGGATCGCTGGATTGTTATGTTGCGGCCGACGCCAGCCGATGGCCGGACAAGGCGTTTCCCCATCCTCTCGCTCGGGTATGGATTGATTGCATCGGCGGGGCCACCGTCTGTGAGCCATTGCCCGCCAGCAGTGGGGGACACCGCAAGGCCACGGTTTACGCATCGACACGCCAGGGAGCCGCGCCGCATGAAATCGTCCACGCTTACTGCAGCCAAACTTTTGGCCATGCGGGGCCCGACTGGTACAACGAGGGCGTGGCCATGGTCATTGGCTATCACGACCACAATGGCCATGGCGTGCAATGTCCGCTCGAGGTACTGGCGACCTTACGGCAAGGATCGCCGCAAACAGTGCGGCAGTTAATTCAGCCCATGTCGTTCACTTCAGCCACCTACGATTCCTTGGCCCTGATGGCGGAAAGTCGCAAGAACCTGCAAGGGCAAGTGCCGAAAAGTTGCTGGACATCGGCCGACTCCGAGAATTTGGCCGTCATGGGCAAGGCGTATGACCGGAGCTGGTCGCTTTGCTATTTGTTGTTACACGACCCGAACTATCAGGGCCAGTTCCGCCGCTTGGGCAGCGCCTACCTGGCGGGCCACCGGCCCTCCTACCACCAGGCATTTGGGGCCATGCATGAAGAGCTGGCTTTCGACTACAAAGCTTTTTTACTACATGTTGACATGGGCTACCGAGTGGATCTTTGCTCCTGGGAATGGGGCAAAACTTTCCGCGAATTGGAACGGAGCGACTCACGAAGCCGGACCATTCGGGCTGCCCGTGGCTACCAGGCCACCGGAGTGATGGTCGCCCGAGATCAATGCTACAACTATGAGGCTCACGGCCACTGGTGCACATCGGCGACGGCAAGCAGCACGGATGCCGACGGTGGAGCCGAAGGCAAAGGACGATTGGAGGCGGTGGTCATGCACGACTACCAACTCTGCACGCCGTTCGAGTTAGGTACGTCGGGTAGCTTTACCCCTCCCACTTCGGGTCACCTTTACGTTCGTTGCCGCGATTCCTGGAATCAACTGGCCGACAATACGGGCACTCTCCGGGTAGCCTTTTAACGCCCCAGCGGAAAACCTTAGGCGACCGGCAGATAAGAATTTACCGCCCCTCACCCTGCCCTCTCCCCGCTATTCCGCTGCGCGGGCGGGGGAGAGGGGACATTGGAATCTGCCGCTCGCCTTAAACTGGCCGCAACGCACTCTTACAGGTGACTGGTTCAGGTGTCTTGAGAGGAGCGGAGATCATCCACGCATAACTCTGACGTTGAGTAGGACTCCGATAGCCGCGAAGCGGCGGAATCGTCTAGCCGTGGGTGCTAACCCACGGGCTCCGTCTGCCAAAGCCCCTGAACCGCGTAGCGGTGGCATCATTTTTTCCATGGGCATTGTTACTTATTCGATGTCGCCGCTACGCGGCTTTGTGGTTTTAAAATCCAGTCCGTGGGTTTACACCCACGGCTAAATGCTGCCGCCGCTACGCGGTTATGCCAGTTTTCAAGCAATATTCACCTCGCGCATACCGCAAACCCCGGGCCGAACACCATTGGGGGAACCCCCCAATGCATCCCCGGGAGAGCAGCCACTTAATCGATGTTTGCAACCTTTGCTTTGCCCGAGGTTACCAAGGGACCGCGCGCCAACGCCACTGGGGCGATTCCGTATAGTCGAACCGGATCGATTCTCCCGGGGCCAGCCGGATGGATTGCCCCGTTTGCAGGGCTGCTGCAAACGGCTGCAAATTTCCTTCGGCATCTCCCAAGGTCCAGGCGGTTACGCTTCCGGGCCGGACAATCATGATCTCGACATTCGTGCACTGCCGGTTGGTGATGGAATGACCCGATTGGGGCACCCGTGGAGTCGCTACCATAAAACCGCCGGCACGCGCGGCGACAATCCGGTTGGTGGGCTGCGTGGAATGATTGGTGACCCCATTGGGCAATCGGCCCGCCACCACCAGATTATTACGAGAGGTGTTTTCAAACACGATATCATGTCCCGGGCTCGCTTGAGAGACGCTTAACTCCAGCAAGTTATCGGTGCCAAACAAGCGTGCGCCGACGGCCCCTGGAATTCCCTGACTATCGATGGCAGCTCGAATGCGATTGCCGGTTACTCGGGCAAAGTCATCCATGGTGCCCAACTGTAAGTGCGTCCGGCTGAGGTGCAGAAAGGGCGCATCGATCCAGTTGTTGGAACATCGCCCGGTAAGCAGCAGGCCCACGCGACAACCGACGATCTCCATGACATCAATCCGGTTGTCGTTTACCGATCCATTCGCCGCATCCAGCCAGAGCCCCGTGCCTTGCCACGCATGCTCTCGGTTCAGCCGGTCGGCAAACGGTTTGCCTCCTTTCCAGGCGCCTCCCCCTCCGACCAGGGCGTTGATATGAATGTTCGTAGTGGTGACTACCTGGAACCGGTCCGGGCCGATGGCAGTAGGTTGAATTCGCAATACGGCCCCCGCGGAATTGCTGGAGATGATGCCGAATTTATAGTGGCAGCTCATCTGCGAATCCATGACGACCGCATCACCCTCGCGAGGCCGATACTGGATCACGTACTCGCCCCCATCCAGTTGAAAGTCCTGCATCCAGGGAATTCGCAACGTAACATCAAGATAATAGACCACTCCCTGGTTTCTTCCTGCCGTCAAGTTACCGCCAATGATAAATACATTTTGCGTTGTCTCCTTGGCCCGATCGAAAGCCTCCTGCAGGCCGGAAGTCCTGGTTCCAGACGTGTGGGGTCCGAAATCGCCTCCGTCCCGAGGACCTTGCGGGCTGACCACGAGGTAGCCCAACTGGTGTTTTCGATCCATTACGACATTCTGGCCTGGCCCCTTCATCTCCCTGGCCCGTACCCGTGGCCCATTTGCCGCCAGGATCGAAGCCAGTCCCACGAGCAGAAAAGCAAATGGAAGTTTTCTAGAAATCCGAGGATAGAACCGATGGAATGAGGCGAGAGCAAGGTACAACATGTGTAATGAGTCCAATATTTTTTTCCTGCGAACTTAGGTTCCAACCTTTGTTTCACCCCTTGCAGGGGCTTCTTCAAGCCAACGGCCCCCGCCAGTGGTACTTATCTTTGTCGATTCCAACCAGTGAGCCAAAGGCGCTAGCCTCGCACTTTTGTAGGGTTAGCGTTGTTCCGAAGGCACCCGAGGCTAGCGCCTACGGCTCAAAGTAAGTGGCAGTAATCGACCACGGCTAAAAGCCTTATCTTTGGCTTGCCCCGCAAAGCGAGGCATAGGAACGGTTAAAACCCGCACAACCATGGCTGCCGCA
Organism: Planctomycetota bacterium; assembly: GCA_024276705.1. Taxonomy (GTDB): domain Bacteria; phylum Planctomycetota; class Planctomycetia; order Pirellulales; family Lacipirellulaceae; genus JAJRWS01. Next base: position 2,311 of record JAJRWS010000444.1, on the reverse strand, counting down.
TTTCTATCAATCAACCTGGTGGTCTGTCAAAGCTCAATAGGAGAGTGTGGCACGTCCCATCCAGGCAGCCAATGTGCAGGCAACGGAACGCCGTTGCCGTGACTCTGCTGGAACTATACAGAAAGGAACCTGAAGAGAAGATGAAGTGTAGCATCGAGGGCAAAGATTTTTATGCTGTTCACGGCCGGAGGCCGTGTTAGGCTACACCTAAGCTTACTCTTAATCCAAAGGAGAGAGGAACCATGCACATCGGGGTAACTGGAGCGAGCGGCCTGGTAGGTTCGGCCTTGGTGCCAATGCTGACCATGCGCGGAGACCAGGTGACCAGGCTGGTTCGCCGCCAGGCGGGTGCCGGGGAAGCCACTTGGAACCCGGAAGGCACGTTCGACGCTTCGCACCTCGCAGGGATGGATGCAGTCGTTCATCTCGCCGGCGAAAATATTGCCGCCGCCCGCTGGTCCGCCAAGGTAAAAGAGAGGATTCGCACAAGCCGCGTGCAAGGGACACACGCATTGTGCAAAGCGCTTGCCCAGATGCCAACACCTCCGAAGATGCTGGTCTCAGCGTCGGCGATAGGTTTTTATGGCAATCGCGGTGACGAACCATTGACGGAAGCGGCGGCGGTTGGCACCGGCTTCCTGGCTGAAGTCGTACGCGATTGGGAAGCCGCGGCCCAGCCTGCTCGCGACGCCGGCCTCCGTGTGGTGAATCTCCGCATCGGCGTGATTCTCAGTCCGAAGGGTGGCGCCCTGGCCAAGATGTTGCTGCCGTTCAAGCTGGGCGCGGGTGGCCGCGTTGGCAGCGGCCGGCAGTATTGGAGCTGGATCTCGATCGAAGATGTGGCGGGAGCCATCCACCATGCGTTGAGAACCGATTCCTTGTTGGGGCCCGTCAACGTGGTCGCGCCGAATCCGGTAACCAATGCGGAGTTCACGAAGACGCTTGGCCGGGTGTTGAACCGTCCCACGATCGTGCCGATGCCAGCATTCGCGGCACGACTGGCACTCGGCGAAATGGCCGATGAATTGTTACTATCGAGCACCCGCGTGGTGCCTGATAAGCTGGACCGGTCCGGCTACGACTTCCGCCAGCCGGCACTGGAGCCTGCACTGCGACACTTATTGGGAAAATATCCGTAGTTCGACAACGCCATTTTGGCACTTCGCACCTCGTATTTCGTATACCTTCACGGCAACGTGGCATTGTCCAGTCAGGGCACGATTCTCCGCTTCATACACCCATCACCGTGGCACCATTGGCCAATCGCCAATTTGAAGTCGCCCGGTCCCTGGAGTAGAGTGGAGAGGAGGGCCAGGGTGAGAACGCCGCTGATCATTGCCCGGAAAAACAAGGTCGGAATGGTTTTTTCAAAGTGCTGAAGCGAAATGCCGCAGGGAGATCAACCAAGTCATGGCAGCAGAATCCAAGCGGGACAAAAAACGTGTCGCCAGGCATGCGGCTAGCGGGAAATTACCAAATCCCGCAGAAGCGAATCTGCCTGGCCTGCACCGGGAACGGTTGCCCATCACCAGAAAATCGGTGACGCATAAATTTTCCGTCTGCGGTACCGAAGGATACCTGATCGTCGGTCTTTACGATAATGGCAAGCCTGGAGAGTTGTTCATAAAAATTGCCAAGGAGGGAAGCACACTCAGCGGTCTGTTCGATACGATTGGCATCCTGACCTCCCTGGGGCTCCAGTATGGCGTGCCGATGCAGGCCATGATCGACAAGCTGAAACACACGAAATTCGAGCCCTCCGGGTTCTCGAAAAATCCCAAGATTGGCGATGCCTCGAGCTTGATCGATTATATCTTCAGATGGCTGGAGATCGAGTTTCCCGGGGATGGTGAGGACGGTCAAGTTGGCAGGGATGCCGGCATTTGATGTCCGAAGAAAGAAGAATTGTCCCCGAGGAAAGAAGCCGAGGTTGCTCTGCCAACGGGCCTCACCGGGGCTGTGATGCTTGTCGTCCTTGGAAGGCAACGCTGAAAAGATTCGGAGTCGGCATCCTCAACCAAATATAACTTGTTTCCGTTTTGAAACCGATGGCCATTCTTGCGGTTTCGCCTGGCATTCCTCTGAGGCAACTGCTAAGCGGGTGTTGTGTGCGAACGTAAGGTTAGACTCCGGTGTACCTGGGAGGTAGCAGATATTCACATGAATTATTTCTTTACACGAATTGGCTATGCTCACGTGCTCGCAACAACCCTGTTAGGAACCATTGCCGTTGTTCAATTGTCGGCGCAATCGCTACCGGAGCTGGACAGAAACGTGACGATTGAAACTCAATCCTGGCCTTGGCGGAAAG
>JAJRWS010000443.1 GCA_024276705.1 Planctomycetota bacterium | reverse complement strand
GTTCACCGAAGGAGATTATGGCAGAGGAAGGGGAGGTTTCAGAAAGTGACATTTCCAGCCGGAATTCCTTTGGGCTGCACAGAAGCTCATTGAGTGGCGACTCGTAGTTGGCCGCGGTTGCCGCGAGGAATCCAAGAAGCACCACCGGCGCCATGGCAACACGCAATGCGGGTTTGGAGGGCTCAAGCACCGGCGAACCCTCCTAGCGCTTGTGGTTTCTGTCGGACGAGAACGAATACCACTCCGGAAGGTCATGCGGATCGTGCTTGGTGTCGAGAGGAGGTTTCTCCGAGGGCCCGAGCCTCGGGAGGACCACCACGAGAAACACGCATACTGCCAGCACCATCGGCAGAAGCTCAGCGTTCCAAGGTGACATAGCCAATTTCCTTTCTCAGTCTTCGCCTCGGTGAAGTGCACGCTGCTCTCCAAAGCGCACATTTGCCCATTTCGCGGGAGGATATACATGGCCCGGCATACGTGAGCTGTCCTGGTTGATCCACTCCCGCTCCCGGGCTGTCTGAAATAGGGCGCCTGTTTGGATGGGCAGCTCCGCGAACACAGCAGTTTCGGAAGTTAGGTGAGTGACAGGTACTGTGGCCCGCTCCAACTGGGTTCCCCGGGGATAGTGGACCTAACGGCAAGGGCCAATCCTATTTTCGAAATGGAAACATTTTCTTGCTTTTGCGTGTGTCTTAGTGTATTCTTACAAGAAGATGTACGGAGAACCAACTGGCCCCCAGGCTGCCCGGCTCCGCCAGCGCAAGTTCGAAATTGCTCACCGCTTTCAGCTACCCGAAGACCTGCTGCCCGGGTCGTTCTCGCTGACCCATTTGCGGTGTGGTAAATCCAACTGCCATTGCGCCCAGCCCGACGACCCCGGTCATCCCACCTGGCAGTTGACCTTCATGGCCAACGGCAAGAAGCATGTACAGCACATCCCCAAAGACTGGGTCGAGGAGGTGCGCCAGCGAGTCGATGCCGGCCGCGAGTTCCAAAACGCCGTCCGCGAGGTGCTGGCCGCTAATGCCCAACTGCTGGTGCTGGCCCGCAAACAAAAGAAGAAACAATGGTGAAAGGTCCTACCCCGCGTCGACTCAAGAAGTACGCGATGGAGCGTCTCGGCCTGAAGCGATACGTTCAGTCTCCCGGTGACGGCCGGCCCCAGCCGCAGATCCCCGCTCGCGACCTGCTCTGGAGCCTGTTGCTGGCGCAACTGCTGCGGCTGACAAGTTTTCTCGGAATCGAAGTATTGGTCCACTCCGCGGCCCGGCGCGACATGGGAGTGAACCGTACGTTTGGCGACGATACGCTCGGCTACTTCACCGAGCGCTTGAACCCTGCTCCAACACGGGAAGCCTTGGCGCAGATGGTGCGGCAGGCAAAACGGAACAAGACCTTCGACGAATGCCGTTTTATCGGGCTGGCCATCGATGGTACCCAAGCCGGACACTCCACCGACGGAGCGTGTTGTCTCTGCCGGCCGTATCGCAACGCGGACAAGAAAGTGGTCGGCTTCCGCCATCACCTGGTGATGATCAGCGTGGTGGGCACGGGTTTGTCCTTGCCCTGTGACGTCGAGCCCTACGGACCAGGCGACAGCGAGTACGCCGCCGGGCAACGCTTGCTGCGGCGGGCCGTGGAGAACCTCGGCCAGCGTTTCGCCGACTACGTCGTCGTTGACGGCGAGTTCGCCACCGCCCCGTTCCTTCACACCGCCGGCGACCTTGGTCTGCCCGTGGTGGCCCGCCTGAAAGCCAACCTTCCGGATTTACTCGCCCAGGCCGAACAGCGTTTTCAGCACCAGCCGCCCACCGGCACCTTCCGGGCCGGCGACGATCGGGTGGAAGTCTGGGATGCCGAAGACTTCGACCCCTGGGAAACACTACGGTGGGAAACCGTCCGGGTGCTTCGCTACCGGCAACACAAGCCCAACGGGCAGATCTTCGAAGCCTACTGGCTGACCAACTTCCCCCAACGAAAAGTCTCCAGCCGCTCGCTGTTCCAAATGGCCAAAAGCCGTTGGGAGATCGAGAATCAAGGCTTCAACGAAGCCAAAACCTATCACGGGTTGGAGCACATCTGCCATCACCACCCCAACAGCCTGCTCATCCAGTGGTTGCTGGTCTTCATGGCCATGACGATCGATCGCCTCTATCGACTACGCTACCTCCACCGCGGCAACCACCCGGTTCGTACGGCCATCGAACTGACCCGCCTACTCTGGCTCGCTCTTTCCTCCCCGGCCGCGTGGGACACCAGCTAACCCTCCCGCCCCGCTCCCTTCTCTCCGTTGTCCCCTGGTCCGTCTGACACAGCCTGCTGATTCTCCTCCCCGATCGGGGCTCGGACCACTAGCCTCCAAACCAGCTGCCCCTCCCTCTAACTGCCTCCCTTATCGGCCGTGACCCCGTCGCAAAGCCACCGACGACTCTGACCAGAGTGAAGTTCCGAAACTGCTGTCGGCGAACAGCCCATGGTTGACCTCAGGTGTCCACCGGTTCATACTGCGGTCAGAGGCACTGGGTACGGCGCATGATGGGATACCGTGTTGTTCCTGACCGCGGTTTGCTGGGCAAGTGATGACATCCAAGTACAAGGAACACGATTTCGTCTACATGATCGTGATCGCCCTGGCATTGGTTTCGATCGGTGTCGCCCACTCTCTGGTCCCGCACTCGTCACTGCTCTGGCACAATTTCTTTCAGTGGATGTACTATGTTCCGGTGGTTGTGGCCTCACTGCGGTTCGGCCTGCGCGGGGGCCTAGTCGCGGCTGGTATCGCATCGTTGGGATACGTTCCCCACC
>JAJRWS010000442.1 GCA_024276705.1 Planctomycetota bacterium | reverse complement strand
GCGTTCCTGGGAGTCTTTTTCGCGGTCCCTCTGCGGCGGCAGATGGTCGAAGTCGACAAGCTCCGTTTTCCGACCGGTACGGCCACCGCGGAAACGATTCTGGCCATGGTGAGCGAAGCGGGCGAAGCGATGCTCAAGGCGCGGGTCCTCGTCGGGTCGGGGTTGGCCGCAGGACTGTTCGCACTGGCCTGCCACTTCGTGCCCCAGCTCGAATCGCCACCGGTCGGGCAGTGGTTGAACGCGTGGCTCTCCGCCGACAGCCTGCTGGCCAGTGGTGTGACGCTGGCCGCCCTCTGGTCGTTCAAAATCTACCTGGGGCCATCGCTGTTTGGGGCAGGCCTCTTGATCGGTCCGCGCGTGGTTTTGTCGCTGGTGCTTGGAGCGTTGGTGGCCTGGGGCGTGCTGGGACCGATCGCCCACGCCCGCGGCTGGGCCCCGGGCGAGGTCATGAGCTATGCCGATGGCCCGCGCGGCTGGATCCTCTGGCCGGGAGTTGCGCTGATGGTCAGCGAAGCGATGACCGCGCTCGCCTTATCGTGGCGCACGTTTGCCAGAGCCCTGAAACTACCAACCAAAGTGGACCCAGCCCTGAGCGACCCGCAGCACATTCCGACAAGCTGGTGGGTGGGTGGTCTGGCGGCCGGTTCGCTGCTGACGATGGTGATTGCCTCCTGGACTTTTGGGATCGCCTGGTATCTCACCTTGCTCGCCATCGGCCTCTCCTCGATCCTGGCGATCGTCGCGGTCCGCTCCACCGGCGAGACCGACATCAACCCGGTCGGCGGCATGGGCAAGGTCACCCAACTGGTCTACGGCGGACTCGCACCGGGCCAGATGGGCACCAACCTGATGGCCGCGGCGATCACCGGAGCCGGTGCATCACAGGCGGCCGACATGATGCAAGATCTCAAAACGGGCCACCTGCTGGGCGCATCGCCGCGTAAGCAGTTCATCGCTCAACTCTTTGGCATATGTGCGGGCGTTCTGTTTGTGGTGCCAGTCTACTACCTGTTCAGCACCGCCTACGAAATTGGTGGCGACCGCTTGCCGGCCCCGGCCGCGATGGCCTGGAAGGCGATGGCCGAACTGCTGGCCGAAGGCCTGGATGCCCTGCCGCCGCACGCCGAAACGACCGTCGCCATCGCTGCCTGCTTTGGCATCCTGCTGCCTCTGCTACGCCGAGTGAAGAGACTGGCTCCCTACATCCCCAGCGGCCTGGCGATGGGAATCGCCTTCATTATCCCCGCCTTTTTTTCGCTGGTGATGTTCTACGGCCTGGTCGCCTGGTGGATCTGGCGACGCGTCAACCGACAGGCAGCCGACGAGCTGAACTTCGCCCTCGCTTCGGGGCTGATCGCCGGCGAAGGCCTGATGGGAATGGTCAAAGCGGTGCTGACCCTGCTGGGCGTGGGGCCGGTGACTTAAAGAGAGCGGCGAATTTATGATTTATGATTGATGATGGATGCTTTGGGCCCGATGAAAATTTCCGCTCTCTGCCGATGGCCGCGGGTTCAGGGAATAAAAACGGCAGGCTCAGGATTCAGGTATCGGGACATGATAAATGTCCCCTCTCCCCCGGCCACTTGCCGCCGAAAGATGTTCCTAATCGCCAAGAATTTCCCGGCAAGTGGTTGGGGGAGAGGGCTAGGGTGAGGGGGCTAAAGCGGGTACCAGTGTAAATTCAGGTTTCGAGTTTCAGGTTTCAGGGGTGGGGGAAAAAGTTCAGCGTTCAGGTAAAAATCAACCCGTGGGGTTTTGGGGGGAACACCCCAATGAACTACCAAATGACTATCCATTCTCTTTCACCTCGAAACATCTTATTCTGCCAACTGGCCAGGCAATTGGCATACGTATCGACCAGGTGGCAACCCGTTAATAGGTTCCTTGGGAGGTCCCCCAAACCCCCCGGGAAAGATTTAGGGACAGCCGAAATTAACTTTCCTATTTTTACCTTTTTTCAAAACGGTTGAATAAATTCGTCCTCGCTTGGGGTCTCTATTGGTGACAACACTCCTGAAAAGAGACCATGAAAGGAGACCATGCGACAACTGGCCGACCGTTTGGCAAGTGGCGAGGAGGCTGCTTTCGAGCAGCTCTACGATCTGTGCGCGGACCGGCTGTTGCGCTACCTGACCTTGCGGCTGGGTTGCCCCGAACGGGCGGCCGACCTGTTGCAGACGACCCTGCTGCGAGCCGTGAAAAGCCGGCGGCGGTTTGCCAAGGTGGATAACCCGGTCGCCTACCTGTTTCAAATCGCCCGCAATGAGATGGCCCGAAAGGTCCATGGCTGGTCGCGGCGAGTGACGACGGTCCCCATCACGGGCAACCTGCTGTGGCAATGGGCCGCCGACCCGACCTGCCAGCGCGAGGATGCCGAGCTGGTTGCCCTGGCCCTGGCCCGGTTGACGGCCGACGATCGAGAACTGGTCGAATTGAAAATTTATGCGGGACTCACCTTCCGCGAGATGGCCCAGGTTACCGGCCGGCCGCAGGCGAGCGTGGCAACCCGCTACCGGCGGGCGCTGGAATCGCTGCGGCCGTGGCTGGCGAAACAGTACTGCATGCCAGCAGTGGAGAGAGACAAATCATGAACGGTGGTCATCCTGAACATCCTGACAATGGGCAGCCTGAAAACGGGCGGCCGCTGGAAGCACGGCTGGCTCGCTGCGCCCCGGCTGGCGCCCCGAACGAACTACGCACCGCCGTGCTCGGCCAGGTTCGCCGGGAACTTCGCGCGGCCCGCTGGGATCGGCGGCTGGCCCGGGTGGCGGCCGTGCTGCTGGCCGTGGGCGTGGGCAGCAGCGGAATGATCCTGCGACCTAATGCGGCCGGTTCGGCCGGTCCCTCCAGCCGACCCACGCCGCAGACCATCGGCCGGCTGGCCGCCACCGTGGCTGGGGCAACCGACCTTGAGACGGCCCGGCAATTCGCCCGGCAGATGGCGGCCCTCCAAGGCTGGCCGGCGCAGGGCGAGGAGATGGAGATTATCCGGAACCGATTTGAGTCTCCCCAAACGCAATCCCAATCGCACGGAAAGGACGGCTGACATGACACGGCTCAAACGGCTCTTCAAACGACTGGCGCTCGGACTGGCGATTCTGCTGGGAGTGCTGCTGGTGGTCAACGCCGGCTACAGCTGGTGGATCGGCCGGCAACTAGAAGAGCGGCTGGCCGCGCTCCGAGCGGCAGGCGAACCAACCTCGTTTGCTGAACTGGCTCCCAAACCGATTCCGCCGGAGCAGAACGCAGCAGCCCAGCTAGCAGCGTTGGCGCCCGAGCTGAAAGCGTTTGCCAAGGATGAGGGGCATTTTTTCGACAAAACGTCACTAGGAAAGGCCCTTCGAGAGCGACAGGACCGGGATTTGGGACCGACTCCCGAACAGGCGGCCGCCATGCGTGAAATCCTGGCGAAATACGCGGATCTTCCCCAGAAACTCCAGCAGGCAACGGATTGCCCAGGTTACGCGTCACGGCTTGATTATTCGGTCGTCGGCTATACGCAATTAATGGAAGAGCTGATGGAACCCTGCAACCATGCTCGCACACCGGCCCGATTCTTGCAGTGGCGGATCCTCGTACTGTTGGCGGATGGCAAGACCGAAGAAGCGATCCAGGCAGGGATGACGATCTTGCGGCTGGCTCGTCTCCACGAAAGAGAACCGGCGCTGGTCAATGGCCTGGTGGCGATTGGCATACGGGGAACCGGGATGAACGAAATCAACCTGGCGCTGCGGTCGGGACCGATCTCGGCGAACCTCCACCAGCAACTCGAAACGGAACTCGCCCGGCAGGACGACCCGCAATGGATCGTACGGATGATGAAGACCGAACGGGCGTTTAACCTCGACGCTTCTGCAGACATGTTCGCACAAGGCTGGTGGATTCCGTGGTTGGGAAAAGGCCTGCAACTGGATATGCTTGATTTCTACGACCGATTGCTGCCAGTCATGGTTCAAACCTGGCGTGAATCGATTCCTCCATTCGCCCAATTCAACCGTTTCCCCCATCGCACCTATGTTTCTGGCATTTTGATCGATCTGCTGACACCAGCCCTCGAAGCGGCCCTCGACGCCGTCTACCACGACTTGGCCATGCTCCGCTGCCTGCGGATCGTCAACAGCCTGACCGCCTACGAGCAACAGAATGGCCAGCCGCCGGCCAACCTCGATGCGCTCGATCTGCCCACGGCCGCCACGATCGACCCGTTTTCGGGCCAGCCGCTCAAACTCAAACAGACCGACCAGGGCCCGGTCGTTTACACGGTCTTTAAAAACGGCGCCGACGACGGCGGCACCTTCAAGGACCAGGCCGACATGGGCTTCGCCCCGGCCGGCTATCCGGGGGCCGAGCAGTAACGCTCGCCCTCGTTCATGCTCGCCCCAATTGCGAGGGAGAGGGGACAGTAGTAAGAAACCGCCATGGCAGGGCAAGAGCGGGACAGAAGTAAGAAACCGCCATGGCAGGGCAAGAGTGGGACAGGAGTAAGAAGCCGCCATGGCAGGGCAAGAAGAGGAACAGCAGTAAGAAGCCGACGATGCAGGGCAAACACGGGTACGCCCCTCGCGGCAGCGTCCAGTCATGTACCACCCGCATAGCGGGTGGCTTGAGGAAGGCTCCTCAAGGGAGCCGAGAAGAGAATATCGTACTCGTACTCAGCAAAGCGGTACTCGTACTCGAATCCAAGTCATAGGTAAGGTCGGTCATCATCGACATCCATGGTCTCCTATTTCGTTTGCATCCAATGGTTCTATTCGAGCACGAGTACGAGCACGAGTACGACGGAACGGCGGAGCCTGATGGGTACTCACCAGCAGAGCTGGTGGTTTACGGACAGGAATAAGGGAGCAATGGGAGCAATAAGGGACACCCACCTAAGCTTGACAATGTATCGACATATGGTATCATATTTGTAGTTGTACACTAAAGGAACCCTATCGCTTGGATGCTCCAGACCACACCCCACCCATCGTGCTGGATACCAATGTGCTGGTGGCTGGGGCATGCCGACACGAAGCGAGCCATGCTTACCAGATCTTGATGGGGGTGCTGCGTGGACAGATCCCGTTGATGTTGAACCAGACAATCGCACTGGAATACCAAGATGTGCCGCAGCGACCACGAATCCGGCATCTGACTGGCCTGAACCACCAACAATCCGAAGAGCTCATTACGGAATTGATCGCCCTGTCACGGAATGTGCAGACCTACTTTAGCTGGCGGCCCAACCTGGCTGATGAAAGTGACAATAAATTCGTCGAGGTGGCCCTGCATACGGGTGCCGTTATTGTCACATACAACCATCGCGATTACCAAGCCGGTTCGATCCCGCAACATGGCTGGCATGTTATGTCACCTCGAGAATTTATAGTCCGCCATCTCTAATGGAACCCACCATGGCCACTCTTTCGCTGCGGATACGTGATGACTTGAAACGCAAGGCCCAGAAACTGGCCAGGCAGCAGGGTGTATCGCTGAACAACTTCATCAACGCCACCGTGGCTGCTTCGGTGGCCCAGGAAGAAACGCTCGCTTTCTTTCACGAGCGTTTGCAAGGGACCGATCTCGACGCGCTCAGCATAAGGGTCCAGAAATTCATGTCGCGGACCAAGCCCGGCCCGGGGCCCACTCCGGACGAAGTGCGGCAAGCGATGGGGCGGAGTTGAGAGAATCAGCAACTCTTGTCAACACCCTCTGCTAGCACGATAATGGCGGGCTTGTGATAGGGCCCTATCGCATATCGGCATGGAGAATGGTGGTAGCCGGATTCGCAAGAATTCGATCCTGAACCTGAGTGTGTAGGGGCGACCTGCTTGATCTGACCTCGAATCGTACTCGTACTCAGGCGTCAGCCGGTACTCGTACTCGAAAGGAATGTTGATGGGCGAACCAATCTTCGATCACGATCGACTAGATGTTTATCGCCTCTCGATCAATTACGTTGCTTCCTCGTTCAGGATAGCGAAGGATCTGGGCGGCCTTCATCGTCATGCTCGCGACCAATGGCTTCGTGCGGCACAATCGATTCCACTGAACATTGCCGAAGGTAACGGGAAACGAAGCCTCAAAGATCGTAATCGTCATCTCGATATCGCTCGTGGTTCCACGTTGGAATGCGCCGCGATTCAGGATATTCTTGCTGCGACCGATGGAATAGATGACGAATCGCACGGCAAACTGAAACGAGTGCTCAAACGCATCGTTTCGATGCTGACGCGATTGATTGCACGGGGTAACGTGGCCCGAGAGGATTCCGCAGAGTACAATGCGGACGCCGAGTACGAGTACCGCGATGCTGAGTACGAGTACGAGTACGAGATCCAAACCAAAACGCAATGATGCCAGAATTGGGTGCAGTGGAGCCAATCGTGTTAACCTTGTTCTTTCTCCATCCTCCCGCGGTCTACGCTCTACTTACTACTTTCCCTTCTTTCCCTGAACCCTCTCCCCCGACACCCAACACCGGACACCTTTTTCCTGAGCCCTGGTATCCATCGGCAGAGAGCGGAGCTTTTCATTGGGTCCAAAGCATCCATCATCCATCATCCATCATCCATCATCCATCATCCATCATAAATTATAAATTATAAATTATAAATTCCTTGAACCCTTTCCCCCGGAGCCCCCCATGCAGGACAAGCTGATCGGTACCGGCCTGACCTTCGACGATGTGCTGATCGAACCGCGTTATAGTACGGTCGTTCCGTCGGAGGTCGACGTGGCGACCCGGCTCACAGCCCGAATCACGCTGAATACGCCTATCCTCAGCTCGCCGATGGACACCGTGACCGAAAGCCAGATGGCGATTGCCCTGGCCCAGCAGGGGGGATTGGGGGTGATCCACAAAAACATGTCGGTCGAATCGCAAACCGATCAGGTCGACAAGGTCAAACGCTCGGCCAACGGGATTATCGTCGACCCGATCACGCTCCCACCCGACGCTAGCGTGGCAACCGCCCACCAGATGATGCAGCAGGCGAATGTTTCTGGGGTGCCGATCACCCAGGGAGGTCGCCTGGTCGGCATCATTACCCGCCGCGACCTGCGGTTTTTGGAACATAACGAGCTACCCGTTGCCGAGGTGATGACCCGAGACCACCTGGTAACGGCTACGGGAAATGTGACGCTTGCGGAAGCTGAGAAGATTTTAATGGCAAAAAAGGTCGAGAAACTTCTGCTGGTTGACGAAGATAATAAACTGACAGGCCTGATTACGATCAAAGACATCGACATGATGCGGAGATTTCCCCAGGCCTCGAAGGACGCCCAGGGCCGGCTCCGCGTGGGGGCGGCGGTGGGCGTACAAAATTACGACCGGGCCGCCAGCCTGATCGAAAAGGATGTCGATTTCCTGGTCGTCGACAGCGCCCACGGGCATTCGGCCAATGTGATCGAAACGGTCAAGGAGCTGAAAAAACGCTGGGACATCGATGTGGTGGCGGGCAACGTGGCGACGGCCGACGGCTGTCGCGATTTGATCCACGCCGGGGTCGACGCGGTCAAGGTTGGGATTGGCCCCGGGTCGATCTGCACCACGCGGGTGATCTCGGGCATCGGCGTGCCTCAAATCACGGCGATTTACAACGTGGCTCAAACAGCGGCCTCGTCAGGCACAACGGTTATCGCGGATGGAGGAATTCGCTACTCAGGAGACATCACCAAGGCGATCGCTGCGGGGGCTCATGTGGTCATGCTGGGCGGCTTGCTCGCGGGTCTCGACGAGAGCCCCGGCGATCGAGTGCTGTACCAGGGCCGCACCTACAAGGCCTACCGCGGAATGGGTTCGCTGGGCGCCATGGTGCATGGATCCAGTGAGCGTTACCGGCAATCAATCGACAATGAGGCGCGCTCGGGCAACCGGACCGCGAACGGAAAACTGGTACCCGAAGGCGTGGAAGGACGTGTCCCCTACAAGGGCGCCCTGAGTCCGTTCCTCTACCAACTGGTGGGCGGATTACGGGCCGGTATGGGTTACTGTGGAACAAAAACCATCGACCAACTGCGCACGGACGCGCGATTTATTCAAGTCACGCCGGCCAGTGTGCGGGAGAACCATCCGCATGACATTGCAATCACTCAAGAAGCGCCCAACTACACGGCCGAATTCCAATCGGCCGATGCACCTTGACACGCCCGGCTCGCGTCGCCATTTGCCTGGTTGGCATTCGCCTTGGATCCGGTACCTGCTGGCCGTTGGCCTGCTGGTCGCCCTGTTGACTCCCGGACCTGGCAACGTGGCAGCCGCGGACTCCTGCCGAAAAACGGCTGCGCTGGAATGGAAACAAACCAGTCGAGAGCCCCTGCATGATGATGCTTTGTGGGATGACGATCTTGCCCCGGCAACCGGGGCCCGCGGGCATGCCAATGCGGCAACCGTTGCTACAACCGCCATCGAACTGGTGGACCACAGTGTCCTGGTTTCTGCCGACCGCCTGCAATCGCTGCAGCTACCAGGTGCCGCGGATCGCTCGATACGCGTTTCGGCATTGGACGATCCGTTTGACGATTCCGACGATCCTATGGAAGACGATCCTTTTGCAGAACCCCGAATCGAGGAGAATGGCACGGAGGACCAAGAAGCCGAAGAGACCGATGCGGGAGAGAGGAACACCGAGGAAGACCTCTTTGAAGACATCTTCATGGAGGACCAGAACGAAAACCTTGAAAACGACAAGGAGACGTCCGATTCCGAACCAACCGGGCAGGAACAAGATCAGCCGCTGCAACCTGGCCCGCAGGAGGAAATGGAACCTCAAGAAATAGAACCTCAACCGGCCGCGGAAAAACCAATCGAACCGTTCGTCGAACCGTTTAACGAGCCGTTCAACGATGAGCCAGCAATAGAACCCTTAAACCAACCGGCAACCGTTCCAAGTCCGCTGACCGCCCCTGCCGATTCCGTACCGAGCCCCTTAAAACCTCTGGAACGCAGCGGCTCTGGCAACCGCCCGCCAGGCCAGGAGGAAGTTCGTCCCGAAACCGGCCGTGAAGACTTTTCCCCGACCCCGCTTCAGCCCTCTCCGAATGAAGGAGCGAATGAGGAAACCGACTTGGAGCAACGCGAAAAGAACATGCTGCGTGAGGAATTGGCCGAAAATGACAAGAACTGCGCCGAAGAATTCACCCGACTGAAATCCGCTCGCATCGACTCGATCGACTTGAATATCCGCGTCGCGGGTAAAGCGGGTGAAGATTATCCTTATGAATGCGACTTGGGCAGCGACCCTTTTCGATCGCGGAGCTGGCCACCGACCACGTACCTCTGGAAAGCTTCCGGCCTCTGCCACAAACCACTCTACTTTGAGCAGGTCCAACTGGAACGGTATGGTCATAGCTGGGGTCCTCACTTGCAACCATTGGTCTCCGGGGCCCACTTCTTTGCCACGCTTCCCATCCTGCCCTACAAAATGGGCTTGAAAACACCGCACGAATGCGTCTATTCCCTGGGGTATTACCGCCCCGGCAGTTGTGCCCCCTACCTGCTCGATCCGGTCCCTTTCACCTGGCGGGCAGCCCTGTTTGAAGCCGGCTTCGTCGTCGGCGCGGCCGCGGCGATCCCATAAGGAATGCTTCAAAAATAACTTCCTGCTTTGGGATAACCATGAAGAAGCACACCATACGGATGTTTGAAGTGTGATCGATGATCGATGAACTGCAAAAGGAGCTATCCTTCAGATCATCGATTATAAATCATAAATCATAAATCATAAATTCCCATGCCCCCTGTCACTCTCACTCGCGAACAATCACGTGCCATCGATCGGCTGGCCACCGAGAAGCTCGGCATCCCGGGACTGGTGTTGATGGAAAATGCCGGTCGCGGCGTGGTTGAGGTGTTGCTGCAAGCCGATCCGTCCCTGCTCTCGGGCCACGCATCCGAGCAGGGCACTACCCCAGGCAAAGTGACCATCCTCTGTGGCAAGGGGAACAACGCGGGCGACGGTTTCGTCATCGCCCGCCATCTGAAAATTCGTGGCATTCGGGCGGAAGTGCTTTTGCTCACCCCACCCGAAGAACTCCTTAGCGATGCTCGAGTGAATTTCAACATCCTCTCGCATGCGGATGTGCCGATGCTGGATTTCTCGTCCTGCCAAGATCTGGCCGCGACTTTGCACCGGCAGGCTGGCGACTCGAGATGGCTGGTCGATGCGCTGCTCGGCACCGGCGCACGGGGCGCGCCGCGCGGGCCCCTCGGCACGGCCATCGATTGGATGAATCGTACCGACGCCCGACGCCTGGCCGTGGACCTGCCGAGCGGGCTCGACTGCGACACGGGCCAGCCAGGCACGCCAACGCTGCGGGCAGACATCACCTGCACCATGGTCGCCCCCAAAGCCGGCTTTCTAGTCGCGGCGGCCAGGCCTCTCCTCGGCCAGGTGCACGTCGTCTCGATCGGCATTCCGCCGAAGTGGCTAACCGACTGCAAGATAGTCTAACGCCTCGGTTTGGTGTAGAATGGAAAACCGCAGATGGCGACATCAACAACCTGGCCTGGGAGATGCGCACGGCATGGATAAACAACAACTACTCTCAACCCTGGAAAAACTTCATGCGGAATTGGCGGGCACCGATCATGTCGATGAGAAGAAGCTGCGGCAACTGCAGTCGATTACCGACGACATCCAACGGCTGTTGACCCAGGAAGACGATGTATCCGACGCCCAGGTCGCCCCTGTCAACGACAGCATCCAGGACCTGCTTTTGCAGTTCGAAGCAGACCACCCCAGCTTGACAGCGGCCCTGAATCAGGTTGCGGCCGGGCTCTCCAACCTGGGGATATAGATCCAGGATCACTACCCATTGGAACGTGATGGCCGAATTGAAAACGTTTCTTTTCACTGACATCTGTCGATCGGTCGACCTGAAAAACGAAATGGCTGGCCGTAGCGCCACCGAACGCGATCGGGCATTTATCGAATCGATCCTCACGCCTCACCGCCAGCGGATCGAGGCCCATCTGGAGCAACACGGAGGCCGCGTCGTCTCGACCGCTGGCGATGGCCACTTCCTGGTATTTTCCAATACGGTCGACGCGGCCCAGTGGGCCATCGAGGTGCAACAATCGCATCGTGACCATCCCATTGTCACCCCCAGTGGGGGCAAGGTCGAAGTCCGCATCAGTGTGCATGTGGGGGTTCCACAAATCGACCCGGCGGCTCCCGACAATTTTGTCGGCAAGACGGTCGACTACGCTTCACGGCTGAATGATTATGCCAGCGGTGGGCAAATTCTCGTTTCACGCAGCGTCATGGCCATTTTGGACGACGTCGGGCTGGATGGGATTCAGTTGCATCTGCACGGACGTCGCCCTCTCAAAGGTATTGGCCGGGTCGAAGTGCATGAACTGATTTATGAAGAGAACGCCGGTCCGCGACCCATGCGGCCGCGGACCGCCCAGCACCACTCCGATCGAGAGTGGACGGTTGTGCCAGCCACGGAACTCTTTACCGGCTCCGACCCGAACCATGCCGAAGCCCTCGCAACCGGTTCGCTGGTGCTCGAAGCACCGCTGAAGCGAATCGGCAACTACCAATTGGAAGAACTCATCGGCTGCGGCGGCATGGGTAATGTCTACAAAGCTCGACACATTCAATTTGGCCGAATCCGCGCGGTCAAAGTGATCAAACCCCAATTCGTTGCTACCGGCCACCAGGAAATCATCCGCCGCTTTTACCACGAAATCAAAGCGATCGGCGCGCTGGAGAACAAGAACATTGTCGTGGCCATCGATTCTAGCGCACCGGCCGATCGCATCCATTATCTGGTCATGGAATATATTCATGGCGTGAGCCTGCACGAGTTGGTCGAGGAGCACGGCCCGCTGAAGGTATCCGACGCCTGCGAAATCATCCGCCAAGCAGCTCGTGGTTTGCAGTACATTCACCGACACGGCATGGTTCACCGGGATATCAAACCTTCGAACTTAATGCTCACTTTGACGGAAGGGGATGACCCGGAGGAGACCTTTTCCTCGGAAGATACTTATTCCTCGAATCGCCTGGGCCCCAACGCCGCAAAGGGAGCCGAAACGGCCACGTGTGGGCAAGGCCTGATCAAAATCCTCGATCTTGGCCTGGCGCTGCTGAACACCGACAGTGAGCAACGGTTAACGCGATTGGAAAACCGGGCCATGGGAACGGGCATGTACATGTCGCCCGAACAATGGCTCACCACGAGTGTCGACATCCGGGCGGATATCTATAGTCTGGGCTGCACGCTGTACCATCTACTGGCAGGCAATCCTCCATTTTATAACTCCGACCTGAAGCCGGAAATCGCTCACGAAAAATCAAAAGTTCCCCCCATTCGCACCACCGGGCAAATCCCGCGAATCTTGTGGGACATCCTCCGCAAGATGCTGGCCAAAAACGCCCAGGACCGTTACCAGACTCCGGCCGAAGTGGCCACCGTGCTGGCCCCACTCGCTTCAGGCCAGCAACTGGCCCGTCTGGCCCGAACGTATGGCGGGGCCGAGCTGGAATCGCCGAGCCCTGGCAGCACACGCCCGGATACTTCCACCCGGGCCGACACGCGAACCCGGCAAAAGCAAACCTTTTCGCCCTCCTCCCAGGCAACTTCCGGCTTCCCGCGCAGGCTGCTCTTGTGGTTGGGAGGACTTGCCCTGCTATGCGGCCTGCTGGCAACCGGCCTCTGGTGGCGCACCCGTGTGCAGCCGGCGGTCGCCATGGTTCGGGACGAATTGGTTGCCCTGCCAGGCCTCAATGGCCAGTGGTGGTTTCACGAAACGCCCTGGTTCACCCCGATGGTTCGCCGGCAACTGGTCACTGCGGTTGGCTCGGGCCAGCGCCAGTTCGGCCCTGTTTCGATGGACCACCTGGGCCAGCTTCTGCCGACGGACCAGGTGCCTCAACTTTACGCTGCCTTGGAACAGGTCGCCAGGCCCTTGCAGGCCGAGCTGCTAAAGCCCCAACTGGCGATCGAACGCTGCCTGAAAAAAGCTACGGACGCCCTGGGCAGTCCGTACCGGACGCCCTACGAGCAGGCCTTGACCCATACGCTCGAGCAACTCAACCAACTGGCCACTCCAGACGCTGCCGACCTGCACCTGGCTGCCGTGCTGCATCATGCCCTGGCCCAGTGGAAAGAAGCCGAAACAGGATATCAGGCTGCTCTGGCTGCTTGCGCGGACGCAACAACCAAACCGTTGCGACCCTTGATCCTGCTCGACTACGGTCGCATGCAGTTGGACAGTAAAAACTACGATGCGGCGATTTCCAGTTTTGCCGAAGTGCGATCGCTCTCTCCCAACCCCCTCCTATCGATGCTCAGCCTCTGCCTGGAAGCCGAAGCAGGCTACCGCGGTTCGAGCGATCCACGGCTAACCCATCCCCTCGAACAGATGGACTCCAGCAGGGACAATTCGCCCCTGGGCCCCAACCACCCACTCCGGGCATATCTGCTGGAACGTCGGGGCTGGATCCTCAACGAGGCCTGGCGTTTTCAGGATGCGATCGAATCGTTCGCCGAGAGCCGGCGTATCAGCGCCCGGCAAATGGCGCTCACTCCAGTGGCCAATCAGCAAATCCCCGCCCTGGAAATCTGGGCACGCCAGGGTGAAGCAACCGCCATCAATTTTCGTGATGGCCCCGATGCGGCCAGCCTTCTCTACCGGCAACTGGTGGACGAAATCGACCTTACGCTGAATCGGGCGGAAGATGCGCCCCAACGTTTTCAACATTTGACGGTCAGCCAACGGCAACAATTTCACGAACGGTTGCCAAGCATTTGCCTGCGGCTGGGCGATTGCTATCTCCGGCCGTCCACTTCGGCTCCCACGACAGAAGACCAGGCAGCCCGCTGGAAAGAAGCAGCCTACTGGTACGGGCGCTGCATCAATAATTGCGACGACCTGAATTGGGAGCGGGCCGATCGGCGGGCCCGCTGGGTTATCGATTGGCGTTACAAACAATGTTTGCCCGCGGCCCTGTCGGGACAGTTTGACCTGGCCCGGCAATTGTACCGGCAAACCGAAAAACATGAACAAGATCTCATTCGCGACGAAAAATTACTGCCAGGCCACCAGAAAACGTTTGCCTTCACCAAACATCTGGCCGCCGCGCTGCTGGCCATGGCCCAAGCGGACGCCGGCCGGAAACCAGATCCGGCTGAACCGGCGGGAGTGACCGGCCAAGCCAAGGAGGCGGGCCCGCCCGAAGCAGTGGAGTCCAAGAAGGGACTGGAAACACTGTTTACCGAAGTGCTCGATCTGAAAACCTACCAGTTGGGACGACACAAACTGGGAAATTATGTCCTGGCGGTCGAGCAACTGGCGCCACGACTGGTGGAGCAACCCGAACGGCTTCGCCAACTGGCTTCTCATTTTCACAATCGATTTGTCATTTACTCCAAAACGAACAAACCGCTCGAATTGATGCGTTACTTGCAACCCACCATCCAAACACTGCGCGATGCGCTTGCCGGCGCGATCGAGACCCATAAAGACCCTGGTTTAAAACTTCAATTAAAATACCTGAACAACATGCTGCAAACCTCCCAGCCAGTAGGGCCCCCAAAAAAGCCAACCCCGTAGCAGACCATGGAAATACGCCTTCTAAGCAACCTTGATCATGCCGAGATGGCCGAGATCGGTCGCCTGCGCACTCAGGTCTGGTCGAGCGAAGTGGACGTCAATCCCCAATCGATCGGCCCAGAACCATGGATTGACCCGATCGACCGCAACGCTTGCCAATGGACCGCACGCGATGGTCGGCGGCTGGCGGCAGCGGCACGACTGACCCTGCATGACGATCCGGCAAGCATCCCCTACCATGTGGCCTTTCAAGATCGGCTCACCGGCCCAGGCCCCTATGGGGCGATGAACCGATTGGTGGTGCACCCCGATTACCGGGGCCAAGGCCTGGCCCACCAGCTCGACTGCCTCCGTTTGTGCCACGCACCCCGCCTTGGTGCCAGGCAGGTCGTGGTGGTCGCCAGTGGCCGACGCGTGCAAGCACTGGAAGCACTGGGATTTGAAAACCTGGGTGCGCCCAACCAGACGCCCGAACTGCTCCGCACCGAGCAACCGTACAGCATCCTGGTGCATCGGCTGCAAGAGCTACCCGATCTGGGCTGAGGGGGATTTATGATGTCTGATGTTTGATGTCTGATGTCTGATTGATGATTGATGATTGATGAATTGGAGTACCCAGGGCGGCGCTGCGCTCTGCCCCGGGCTGGCATGCGTTGAGCCTTTCAGGCCGATTTGCAGCAAGGCAAAGGGCCACTCAAATATCGTCCCGAGCACTTTTGTGTCTGCCCCCTTTTATGCACGAAAATCCAAAGCGACAGCTGCGCTGTCGCACTCCATAATATGGAGTGCTGCGGCGTAGCCGTAGCTTTGGGTTTTTTACCCACTCCCAAACGTTGAGCTCCTGCCCTGCACCCGGCCCCGAACCCGCCCTCCTCGCCGCCTGTCCTTTCCTGCAACAGGCGCCTATACTGACTCCCCCCTCCTCTATCCACAAATCATCAATCATAAATCAGACATCATAAATCTCCTCCCTCCCCCTTTCCGCCCTCCTCTGCCCCTCCCCCCCTCCGGAACCCAAAGTCAGCTCTATCCGCAAATCAGACATCATAAATCCCCTCCCCTCTCCCATGTCGCCCACCACCAGTCCCGAGTTGGAATCGGCCATCGAGCCGCCCTTCGCTGCTGATTCTCCGCCGAACGACGCGACCGGTAACGGGCCCGCCAACCTGGCCGAACCCCTCTGCCTGACAGGCGCGGGAGCAATCGCAATCCGCGAAACGTCCCTTGCTGCGATTGCCAAGACTACGATTCCCAAGACGGACAACCAGCCAGCTTTCTTTTATGGCTGGCTGATGTTGCCCCTGGCCATGCTGGTGATGATCGCCACGTTTCCTGGCCAGACCATTGGCATCACTTACTTTATTCCCCACCTGCGCGAGACGTTGGGAATGAGCCAAACCGAGATGTCGGCAACCTATTTGCTGGCAACGCTACTGGCCTCGTTGCCCCTGACTTTCGTCGGAGCCCTGACCGATCGGCTCGGCCTGAAACGATCGGTGTTGATCGCCGTCTGCCTGCTGGCTGCCACGTGCCTGGCCGCCTCGCAAGTCCATGGCACCCTCATGTTGCTGGTTGTATTTCTCCTGCTGCGGATGGTTGGCCCTGGCACCATGTCGCTGCTGGCGAACAACACGCTGGCGATGTGGTTCGACCGGCGACTGGGCATGGCCAGCGGCTTCCTGCAAGTTGGCATGGCCGGAGCCATTGCCACCTTTCCGGCCGGAGTGTTGCTGTTGATCGACACCTATGGCTGGCGCGGCGCCTACGCCCTGATGGGAGCCATCCTGCTCGTCATCCTGCTCCCCCTGGTATTGCTCGTCTATCGCCAACGTCCCAGCGATGTGGGGCAATGGCCCGACGGCATCCGGCCAAACCGCAACACCAACGAGCAGATCGCCGACATCTACGTTGCCGGTATCGACTTGAGCGCCGCCGTCCGTCACCGATCGTATTGGATTTTGCTGACGGCTATCGCCGCTTGGGCTTTGATCGGCACGGGAATCGTGTTTCATATCGAAGGCCTGTTCCGCCAGGTTGGATACTCGCAACACGATTCAGCCTGGGCATGTACCCTCCTGGCGGTTGGCATGGGAGGCATGCAGTTGGCCGGCGGCTTGCTGGCCGACCGCCTGGCAATCCGCTGGCTGGTCACCGCTTCAATGACGGGCATGGGGCTCAGTTGTATGCTGATGGCGCTCTCTGGCGGCATATGGGTCCCCGCCCGAGGCCTGTTTGTGGCCGCCTGCTCGTACGGAATGGCCCAAGGGTTGATGACCATTGTCGCCTCGACCGCGTGGACGCGTTATTTTGGTCGCGCCCATTTAGGAAAAATTCGCGGCACGACCATCACTGCCGCTGTCGCGGGGAGCAGCGTGGGCCCTCTGGTGATGGGCATCTCCATCGACACGCTGGGGGGGTTTGCCCCCGCGCTCTGGGCATTCGCCGCCATGGCCCTGCTCTGCGGACTGGCCGGGCCGTGGGCAACACCGCCAGAGGGAGTTGACTAGTTAGTTCCCCAACTGGCGATTCAGGTCTTCCAGGTCGCGACCCAATTGGTCGACCGACGACTCCGTCTGCCCGCGGAACTCGGCCAGTTGCTGCCGCAGCGCGACCACTTCTTCGCGCAGCGACTCAAACTGCGCGCGGTCCACGGAGCCGGCAGCGGGAGCTGCTGCTACGGCTGACTCCACCGCCGCCACCGGACGGGAGGGTGCCTCCGGCATCGGTTCGGGCTCCGAGGCGACCGGCCCACGAGACGCGGCCGGCGGCGGTCCGTGCGGTACGGCAACCGCCAGGTCGCCCCCCCCCACTTCCTTGCGCAGCCGGTCGAATTCCTGCGGCTCGTAGAGCGTATGGGTCACGATGCAGCCGCGGCCCGGCGGCGTCAGGTAAACGATCAAGCCTTTATCCTGGAGCCCTTTGAGAATGGGCCGCAGTTGGGAAACACCGGCAATCGGCTCCATCCGGGCGGCCCGCCCACGAAGCTCGCCGATCGTCTGGGCGCCACGTAATAGCAACTCGCCTATCACCGCCAGTTCCACTTTGTCGACCCCAAGCCATTCGTAGAGCAGGTGCCGGTACTTGTCGACCCGGCTGCCACCCTGAATCACGGCCATCGCGCCCAACTTACGCAAATGCTCAGTGATTTCTTCCACCTGATCCGCGTCCAGATTCATCTGCGGAGCGCGGTTGCTCTTTTGATTGCAACCTGACACCAGCGCATTGAGCGAAAGAGGATAGCTCTCCTGCGTCGTTTTCGCTTTTTCCACCAGCACGCCCAAGACGCGCCGCTGGATCTTGTCCAATGGCTGCCAGCGGGGTTGGGTCGCGGAGGATGTTTCGTCGTTCTGATTCATGGGGCTGAGGAGGGTGTGGTTTGATGGGATCAGAAAGTCCAGGAGGCAATGACTTTGGAAAGAAATGTAGCAATATTTCTGGTCACTTACCATGTCGGCCAGGAAACGCCTTCGGCTGATATCGTGGACCTGCCAGGGCAACTGCGCCTTTTTGATTCCAGCAAAGCTAGCAATTGCCTAGACAAGGGCGTATGCCAGGGTTCGCCAAACATTGGTCCGAGATTTACGAAGGCCAGTTCGCGCTGCCTGCCACAGACCTGCCCTGAAAGGAACCGCTCCCCCGAATCGCACCTGTTTTCGGTAGGCTAACTTGTTTGAAAATCCAAAGCGACAGCTGCGCTGTCGCACTCCATAATATGGAGTGCTGCGGCGCAGCCGTCGCTTTGGATTTTTTACTCCCTCCCAAACGTTGAATTCCAGCCCAACGATTGAAGCCATAAGGGCTCCTGACTGACCTGGACAACCAATCGATCGTCATTGACCATCATTCGCTTCCTGGCTTTCCTATCGAGGCCGCCATTCAACGGCCTGTGTTGTAATTCACTCCCCGTCTGGAAATCACATCCGTTTCCGGATGCAAACTCTGTCCTGCCCCCCCTGCTATCTACACGATGACCCCCGTAGTCGTCTGGCAGAGCAACGAGTATCATGGGCCTTTTCCACCGAATTGATACCAGAGAGCTCCTAACGACACTGCCCGAACCATGAAAACCGACGAAATTCGTGAGAAATACCTGGCCTTTTTTGAAAGCAAAGGGCATCGGCGTTGCCCCAGCGACGTGCTGGTACCCACCTGGGACCCGTCCGTGCTGTTCACGCCCGCGGGCATGAATCAGTTCAAGGATCATTTCCTGGGCAAGGTAAAGCTCGATTTCACTCGCGCCACCACATGCCAGAAGTGTCTCCGCACAGGCGACATCGACAACGTCGGCCGCACCGCCTACCACCACACCTTTTTTGAAATGCTTGGCAATTTCAGCTTTGGCGATTATTTCAAAAAGGAAGCGATTGCCTGGGCCTGGGAATTTCTCACCGACCGTCAGTGGCTGGGCATCGAACCGCAACGACTTAGCGTTACCGTCTACAAAGACGACCAGGAGGCGGCCCGGATCTGGGCCCAGGATATCGGCCTGCCATCGTCACGCATCGAGCCGATGGAGGAAGACGAAAACTTCTGGCCGGCCAGCGCCCCGAGCCAGGGCCCTGACGGAGTGTGTGGTCCTTGTAGCGAAATCTACTATCTCGATGAGCGTGGCCAGCCCGTCGAAATATGGAACCTGGTGTTTACGCAATTCAACCGGGTTGGCACGCCACCCGACAACCTCCGGCCTCTGCCGAGTAAAAATATCGATACCGGCATGGGCCTGGAACGGACGGCCGCGGCCTTGCAAGGAGTGACCACCAACTACCATATCGACAACCTGATGCCGATTGTGCAGGCGGCCGCCGAGGTGTGCGGAGTCTCCTATAAGTCGGAGAGTGAAGATGGGCGTCGATTACGCCGAATCACCGATCACATTCGAGCTTGTACGTTCGCCGTGCATGAAAACATCTACCCTGGCGCGAACAAGGAAAAATACGTGGTGAAGCGTCTGTTGCGACGGGCGGTACTCGACGGGCATCAACTGGGACTGCGCAAGCCGTTCCTGAACCAGTTGGTTCCCGCCGTGGTCCAAGCCATGCAAAGCGCCTACCCGGAATTGGCCGAAACTCTGCCACGTGTGCAAGGAGTCATCGAGCAGGAAGAAGCGAACTTTTTTGCCACCATCGATGGCGGACTGAACCGCATCGAGCGTGTTTTTGATGAGATGCGGGCCGGCAATCGAGTACGAGTTGATGGGACGGCCGCGGCCGAATTGTATCAGACTTACGGCGTACCTCCCGAACTCTTCGAGGCGCTTGCCGCCGAGCACAATCTTACCTTCGATTGGGATGGATACGCTCGGGCGATGGCTGCACACGGAGAAGTCTCGGGCAAGGCGCAACACACCGTCATGGGCAGTCGAGGCCCGATCGATTCCTTGAAACATGCGTTGCATACCAGCGAGTTCCTGGGCTACGAGACACTCACCGCAGAGGCAACGATCAAAGGCATCGTGGCGGGCCAGCCACCGCACGACCAGCTTTGTGATTCGATGGATGAACGGAGCCTGGCGGGTAACGCGGCCGCCAGCCCGGTGCGCGTCGTCCTCGACCGGACTCCCTTCTATGGCGAAAGCGGAGGCCAGGTGGGCGATACGGGCGTCATTGTGTCGAGTGACAAGCAAGGGGTGTCGAGTGACAAGCAAGGGGTGTCGAGTGACAAGCTGGAGGTGTCCGGTGACAAGCTGGGGGTGTCGAGTGACGATCCGAAATCCACGGACGATTCGGCCGACGGCTTCGAATTCGAAGTCACCGATACGCAAAAAGATGGCGCCCTGATCATTCACTACGGACACTTGCGTCGCGGAACCATGCGCGAAGGTGCCCACGTACGTGCGATCGTCGATGGCACCCGGCGTGAAGCCATTCGCCGGGCCCACTCGGCAACGCACATCCTGCACTACGCACTGCAAAAAAACATTGGCTCGCACGCCCAACAGCAAGGCTCCAAAGTGGACGCGGACTGGTTACGGTTTGATTTCACCAACCTGCGTGCCATCCCGCCACAACAACTGCAACAGGTCGGCCAGGATGTGTCGCAACGGATCGAAGCGGGCGAAAAAATCGAATCGCAGGTACTGCCACTGGCCGACGCACGCGGGCATGGCGCCATGATGCTCTTTGGCGAAAAGTACCCCGATCCGGTGCGGATGGTGAGCATGGGGCCGACCTTGAAGGAAGCCTTCAGCAAAGAGCTTTGTGGGGGCACACACTTGGGCAATACGGCGGAAATCAACGACTTTGAAATACTGGGCGAAGAAGGCATTTCAGCCGGGACCCGACGGATTACCGCTCTGACAGGCCTGCGTGCCACCGAGTACACGCAAAAAATCGCCCAGACGGTCGAGGCAGCCGCCCAGTCGCTAGGCTGCCAGCACGGCGAAATCCCCGCTGCGGTGGCAACCCTTCAACGGCAGCAGCGTGAGCTGAAAAAGATGGTGGCCACCGGGGCCACGCCAACCGATTCGGATAGCGTGGATTCCCAGGTTCTTGCAGCCAACAAAACTGGAGCCTCCCCCTCCGCGGGGACTGACTCCGCGGGGACTGGTATTTCTGCAGACAAACAGGTATTGGCGGAAGCTGCCAGGTTTCTCTCGGTCTCGATTTTCGCCGTGCCTGAGCGAATTGCGACTCTGCAGGGCGAAGTCGACAACCTTCATCGAAAGCTCGAGCAGCGGTCGGCAAGCGGGCCCCTGACGCCAGACCATCTGCTCGAATCATCCGAGGTGGTCGCTGGAGTCACGCTGGTCGTAGCCGAAGCACCAACTGCCCAGTCGAATCTGATGCGGCAACTGATCGACCAGATTCGGCAAAAGGCCTCCCCTTGTGCGGTCTTGCTGGCCAGCATCGAAGGGCCGGACAAAGTCACCCTGGTGGCGGGAATCAGCCGCGACCTGCTAGCACGCGGAGGTCATGCTGGCAACTGGATTCGTCCCGTGGCTCAGATGCTTGGAGGTGGAGGCGGGGGCCACCCCGACATGGCCCAAGCCGGTGGCAAGCAGCCCGACAAACTACCCGAGGCGTTTGCAGTTGCCCGACAAACGATTGTCCAGATGCTCAAGGACTAATGGAAAACTCGCTTGTCTTTTTATGGGTACCAGGCGTAGAATGAGGTTCAGGCCCATGTCATCACACGAGTCCCCCTGAAACCTCAGGAGTGATCCCAACAACGATGTATCCTACCCGGTATGGTAGGCTCCTCATCTCTATGCGGAAGGAGGCCGCCCATGGTTAATGTACTCGAACTGCCGACGAAACAACGACACGAACTGGAATTCGAGGTCGAACGTGGCCCCGATTGGTTGTTTGTGCGACTGCCTGATCTGTGCAGGGCCGATCTGTGCAGGGCCGATCTGGGTAGGGCCGATCTGGGTAGGTCCGATTTGGGCAGGTCCGATTTGGACCGCAAAGACCTTGGTCGTACGAATGGCAAACGGACGAAGGCGGATGCACCAGGAGAGAATACCGGCCTGCACGTTGAGCATCTGGCAGACCATTTGTGGAACCTGCTAAACCAGCATT
>JAJRWS010000021.1 GCA_024276705.1 Planctomycetota bacterium | reverse complement strand
TCCGCGGGCATGCTTGCATTGTAGCAGGTGTTACTTCCTGCTACGATTCTCACGATGGAAAAACTCATTATCAGTGTATCTGGCTTGCGGGGCATTAGTGGCACCACACTCACTCCCGAGACGGCTATCCGCTACGTGGGAGCTTATGCGGCAACTTTGTCTCCGGGGCCCGTGGTCGTAACGCGAGACGGGCGTGCGTCGGGGCCGATGCTGGCCGATGCAATTCGAGCCAGCCTGGCCGCTGCGGGACGGATTTGCCTCGATGCCGGCATCGCCGCCACTCCCACCACGGGGGTGTTGGTGCAGCAATTGCAAGCGGCCGGTGGTATCCAGATTTCCGCCAGTCACAATCCGTCGACTTACAATGGTTTGAAGCTATTCAGTCGTGCTGGCCGGGTGATTCCCGCAGCTGCAGGGCAAGAAGTACTCGATCGCTATCAGGCCCGGCAGTTCGACTGGCGGCCGCACGACCAGCTTGGCCAGACGGAGCGAGTCGAGAACCCGGTCGCCGAACATCTTGCCCGGATTGAAAAAATATGTGACGTGGACCGAATCCGGAGCCAGCATTTTCGGGTGTTGCTCGATGCCAATCACGGCGCGGGTAGCCTGCTCGGCCTGCCGTTGCTGGAGCGTTTAGGCTGTGAGGCCATCCTGCTGGGAGGAGAGCCGGACGGCCAGTTTGCCCACACTCCCGAGCCGACCGCGGAAAACCTGGCCACAGTCTTCGAACAGGTCGTATCCGCCAATGCCGCTATTGGTTTTTGTCAGGATCCGGATGCGGATCGTCTGGCGATCATCGATGCGTCGGGCCGCTACCTGGGGGAGGAGTATACGCTCGCTTTATGCGTGGAGCATCTGCTCAGCCAGAGTCCGGGGCCCGTGGTGACCAACTGCTCCACCAGCCGCATGACTTGCGATCTGGCTCAGCGGTTTGAAGTCCCCTATTTCGCCTCGAAAGTGGGAGAAGCCAATGTCGTGGACCGGATGCTCGCCGAAGGGGCCGTGCTGGGCGGAGAGGGCAATGGTGGGGTGATCGATCCACGCGTCGGGCTGGTCCGCGACAGTTTTGTTGGCATGGCACTGGTGCTCGATGCGATGGCTGCACGCCAACAGCCGGTCAGTTCCTTGGCTGATCAACTGCCCCGCTATGCGATCCATAAGGCCAAAATTGATCTGTCG
Organism: Planctomycetota bacterium; assembly: GCA_024276705.1. GTDB lineage: Bacteria > Planctomycetota > Planctomycetia > Pirellulales > Lacipirellulaceae > JAJRWS01. Next base: position 4,960 of record JAJRWS010000021.1, on the reverse strand, counting down.
CCCGACCGGGTCGAGGCGGGGCTGGAAAACCTGGAGGAGCACTTCACCGCAGCCACCTCAAGCCGACTGGATGGGTTACGACTCGATTGGCCCGATCGCTGGCTGTTGGTACGGGCTAGCAATACCGAGCCGGTTGTCCGCGTGATCGCCGAAGCGCCGCAGTCAGAGGCGGCCCAGGGGCTTTGTGAAGAAGCAGCCGAGGTGCTTGGGAGGAAATAGCAGAAAAAAGCTGAGGGCGAAGAGCAGCAAGCCGCAAGACGCTAGCGCGATTTCCGGCTGCGGCGATTGCCTCGTTGGCCGATGTAGGTGCCTGGCCGGGCAGGTTTCGGTTTGGCCCGTTTTCGTTGGCGCGGCTTCATCGAGCGGAAACGGCGCCCAGAAGAATCGGCGGACTCGGATCCCTCGAGCCGATATTCTAATTCAGGATCGAGATTCCCTGAATGCTCTCCGCCGGGTTCGATCGGGTCGTTGGTTGTGGTATCCATCACACACCTGCTGGCTGACCTGGACTCCCGTCTTACAGCCTGACATCTTTTCGCTCTCCGTCCATGGGGTCAAGATCAGTTATTGCAACCCCGCCATTTGGCAGTTTGTCTGGCTATTCGGCCAGTCGAGTCCGGCGAACCTGATCGACGGTGACAGCAACCACGATGATCACACCAATGATGATTTCCTGAATCGGATTACTGAGTCCCAGCAAAGTGCAACCACTGGCGATCACCGCCATGATGGCTGCCCCGGTAATGGTTCCCAGAACTGAGCCACGGCCACCATTCAAGGAACCTCCACCGATGACCACGGCGGCAATGATTTTCAATTCCAAGCCGATGCCCGAGGTGGGGTTGCCCGCGGAAAGCAGAGAAAATTGATAGATGCCGGCCACGCCGACAAACAGTCCCGCCAGCGTGTAGACGGCGATTTTATTCCAGATGACATTGATGCCGCAGAGCCGGGCGGTCGATTCGTTGGAACCGAGAGCAAAAATATAGCGGCTGAATATCGAGTAGCGGAGGATGGCGGCCAGCAAGAGGGATAGCAAAATGGCTAACCAGACTCCCGCGGGAAAGCCGTAAATTAAGGCGGTCTCGCGAATACTTAAAAAGTTGACCAGCCACTGGGGGATTTGTTCACTTCGGTCAGGACGGACCGTACTTTCGTGAGCCAGGATTTTTGCCAGGCCGAGAAAAAAAGTCATCGTCCCCAGGGTGACAATGAAGGGCACCACGCGGAGATAGCTAATCAACGTCCCATTGAGGAAACCGCAGAGACAGCCGGCCAGTACGGTCAAGCCGATGGCAATCCAGGGTGTGAATCGGCTGAAACGGTGGGAATCGGCGGTTAGTCGTTTTACCTCTTGTTCGAGTCGTGGAAGTTCCGTTTCGAGTTGCTGCTGGAGAGCACGCTGCTTTTCCAGAGTTTGCGGTTGGTTTCGCGCCGGCCCTTTTTTAGCCGCTGCTGGCTTCTCTTTGGCGAGTGAAGCGGCAGCTTGCCACTGGGTGATCTTGCGTTTGACTTTCCGGAGATTTTCGCTCCCTTCTTTCCATTTTTGAGTGGCGCCGGCGACGTTTTCTCCGCGTAGGATCAGCATGGCCACATCCTCTTTGAGCGACCAGGCCAAGACCGTTGCGCAGAGGGCGATCGCCGTGCCTGCGGATAGATCGATCCCACCGGCGATGATGATGATCGTCATTCCCAAGGCAGCCACCGCGATTGGGGCAATCTGTTTGGAGAGAGCCCGCAGGTTGGGGGTGCTGAGAAAAGTATCACTTCCCTGCAGGGCATCCGCGGCGGCAAAAAAGAAAATGACTACACCCAAAGCCAGGAAAGGCCCCAACGCGCTGCCTAACAGCATCATGTGTCGTCTGCCAGCGCTGGTGCCTTTGGCCTTGGAGGTATCGGCCGCCTTTGAGGGTTGGGGCTGGGTGCTCATCCGTTCTCCACGGCGATTGCGATTCGCATGACTTTTTCTTCCGTCCAGTCAGTCGCCGGACGGACCGCGCGGATTTGGCCTCGAGCCATGACTGCAATCCGGTCACAGACTTCCAATAACTCCGTCAGGTAGGAACTGACAAATAAAATTGCCTTGCCATTGGCTGCCAATTCTCCCATCAGGCGGTAGATTTCAGATTTCGTGCCGACATCGATTCCCCGTGTTGGTTCGTCCAGCAACAGAATATCCGCATCCTGATGCATGATTCGGGCCAGAGCGACTTTCTGCTGGTTTCCACCCGACAAGGCCTCGACTTCCTGCTCTGGCGAGCGCGCTTTGACTTGAAGTTGGCCCATCCAGTGCTCGACTGCCTGACGCCGTCGCCGCAGGTTGAGCATGCCGAAGCGGCAGTAAGGTTGGAGGCGGCTATAGGTGAGGTTGTCCGCGATACTGCGTGATTGAGCCAGCCCTTCGCCCTTGCGATCTTCGGAGACAAGGCCCAAGCCGGCTTGAATACGGGCCCGAGGTGTGTGTGGGGGAGTAAACTGGCCAATTCGAATTTTGCCACTGCGTACTGGATCGAGTGCGGCGAGGCAACGTAATAATTCCGTGCGGCCCGCGCCTACCAGGCCGGAAATTCCCAGAATTTCACCCCGGTGGATTTCCAACGAAACCGTGGTGGGAATCTTGTATCCTGATACACGATCCAACGTGAGGATCACTTCGCCCGGTTCATGAGCCACTTTCGGGAATAGATGGTCGACGGTTCGGCCTACCATCATGGCGACGATGTCATCTTCGCTGACTTCTTGCAGCTTGCCGTGCCCCACAGATTCCCCATCGCGCAAAATGGAGTAATGATCGCAGACTTCACGCACTTCCTCCAGGAAATGGCTGATGTACACGATGCCGATACCGGCATCACGTAAATTCCGGATGACCTGGAAAAGCTTGGTAACATCTTGGCCTGTCAGCGAGCTGGTGGGCTCATCGAAGACGAGCACGCGCGCTTGCACGATGAGGGCCCGGGCAATTTCAACCAACTGTTGCAAGGCCACCGGGAGTTCTCGCACGGGCGTTTCGGGTCGTAAGTCGGGATGGCCCAACTGTTCGAGTACCTTACGGACCAGCCGCCGTTGGACAACACGGTCCATGATTCCCCAGCGACCCATACCGAAGCGAGCCTGCTCCTTGCCCAGCATAATATTGTCCTCCACGGACAGATCGTCTGCGAGGTTCAATTCCTGGTAGATCATGCCGATGCCGGCAATGCGGGCAGCGTGAGGCCCCGTTGGCGCATACGGTCTGCCTGCCAGTAGCATGGTGCCGGAATCGGGCCGATGGGCACCGCTGAGGACTTTCATCAAGGTGCTTTTACCCGCCCCGTTTTCCCCAATCAGGGCCAGCACCTGGCCAGGATAGACCTCCAAGTCGACATTCCGTAGTGCACGTGTCGCTCCGAAGTGCTTGCTGATGCCCTTCATGGTTAACAAGGGCTCGGGCATGGTTGGCGGTAGCTCCGGAATGATCCAATATTGTACGTTTTGGCGTGAATGTGGCTTGGGATCGTTCGAGAGATAACTGGCATATTTCCAGCCCCTCACCCTGCCCTCTCCCCAAAGGGGCGAGGGGACATCGGACAGTTATTTCTCGAACGATCCTTGAATCTAAGATCCCCCCAATCAATCGTCGTATTGTTCGGGGACGAGCAGCTTCTGGATATCCGGATCGTCCATGTTTTCCTTGGTCGCTACCACTTCGCCGGTATTGACTCGTTTTTCTACTTTTTCCCCGCGCAAATGTCGGACCATGGCCCGGACTGCTTCGTATCCCATGTTGACCGGATTCTGCAGGACGATGCCATGCACGTGTCCGACCTGCAAACCATGAATCAGCATTTCGTTGGAATCAAAAGCAATAAATTTTACCTTGCCAGCCAGTTCGGTTTCCTCGAGCGCGCCCAGAGCACCGGTGGCATTGGGCTCGCATACGGCAAACAGGCCGTTCACTTCATTTCGGTACTTGTTCAGGATGTCGGTTGCTTTTTGCAATGATTCTTCCGGGGTGACTCCCGAGTACTGGTCGGAGGAGAGGATGTTAATTTCCGGGAATTCTGTTTCCAGCGTTTCGAGAAAACCTCGCTCACGTTGCTCGGTACTATCGCTGCCGGCATTGTACCGTAGCAGGATCACGTTTCCCTTGCCGCCGAGGACTTCCGCCAACCGCCGCGCTGCCGCAGCTCCACCCGCGACATTGTCGGTCGCCACGTAACTGACGATTTTTGCATGGTCCTCCAGGCCACTATCGAAGATCACGACGGGAATCTGGTTGTCTAGCGAGAGCTCCACCGAATTCATCAAGGAGGCCGCATCGAGCGGAGCGAGACATATTCCGTCTACTTTTTCTGTCACGAAGTCCGTGACCACGCTGATCTGGCCTTCCCGGTCGTCTTCCTTCATCGGACCTTTCCAGATGATTTCAACATTTTCCAAATCTTTCGCTGCCTGACTGGCTCCCGCATGCACCGATTTCCAATACTCGTGCGTGGTCCCCTTGGGGATGACGGCAATCCGTAAAGTCTTTCCTTCGCGTGACGCAGCGCTCTTATCCGAATTGCGATTGACCCCTTGTGGGGCATTCGAGCCGCTACAACCGGTCACGCAAAGCAGTGTCAAAAGGGTCAGCCGAAAAATCCGCATCATGGAAACTCCTGAAATAACATGACCAATACCCCCCCTCTTCGAACCTTCGATGACAGCGGGCAGGTCGAGCCGATGAGGGGTTTGTATCGTAACACTCCCTTCGGGCCGATCCAAGGGTACTCTTCCCGCGCTAAGGCTTGGCCGATAAATAACTATCCGGTTTTCTGTAGGGAACGTTCAAGAAAAAAACTTCGGTAAATCGTGGCGTTCTGATAATGCAGCTTCGTACTCGTACTCAGCCGCTTGCGGCGGTACTCGTACTCGAGTCGTATGGCGAGTATCCTACGGTCGTCGAGTACGAGTACGAGTACGAAGAGAAGCCAAAATA